>JACRAN010000077.1 GCA_016234735.1 Bacteroidota bacterium | reverse complement strand
TTTTTCAAAATATTTTTGGCTGATGAGCGCCATTTCCGGGTTCACTTCGATGGTGTGCAGGGTGCCGCCTTCGGCCAGTCCTCTTGCGATGCAAATGCTGGCGTAGCCGGTGAAAGTGCCGATTTCCAGCGCCGATTTTGGCCGGACGAGGGTGCAAAACAGTGTGAGCAGCTGGCCCTGGAGCCTGCCACTCATCATCTGGGGCGACAGTGTGCGCAGGTGGGTTTCCCGCTCCAGTTCCTGCAACTCCGGGAGCGGGAGCGTGGTGTGGGCTTCGCAGTAGGCCGTGATTTTTTTCAGGTTGTCCATGTGAAATGCGCTAAAAAAGAAGGGGCAAAGCACCGGAAAGTTTCCCAGCGTTTTGCCCCTTCTTTGAAAAAGTTTTGACCCGAAAATCAGGCGATGCCGGATTGCATGGCCAGCTTGATGAGGTCAACCGTTTTGGAAACGCCGAGTTTTTGCTGGATGTGCTTGCGGTGGGTGTCCACCGTTAACTTGCTGATATTCAGGCGGTCAGCGGTTTCTTTTGAGGTGAAGCCGTTGACGATAAGTTTCAAAACTTCCTTCTCGCGTTCCGTCAGGCGGAAAATTTTAAGCTGACTTTTCAACTGTTCATTTTCCTCCAGGGCTTTTAAAACAGGTTCATTGTTGCCAGTGGGTTGGCTGATATCGCCAGTAGCACCCAGGGCCATGTTCACCTCCCGAAAAACCTTGCGGTGTACCGCAAGTTGGGCAGAAAGCGCTTTATTCTCCCTGCGCAACGTGACGATTTCACGGTTCAATTGATCTGTGGTTTTAGTTTGCTCCATCATAGTTGCAAAATTTGTTCTAATATCTTTTGAAATGGGTTCTTTCAATCTGAGCCAGTGAAACTGATTGCCATTTTTACATGATTTGCTTTAGTAAAAGCATTTGAGTAAATTGCGGCGTTTTTCCAGTAACCGATTTAGAAACATCTTGCCCTCGAGGCAGTTTTGGTATTTTCTACCCCCGTACTGCCTCCACAACACAACGCTTGCGTTGTTCACGTATCCATGCATCTAAATTGGTCTCCTGGTAAACTGCCACCACTTGCAGAACACTTGGTTATATGATTCGATTGTTTAACTTAATCCTTTTCCCATGAACAAACATCAACAAATCAAGGTGTTCATTGCCGATGACCACCCCATCGTTCTACACGGTGTCTCGTGTATTCTTGGAAAGCGGCCTGATTTTCAAGTGGTCGGCACCGCCATTTCGGGCGACGAAATGGCTCAAACCATGCTCCAGGCCCGTCCCAACGTCCTGCTGCTTGACCTGAACATGCCTGGCAAGGATTTTTACGAAAACATCGCCTGGGTGAAAAAAAACGCACCCTGGGTAAAAGTCCTCACCTTCTCATCCTACTATTCACCAGAGCTTGTCAGGTCGCTCGTTCACGAAGGCGCTGCTGGTTTCCTGCCAAAAACAGCTTCCCCCGAGGAAATAGCAGAGTCAATCCTGACAGTTTTTAGCGGTGAAATTTACGTAACAACAGCCGGGCAAGCCCATTCTGATGCTGTACCGGTCCCGCACCATCCCGAATTGAATGACGACTTCCGCAAACGGTTGGCGCTGTCCCGCCGTGAGCAGGAAATTCTTGTGCTCATCAGCCGGGGCCTCAGCAGCCAGCGCATCGGCCAGACTCTCTACATCAGCAAGCACACCGTGGAGACGCACCGGAAAAACATTCTCCGAAAATTAGATTTCAATTCCAGCACTGAACTCGTTAAGTTCGCTGTACAGCAAAGGCTCGTTTGATAACGATGAACGATTGAACTATGAACGATGAACGGATGTCAAGTTCATAGTTCATAGTTCATAGTTCATAGTTCATAGTTCATAGTTTCAAAACGTAGGCACTAAGCTGTTGGTTGGCCAATTTTTTCACCAAACCGAAAGCCGAGGTTTTGGTATCAAACGAATTTACCAAAACAGCGTAGAGGCCGTTCCTCGATTGTTTCACAATCGAGGTTTCAGTGTACCCAAGCCCGTTCAGGAGGTTTGACCGCCTCACGGCAAAATCCTGATTGGCGAAAGTGCCTGCAATAACAGCAAAGGACCCGCTGTTGCCAAAATCATCAGCCGCACGTACTGGCAACGCTTCGGGTGTCACCAATTCTTCCCCGCCTTTGCCGGCGTCCGGCTCGCCCGGTGAAGATTCTTCGGTACTTTCCCCAACGCCTCCGTTATCAGCTATCGGCATCACATCCATCTCTTCCGGCGCGTTCAGTTCGAGGATTTTTACTTCCGTGCGACGATTGTACTGGTGCTCCCGTTCCGTACAGGCCACGCCGTTAGTGCAGCGATTCCGTATCTGTCCTTCTCCATACCCCCATGGCACGAGGCGGCCGCCATCCACCCCTTTCGAAGTCAAATACTTCAACACGCTGGCAGAACGGCGCTTTGATAAATCGAGATTATAGGCCGTGCTACCACGAGCATCCGTGTGGGAAGCCAGTTCCAGCTTCATGCCTGGATAATTGTTCATCATGCCCACCACTTCGTCGAGGTCGCGGTAAGCGTCAGGGCGCAGGGAGGCATCGTCAAAATTAAAGTAGATGTTGGGCAGTTGGATCGTCATGCCGGCGTACAACGTCGCTCCACCGAGGTAGAGTGTCAGGTTGATTTTCTCACCGGGTGTGCAGGGGATTTCCTTTGTCGAAACAATGCCCGGTGCCGAATTCGCCCCGTTGCGCACGGCATAGATGCTGAAAGTGCGGTTGCAGGAGAGGCAGTAGTCAAATTTGCCGAGCCGGTCGCTGTAGATGACGATGGCTTCGTTGCTTTCAACATCTACGATATGTATCTCCGCACCGGAAACAAAATTTTGGTTGCTTTGGTACAATACCTCACCGTTCAAAGCCACGCAGTTTGCGGCCTTGCGGAGTTTAATGTCTAATTTGCTCAAATCTGTTTCAGGCGTAACTACCACGTATTCAGGCAGATAGCCGTCTTTCGCAATTTTTATCACGTTGCCTCCCCGGCGAAGGTCAAGGTCGGCTTTCCCATCGGTGCCCGTATTGGCCGACTGGCCCATTTCACCTGAATTCACATCGAGGATAAAGTTGTCTTTTCCACCATCGCCAGGCAGCAGGTTGACCAATTGCTTATCGCCGGACGAGAGCGATATTTCATCAAAATTGATGGCACTGATGGTCACACCCTCCATCGGATTGCCGCTTGCATCTTTGATGACCAAGCTGTCAAGGTTGCGGTTGGAGGCGAATGGCTGCTGGGAATTTCCTTCAATGTAGAACCCGTAAATGTCGTCGGAGCCAAAGCCGCCCTTTCGGTCGGAAGAGAAATAGCCGTTTTTGTTGTCCCTGTCCACAATGAACCCGAAGTCGTCGGACGATGTGTTGAAGGGCGACTCCAGGTTTACCGGCGTACTCCACTTCTGGTTGGCCTTGTTCAGCACGGTGAAGAAGAGGTCAAGATTGCCGTAGCCACCATGCCCGTCGGAGGAGAAATAAAGCGCCCCATCCGCTCCGAGGTACGGGAACACATCGTTCCCAGGTGTGTTGATGGTGGGGCCTAAATTCACCATTTGGCTCCAGGTATTCCCTGTTTTTTTCACAAGGTACAAGTCCATGCCACCGTAGCCCCCGGGCACGTCGGATGCAATGACCATCATGTCCCCATTGGCAGAAACCGTCGGATGCAGAAAATTGAAATCCTTGTTGTTGAAAGGCAACTTTTGGATGTTCCCCCAAATCTCGTTGCTGTCTTTCTCGGCCTGATATACCTGAAGTTTTTTCAGGTTATCCGGTGCCAATTCAACGAGTTCGTTACGGGTGAAATAAATGGTGCTTGCGGTGGGGTCGAAAGTCAGCGGGCCTTCATGCATCCGTGTCAAAAGCTCATTGGAGAATACTTCCGGGGCCTGCAAAAAGCCTTCCTCATCGCGTTGTGACCAATAAATGGACATGATGTTGATGCCGCCTGCGTTTTTGTCTTTTACCTCATAAAGCAGGCTCTCATGCCGGGTCGATATGAACACGATGCCGTCTTTGTAAAAAACGGGGCTGTACTCCAACTCGTCTGAATTGACCCGCCGCTCGTTGGTCAGCACGATCCTTTCATCGCCGAGCGGTATCTGGCCGCATACCTCTGTCAATGAAAGGAAACTCAACAGGGTTGTCAAAAGTGTGGTTAATTTTTTCATGATCTTTTCGTGTAAACTTAGGTCTGTACTCCGTTAGTAAATGCCAGGGAGGGCATCTGGTAGTCCTCAAGTAATCGGTGCCGCTTGGGCAGGTTTGCAGATACGTGGTTGTCGATACTCACTACATTGAAAATCAACAACTTATGCCAAAAACAGGATGCCAATTTCAGGCATAACCAGTATGTTTCTACTTTTTCTTAAAATATCTCGGGTTTTCGAGGTCGCCTTTTTCGTCCCGCAGGTCGTAGCGCAGCAGCAATTCCACCGTGCCGGACTGGTAATCCCGCACATCGGAGAGCGTCAGGTCGTATGCAAGACCGGCACCGAATTTCGGGCTAATCTGAAAAAACAAGAGCGCGTCAATGCTCTCGACGAACTTGTTGCCGCCTGCCCGATAGGACAGCCCGGCAGTCAGTTTCTGGAGGTAGCGAACACTGAGGTTGACGTCGAAATCGAACGGGGCTTGGTCCACCCATTTCACCAAAATATTGGGCATCACTTCCAACTGGTCGCCTGCCGGTATGGCAGCGCCCAGGTTAAAATAGCGGTGCGGGGCCATCTGGGCAGAGACCTGTGTCAAGTCATTGAAACCAATGTTGTTCGGGTAAATCTGCGGTGCCGAAGCACCGAGGTAGAACATTTTTTTATAAGTCAGGTACATCCCACCGCCCACGTTCCAGACGTAATCATCCTGAAAAGTGCCATCGGACAAGGAAGGGTCGTTCTGAGATGTGGTAACCACTTTTGGGTCGTGAAAATCTATGCCCAGGTACTCAATCGTTGTGTGCAAACCCAACCGCAGGTCGAGGTCTTGCGTCAGTCGGATGTTGTAAGAATAAGCCGCCGAAGCGTACCAGGAGTACGTTACGCCAATGGCATAACGGGATATGGTACCGCCCACGCCTGCGCGTTGCTTCATGATGGGCGTCTGAAAACTCAGCACCTCCGAGTACGGGGCACCCTCGAAGCCAATCCACTGGCTGCGGTGTATCCCGGTGAACGAAGGGGTGTTGCGGCTACCGACATAAGCCGGGTTGTACAACTGCTGGTTGTACATGAAATGCGTGTAATGTGGCTCCTGCTGCGCCCAAAGGCTAACGGAAAGCAGGAGGAATATGATGGTGGATAATTGCTTCATTTTCTTTAAGTTATAAGTTCCGGGCGATGGGTTTTGAGTGGTCGTTTACCCACTCAAAACCCATCGCCCATCCCTGGTTTTTATCGGTAAATCATGACAAATCCTTTTTGCGCAGGCTCGCCATGATCTCTTTGGAATATGAAAAAATAGGTGCCATCCGGCAAATCACGGCCTTCGTAAGTGCCCTGCCAGTCGTTTTCGTATGGCGCCGCATCGTACACCTTGTCGCCCCATTGGTTGAAAACTATCAAGGTATTCTTCGGAAAACTGCCAACGCAAGAGATTTCAAAAATGTCGTTGATGCCATCGCCATTCGGTGTAATGACGGTGGTTATCAGGCATTCTTTGTCATCCACAATCTCTAATGAAACCGTTGCGATGTCGCACAAGTCGGGGCAGTTGATGTAGCATATTTGGTACACCATATTGTCAGTCCCCCAGAAGTCCGTATTTGGGTAGAAGGTCAAAACGCCGTCGCCATCGTACGTGACGGTGCCGTTCAGTGGCTGATTAAGTATGTTGATGGTGTAAGGCTCGTTGGCATCCAGCAGGTCGTTGACCACCACGTTGAAACTCTGCGGAATATTGATGTTGCCCAGCACAAACTCGTCCACGGCGGTTGGTGCACTCAACAAGTCCACCACCACGCTGGCCGTGTCGGCACAGCCATTCAATAGGGCCACCACCTGGTAAGTGCCTTCATCGAACAGCGTCGCATTCGGTATCGTCGGGTTTTGAACGTTGGAAAAATTTCCATTATTCCTGAACCACTGGTAAGTTGCCCCTGCAATGGTGCTGGCTTCGAACACCAGCGTACCATCTTCGCAACTGGTGCCAAGAACCGAAGCAGTCAACCCGGTCAAGGCATTGGTGATGTCCACCTGAATGTTGCCACTGCCGCTGCATCCGATGTCGGTGCTGGCTGTCAGGGTGTACGTGCCGGAATTTGAAGAATTTACGTTCACCAAAACCAGCGTTTCCGTCATGGCGACTACGATGTCGTCTTCATCCTTCCATTCCCACGAAGTGGCGCTGGAAGCATTTGGAACCAACTGAATGGATGTCGTTCCGTCCACACACGTGACATCGCCATTGACGGTGATGCTCACCGTCGGGCTGTCCTCCACCACAATATCAATCGAGACAACGTCCGTCGGACAACCGTTGACCAATGCCCCAAAGGTGTACGTGCCAGACTGGCCCGGCTGCACGGTAATGCTGCTCAGGTTTTGGGGGAACGGCGGCAGGTTTGCCCCCGTCCACAGGTAGGTCGTGCCTGACGGGTACGGCGTGCCCGTCAGCGTCACGCTACCATCGTCGCAAACAGCAGTGGCGCTGGCAAAAAGTTGCGCAGCCTGGCTGGGTGCGTTCGTAATGGTCACTTGAATGGTTGCCGTCGTTTCACAACCGTTGTTGGTAGAAGCAGTCACTTTGTAAGCGCCTGATGTGGAGGCAGTTACGTCCTGCAAAACGAGGCTCGGCGAGTTGCCCGGTAGCGGGTTGCCAGCGGGGTCGAACCACTGCCAGGAGGTTGCCTGGCCGCCTGTTTCCGTCAGGGTGACATCGGTGGTGCCGTCCACGCAGAGTATCTGGCCGACCGTGCCAAGCACCACATTGGGGGCCGCTTCCACGTTCACCACCCACTCGGCGGTATCGGACGTACAGCCATCCACCACTACATAAAAATGATACGTGTAGGTGCCGGGGGCTGTCGGCGGTACACTTTGAATCGGGTTGTTGATTTGTACCAAACCACTACCCGCAGCAGGCGTCGCATACCAATGGTAGCTGACGCTGCCGCCACTGAAAAGTTGCCCAAAAAGGGTGAATTGGTCGCCAAGACATGCGCTGGCGGTGGTTCCATTCAACGTAGGCATGGTCGGACCATCGGAAACTATGACCAACTCGCTGACCGAGGCCGAACAGCCGTTGGCATCCGTCACCGTCACCGTGTAAATCCCCGAATCATCCACCGTCGGGTTCAGGACGGTCTGGTTCTGACCTGAATGGGGTGAGCCGTCGGGGAACACCCAATTCCACAGCACCGCCCCGGTATTGCCCGCATCGCTGGCAGACAGGTTAAGCGGTACACTGCCATCCGAGCAAAGCAGGTCGTTGGCGGTAATTGCCGGCTGTGGCAGCGGGTTCACCCCGATTTCGACGACGTATTCTGTTTCACAATACGGAAGAGAAATCAATACGGTGTACTCCCCGGCCTGACTGAGCGTCACGTTGGTCAAAGTGAAATTCGGCTGGTTGGCAACCGTAGTGCCGCTTTCATGCGTCCAGGTGTACGTAGCTCCGGGTATCGTACCCACGGTGAACGACACATCCCCTCCCTCGCAAACCTCTGACGAGGAAGCCATCGCAGGCGGTACTTCCGAAGGCAAAACATTGATGACGAAGGAGCAGGTTGCCTGGTTGCCGCTGTTGTCGGTAGCCACAAAGGTCATCGTGGTGGCCCCAATCGGGAAAGGACTGCCAGACTGCAAACCTGCCGTTTGCGTAAGCGAGGAAATACCGCACCCGTCGCTGGCTATGATTCCTGAAAATTCAAGCTCGATATGGTCGCAAGTCACAGGTTGGTAGTCCGTCAAAAACCCGTCCGGGTCAGTAACGACGTTGCCGTTGACAATGAGGTTAATGTTGGCGGGGCAGTTCATGACAGGCAACGTGTTGTCCTCGACGGTGATGGTCAAAGTTTCAACCGTCACGTTGCCGTTCACATCGATGGCGATGTACTGAACATCCGTGCTGCCCACATTGAAAAAAGTGCCCGACTGAATGGTCGATGTAAACGATTCAATGCCGCAATTGTCCAGGGGAAAATTCGGCAACGTCCAACTCACGATAGCCCCGCATTCCCCGGGATCCGTATCCACTGTGAAATCGGACGGCATACCCGGGATAAACGGGAACTGGTTGTCAACCACAGTCACCGTGAACGAACAGGTGGCACCATTGCTTTGCGCATCGGTGGTTGTGTACGTAATTGTCTCAGTCCCCACATCGAAAATTTGTCCTTGTGGGAAATTTGAAATCAGGCTCACCACTGCACAGTTGTCGTTAGCCACAGGTTGCGGCCAGGTAACCTGGGCCGAACATTGGTTCAAATCCGTGTTGACCGGAGATTGGTTGCCTGGGCAAACAAGCGTCGGCGGCTCGGTATCGGTCACAACAACATCAAATTGGCAAATGCCAACATTGCCCATGTTGTCCACTGCCGTGTAAGTCACGGTGGTAGTTTGCACCGGGAAGAAATCGCCCGAACCGAGCGGGGCAACCGTGAAGGACAGCAAATTGCAATTATCCTGAGCCGTCACGGCAGGCCAACTGACCACCGCACCACACACGCCGGGGTCGTTTACCGTTGCAATGGGCAGGCCCGGACAACCAAGAATTTTCGGCGATTGGTTGTCGATGACTTCCAATTGATACGTGCAGGAAGCGCTATTGCCAGAGGCATCCGTTGCTGTTGCCGAAATGGTGTTGACCCCCAAAGGAAGCAGGCTGCCGAGCAAAGGCGAGTAGGCGTAGGTGATACCGGGGCAGTTGTCATTGGCTACGGGAACCACAGCACCACTGAAAACCAATCCGCAACTGTCGATGGTATTGTCCAATACCTGATTGGTAAGCGGGCAATTCGTGAAAACAGGGGCCAGTGTATCGTTCACCGTCACCGAAACGGAGCAGTTGAGGGTGTCATTCAACACGCTCACTGCGTAGAAGGTGACGACAGAAATGCCAACATTGTAGGCACCACTGGCATCCAGCAACGTATCGGCACCTACCGTAGCTCCGCTTATTTCATAAAAAATCTCCTGGATGGAAGTCGGAGGAGTGGCCGTCGCCGTAACTCCGCTGGCTGTGCCGCTACACAGGTTGGCGTCGTTATCGATAGCCTGGTCAGCAGAACAGGTCAGCGTCATCACTACTTCTTCCTCAATCGTAACATCGAAAGAACAAGAGTCGATGTTCCCCACCTGGTCTTCCACAAAATAAGTTACCGTGGTCGTCCCGACCGGAAAAGCGGTGCCGCTGGCATCGCCGCCGTCGCCGCCACCGGAGGGAATCGCTCCGCTGAAATGGTAGTAAATTGTGTCCACGCCGCAATTGTCCCCTGCAAAAAACAGGTAGATGTCGTTGATGATGGTGTCCACTGTACCAGCCGGAACCACGATTAACGTGTCGCCGGGGCAGTCGAGCGCCGGGGCTTCCCCGTCGAAAACCGTCACGACAAACTCACAGGTATCCCTGTTCCCACTGGCATCTTCCGCAATGCAAACCACCGTCGAGTCGCCAACCGGGAACGCTGTGCCGGAGGGTGGCGTACAAGTGATGGTCACGTTCGCACAGTTATCAACCGCCGTCGGCGTTGCCCAAGTCACCACTGCGGTGCAATCACCGGCATCTGTGCTTTGGGAAATATCAGCCGGGCAGGTGATGACAGGGGCAAGGGTGTCATTGACGGTGACTGTAACCTGGCAAGTCACATCATTGCCCACTCCATCGGTGGCCGTGTAGGTCACGGTAGTTGAACCCACCGGGAAAAGGTTGCCAGCAGGCAAATTATTGGTGATGGTCACCGTACCGCAATTGTCGCTGGCAGTCGGGGCAACCAGCGTAATCAATGCGTTGCAACTGTCCAGGTCGTTATCCTGGGCAACGTTGGCAGGGCATCCTGCAAGGACAGGGTCTTGCCCATCCTCCACCGTCACCGTGAACGAGCAGGTAGTAACGTTGCCTGCCGCATCGGTGGCAGTGTACGTCACCGTGGTTGCCGGGCCGACAGCAAAAGTTTCGCCTGGAGAATGATTGGAGGTAAATGTCGAAATACCGCAGTTGTCTGTCGGGGTTGTCACCGTCCAGTTCACGATGGCATTGCAGCTATCGGGGTCGTTGTCTTGCGTAATATTTGCCGGGCAAACCAGTACGGGTGCATCATCGTCCGTGACCTTCACCTCCTGGGGGCAAGTCGCCGTGTTGCCCGCAGCATCCTCCGCCGTCCAGGTCACAATGGTGATGCCCACGCTGAAAGCACTGGGCGCATTGTTGGTGATGGCCGGGTTGGCCGTGCAGTTGTCGGTGGCCGTAGCCGTGCCCAAAACAACCCCGGTGGCCGTGCAGCCAGTGTTCGTAGTTGTCGAAACATCAGCAGGGCAGGCAACGTCCGGAGCCTCGGTATCTTCGACCGTTACCTCCACTTCGCAGGTTGCCGTGTTTCCACTGCCGTCGGTAGCCGTGTACGTCACGGTGGTCGTACCCACCGGGAACAAATTGCCCGCAGGCAAGTCATTGGTGACGGTGACGGTGACGCAGTTATCGCTGGCAACCGGTGCCGGCACCGTGACCACGGCGTTGCAACTGTCCAAGTCGTTAGGCTGGGTAATGTCGGCAGCGCAGGTGATGGTGGGCGGTGTCACATCCACCAGGTTGACCTGGAAGGTGCAGGTATCTTTCAGCCCGGCTTCGTCCTCAGCAATCAGCATGATTTGCGTGGTGTCGCTGATGACCGTTCCCGCCGCCGGGATTTGTGTGATGACAATATCCGGGGTTGCCGTGCAATCGTCGGTGGCAGTCGCCAAGCCGGTGTAGCTGGGCAAGGTAGCCTGGCAACTGGCATTGGCGGGCAGCGTTTGGGCAACCGGGCAGGTGATGACGGGCGCTATCGTGTCCCCCAATATCACAATGCTGTTTTCAAAAACATAATCACCGGGAGCCAATATCCCGCTGGTGTCCGATAATTCAACTGGGAAGCTCGGCAAACTGTCGAACCTGATGGTGTCGGGCAAATCATTTTCATCCAGCAAAGTGAAATGCAGGGTGAAAATGACGGTACTGTCGGGCAAGTCTTCCCCAGGCACACCATCGCCATCGAACCAGGAGAAGCGGAACTCCCCGTTGTTGGCATTCAGGTCGTTGTAGAGCGCAATCGGGTGGCCGGTGGCAACGATGCTATCGGTGAACCCGGTGTAATCAAACACCAGTTCGTCCCAAACGAGCGCAAACTGGGCGCTGGTCATCTGGTCAAAATCTTTCACCCTGACCGGGACATCAAACAAAGTGTCGCCACAGTCAAGCACAACATCCATTGCCGTGAAAATAACGGCTCCCGGATTGGGCGGAGCGGGGTTTACCGTCACGGTAAACGAACACGCAGCACTGTTGCCTGCCGGGTCGGTTGCCGTGCAGTTCACTGTCGTAGTACCGACCGGGAAGCTGCTGCCCGAAGCAGGGGCAGAGGTCGTCGTCGCTGTTCCGCAGTTGTCCGTCACCACGGGTGCCGGATAGCTTACCACGGCAAAATTTTGGCCTGTCGCAGCGGTGACGGTGATATTGGCAGGGCAGGTGATGACCGGGTCGGTCGTGTCATCAATGGTTACGCTACCGGGGTTGAGCACGATTAGCCCATTGGGGATGATGCCGCTGGTGTTGGTAATTTCCATCGGGAAACCGGGGGCACTTCCGAAGGGAATGTTTGTGAAATTATCGGGGTCTGGACTATAGTCACCCACTACGTTAAAATTGATAGTGAACATGACCATCGACCCCACTGGAGGGCCGGGTGGCGTGAAGCCGAGCGGCGGTATGGCATCGAACCAGGAAAAAAGCAAGGTACCTGTCGCAGCATTTGTCGTATTGAACAGTGCGGACGAAGGCATGTTGTTGCTGACGCTCGTGAACGCAATCACATCAATATCCCAGGTGATGGCAAATTGAGCGCTGGTAATGTCAATGAAGTTGGTCACGCTCACATCCACGCTAACAGTTCCATTGTCGCAAACCGTAACGTCTTCGCCGGTAATGGTTAATTGTGCATCGGTTGTTGGCAGCCAGGCAAGAAAGGAGATAATGAGAAAAGGTAGAAGTTTTTTCATGTCTTGCGGTTGAGTATTGATCGGTTGATGGTACAGGGTTCTTAAAAACTCATCCCGTTGACCGCTCCTTCCTCACTGGAAGGAGCGGCCCATTTCGGGAAAAGAACAAATAGTGGGAATTCCGTCCTGCTATTGAGCCGTGAGTTGTTTTGAGAAAGTGGCCTGAATTTAAAATGCTGAAATCCATCCCGATAGCTATCGGGATAAAATCTCACTTTCTCGCCGCCTCACCTCTCACCTCTGTAAAGTCGCAGGGAAGTGCGATAAAAGGGAGCAGTTGACAACGATCCTCCTTTTCAGGAACAAGTGCTGCCAACTGCCGTCAAATGTTAATCGACTAAAATCATCTTCTTAACAGCCTGATGGTCAGCCGTTTCGAGATGATAGAACAGTACACCGGATGCGGGCAGGTCCTTGCGGTCAACCATGATCTGGTGATAACCGGCAGCGTATTGGCCTTGCACCACTTTCAGCGTTTTGCCTGCTGCGTCCGTGATTTTCAGCGTGGCATAGCTGCTTTCCGGCAGCGTAAAGCCGATGGCCGTTTTGAAACTGAACGGGTTCGGGCGGTTCTGGTACAGGGCAAAGTAGCCGGTTGGCGTATCGCTGGTAGCCGTGAAGCTCTCGAACACGAGGTCAACACCAATGACATTGCCCTGTGCCGTTGCCACTTCCGAAACCACGAGGTCGGAGGAAGAAGACAACAGTTGGCTCAGGATGCCGCTGCCCTTGGTTTTGAAATGCAAGGTGAACAGTTCGGTGCCTTCGGCCACGCTCAGTGCGTTGAGGTTGTACCAGCTTGCGGCCAATTTACCTTCGGCAGTGAACTGTGTGTTGAACATCATCCCGTTCAGGCCGGAAGTGGTGGCTCCCACGAATTCAAGTACAGACTGGTCGTAGTTGAACGTCGTTTGCACAGAGAAAATGCCGTTGAAATCGGTGGCTTTGAAAGTGACAAACACATCCTGATTGGCCTCCACTGCTGCATCGGCCACCCGGAAAATCAGTTTCTGGCCACGGTCATCGGTTACAACATTGCCGAAGGCAGTCACCGGATTTGCCGAGCAGTTGATGTCCCCGGTTTTGATACCGATGAAATCGGCATCAAGAATATCGCCCGTCACGTTCACATAGCTCAAGGTTTCATCGAAACCAAGTGCAAACGGATCGGCAGGCAATACAGGCAATGCCGGTACAAATCGCCAGGACTCGTTGTTCGGAGCAGGTGTGTTGAACAACGCTATCTGTTGAATGATGGCAGCATCGAAAACGGTAACTACGTCGTTGGCATTGGCGTCGGCGGCAATCTTCTGGTACGGTGTGAAAGCAGGCGGACAAGATCCCGGCAACGGCAGGCCCACAGAGTAGTAATGTACGCACAAGGCGTCAAGCGTGGTTACGCCATTGTTCCAGTTGATGTTCTTGTCCGGCTCGATGGTGATGTTGGTGCCGGAAGGAACCGTGATGGCGTAGGCACCCGGTGCATTGGAGACCGTACCGTTCACGCTGCCGTAGTAGTCAACATCCACGAGGTGGACAGGGCCGCTGCCGCAGGCTATTTCCGTCAGCAAAGTACCTTCGATGGAGAACTGGGAGTTTGGATCTACCACACTGATGGTACCGGCCAGGCCGAGCGAAGGCACGATGGCCGGGCCGCCCATGGTCATTTGGCCCACCTCGTCGTTGCTGATAAGAATCGGCGTCGATGAGCCGGTCGTTCCCACCAGGTTCACCCGTACTGAAAAAGCCGTCGCCCCATCCGCCAGGGTGGTCGCCCCACCGAACCAGGAAACATGCACAGAAGTGGGACTGGTCGTAAACAACAAACCAGGCAGCGCCGCGTTGATGCCTTCCACTGTATTGACTGTCGCAACGGTGCCGTCCGTGATGTCCATGTCAAATTCAAACGAAATGATGTCTTCGAAATTCATCACCGTCACGGGCACCAACACTGTTGAACCCTGCGGCCCAGCTGCGTCGCCGGCATCGAAAATCACACCGCCCAACACCAGGATGATGGAAATACAGGAGTTCGTATTGCCCGCAGCATCTTCCGTTGTCAGCGTCACCGGTACTTCGCCGATGTCATTGATGTCGAACGTCGTTTGCGAAAGCGTCATGTTCACGATAGCGCAGTTGTCCGTGCTGCCGTTGTCCACGTTGGCCGCAGTCAGCGTGGCCATGCCGTTGTTGTCCAACTGGACGGTGATGTTCGGGATACAAACTGCCGTCGGGTCTTGTGCATCGATGACTTCGAGTGCCACGTTGTGGATGGTGGTGTTGCCACACTCGTCCACGATAGTGAAATCAATGTCGTAGTTGCCCGGCGCATAGAAACCGGAAGCATCGTCGGTGCCGTTGCCAGTGCCGTATTGCGTATCGGCATCGTTGGAGATGGTCAGGTCAGCGTATTCGCTGCAAGCGTCGCTGATGAAAGTGGAAAGGTCGAGGTTGACCAATGGCGAACAGATGCCGTTTTGCGCCAGCACCGTCATTGTGTTCGGGAAGGTCACGTCGGCAGGCGTGATGTCCCTCGTTCCAACTATCTGCAATTGGGTAGCAGCAGCATTGCCGCAGTCGTCTTCCAAGTCCCAGAGACGGGCGATGCAGAATTTGCGCTCGCAGCCGTCTATCGGTACGGGCATACCGTAGTCGGAGAAGAGGAAGTTGGTGATGGCTGTCCTTGCTGGATTGAGTATGCCATCACTTGAAAGCTGTGAAAAGCAGAATACCTGACCCATCAAAACTGGAACCAATGCTCTGCCGTCTTGCAAAGTCGCACCATTTGCCGTGTTGTACGCCCCATCGGTAAGTTGTGTGAACGAACCATTAATCTGGTAGCCAAACGGATCGTACCCGGCGTGGGTATTAAAAGAGTGAAAGTCCCAATCGAATGCGATGAAACCATCTTCCGGGACGGTGATACAGAAGTTAGCTTCCGTATTGTCCTGACCGTCATTCGACCCGGTGATTCTAATCGAATCCGGTGCAAAAAACTCAATGAACGCATCGGTTGAACTAGGCACGTTTGCCACTTCTTCACTGTAAGTCCACTGGCCAATGCTAAAGTTGTAAGCCCCACCTTCCGCATGGCTGGCAAAATCCTTATAAGCGTGGGAATCAGAGAACTCTGCCACTGGCGTATCGCAATTGTCATCCACACCAATGGCGTAGCCCGTGTGGGTAGTATCCCCTGGCTGCGTGACGTAGCAAATATCAAGGTTCCAGCTAATCAATGCGCCACCATCGAAATTGGCACCGTCAATAATCTGAAGCGTCCACCATCCGTTCATAAACTCACCGTCGAACTCGGAAAGCGGAGTGGTCGGGTCATAAGTCAGGCCGGTGTTCGGCGGGCACGGGTATGTACCAGTGACAGCTTCATCGTCAAAGTTAATGTCGATGTCGTCATGGTTTTCACACAGAATATCGAAATCCGACAATGTAATGGAATCACCTGACGGGCTAATCAACCGAACAGTGAGGTCGCCGATATAGGTATGATGAATCACCAAATCGGTTACATCAATGTCCATGATTTTTCCGTTGAACGGTACGTTCACAAACAAGAAAGCATTGTAAACCGCTGTACCAACAGGCGAAATCGTCAACGGCAGACCTGCACTGGCGGGAAAGCTGTTGCAATCATGGTTGGCCACGGTGTAAGAATCCGGGCAATCCACCACGGCATCGGCAGGGGCAGTGAAGGAAGGTATTGTTGTGTCTTCTACATTGATCGTTTGAACACAAGTAGAAGTGTTGCCGTAGTTGTCTTCAGCCTCCCAGGTACGGGTGATGATGTAAGTGCCCACGCACACATTGCTCAATGGATCGATAAAATCACTCCATCCAACAGTCGGTGTCGGGCAGTTGTCGATAGCCGTGGCAGAACCTGTGTTCGTCGGGCTGTCATCGTCATCGCACTCGATGGTTATGTCTGCCGGGCATGTGATGACCGGGTCTTCGTTGTCCTGAATGGTGATGCCTGCGGTACAGATGGAAGAGTTTCCGTTGCAATCAAAAACCTGAACGGATACTGCATTTGTGCCCACTTCCGAGCAGTCAAAATTGTAGGACGGAGCGTAGGGAGAACCGTTCACGGAAATCAGGCTCGGCAGGAAGAAGCCGCAGCAAACATCGTAGCTGAGGAAGCTCACCTGGATAGCAAACACTTCCACTTCCCCGTTGGACTGGAGGGCCACGTTCAGGAACTGGCAAGTGGCCACCGGCGGCACGTTGTCCTCCACCGTAACAGTTGTCATGCAGGAGTGCATATTGCCCGACCCGTCGGTAGCTGTCAACGTAACCATGTTGGGATTAGAGGCAATGTCACTACAATCAAAAACGGATGGCGTCACACTCAGGGAAAAGCTGCAATTATCGAAACTACCGCCATCGACCATGGCAGGGGTCAATATTCCGATGCCTGAGTTGTTGAGTTGTAAAACCGCAGGCTGGCAAACGGCAGTAGGAGCGGTAGCATCAGATACGGTGACAGTAGTAGAAATCACGTCGGAGTTGCCTGTCGTACCATCGCCCTCATCCATTACCCTGAGCCAAACCGTGTGAGGGTTGCCTATCAAATCTGCACAGGTGAAAGTCACGCCGGTCTCACTGAAACCAGTGGTCGAGGAAGTCCTCGAAATCTCGTATTTAACGATACCGCAATCATCGGTACTGCCACTGTTGATGTTGGCAGGTGTCACGAGTACAGAACCCGCACCGGGAGTAGAACTCAACACTGCTGCATAGGGTGCGGCGATTGCCACCGGATCCGTTACGTCGCGCACTTTGACAATTGCTGTGCAGAAGTTCTCGTTGAGTAGAGCGTCGCGCACCCGTAGTTCTACGAGGTTGTCTCCTACTTCCGGGCAATTGAAGTCAATTGAAGTCAGAAATGCACCGGAAGTTCCTTTCCTGATACTGAAATCCGTCAACGGGTCGGTGCAGTTGTCGGTGCTGCCGTTATTGATTTGTGTTGCTAAAACAGTCACAACCGGTACACCGCCCGTCACTAAGTCAACCGTGATGTCCTGGCACTGCGCCACAGGCGGCAGGTCGTCAATCACGGTAATGGTTGCAAAACATGTCCCGGAGTCATTGCCTCCTGCATCAAGTACCCTGAACTCTACGGGATTTGCACCCAAATCAAAACAATCGAAGTCCATAGAATTGAACCACGGGCTTACCCCAGGAGGATCCGGACGGATTTGCCATGCCGTCACGGCACAGTTGTCAGTGCTGCCGTCATCGAGGTCGATGCCATCCACTGTCACTTCGCCGTTGCCGTCCAGACTGACGGTGATATCTTGGCAAGCGGCAACCGGGTCGATGTTGTCTGTGACCGTCAGGTTCACCGTATGAGTTTGGGTGTTGACCCCGTCAAATGCACTGAAGGTGATGTTGTAAACACCAACAGGGTAATCGCCGCTGGCATCGCCACCGGACTGAGTGCCTGTGAAAGGTGACGGGCCACCTGTTACCGTAACTACAACAAACGAAAGATCCGGTGAGGGGTCGCAGTTGTCTGTTGCCGTCCTGACAAGGGTTATTGGAGCAACACAAGTCACTGTTCCTGCGGTCATCACAGTCGGAGCGGCACCAAAAGAAGGTGGCGTGTTGTCATTGACTGTCACCGTGAAAGCATAAGTAACAGGCACATGAGGGCCAGCGCCATCATCATCAATGGCATAGGTGCAAGTGGTGACACCCAATTCAAAAACCTTGGAAGTAGCACCACCAGCGACAGGCACGGCGAATGGCCCACCCGGTGTTGCACCCGTGTAGGTGATGGTGTAGGTCAGTGTCGGCGGGAACATCAGCCCGCAGTTGTCGGTCACCGAAGGATGTGTCCAGAAATGTGTGTACTCGCAGGATGCGTTGGCAGAGGCAACAGCATTTGTCGGCAGCGGGCTGGTGAAACTTGGGGGCTGGTTGTCATTTACTGTAACTACGGTAGTGTGGGTAACTGTGTTAGCACCATCCGTTACCGTAAACATCACGCTGGTGACACCCACATTGTACGTCCCGTTGGCGCTGTTGGAGCCGGAGCCACCGGTAGCACCTGTACGTATCCAGGTAGTGCTGACCGAAGATGGGCAGTTATCTGTCACAACCGGCGTCAGGGTGCTGACCACAGCGGCGCAAGTGTTGGGGTCGGAACTGACCGTCACATCGGCTGGAAACGCCACCAGCGGCGGCACGTCGTCCACAATCGTAACAACGAATGGAATGGCGTTGCTCTGTGAGAAGGGGTCTTCGATAGTGACCCAAACTGTCACCATCAACCCTTCATCCGCACAATTGTAGTTCGTCGGCGGGAACGGTATCGTCGCCGTACCGTCTGTCCAGATTTCAATCGTGCCACCCGGGCAGTTCGGGCTGCTCACGTAAGGAATGAAAACATTGCTGTTCAACGTTACGGTACCCGTGAACCCCAACGAGAGGTTGATACTGGCACTGGAAGTGTATGCAATGTTGCACTGCGCCAGCAGCGTTTGGTGTGAAAAACAACACATGAACAGTACTGCCATCACACCCGTTCTCAAAGCATTTGGCATAGGGGAGGCAGCCTTGGATGCTTGTTCGAGGGATGTTGAGCGAGAGGAAAGCCGCTCCTGAGTGTTAAACTTTAGCATAGTAGTAGGCTTGGTTTAGTTAAAAAATAATATTTGCGATTCGATCCGGACAGAACCTGACCGAACATGAAAATCCGAAACTCCAGGTTGTCTGTTGGCTTGCCAGTAAAACAAACCGGGAAGTCAATGGCTGTGAGCGAGATGCCCTTTTCAGCTTCTTAAAAGTCGGGAAACAATCAGAAATGTAGCTCGGCACTAATTCTGAGGATAGTGGTGAGGGGGGACCATCCAACAACTGGTAAGATGTGTATTCGTAGTTAATCGGTTTAAGGTAACGTGGATGTAATCAATGTTCACGGGATCGTTTCGAGCAAGGAAAAAAGTTGGCTGCTCTTAGTCAATGTTCATCGGGAGTTCGATAGTTCTCGAACCGGTATTTTATCACGATGCAAAAATAGGGTGGGATTACTTAGTAAACATCCCTATGTTTAGGTATTATTAAATTACGTCGGTAAAAAATTAGTAAAAAATAAATTCTTTGCAAAGCATTGATAATCAATTTTTTAAAAAATGACATTATCATCCATCGACATCTGTAGGGTTTTAAAATCCTGAATTCGTTAGAAAAAGAACTACCTACTTTTAACGCAAAAATGTTTGACGATAAAGGACTGAGAAAACCGCTGCGTTTGCCATCAGGATTGACCCGCCTTATCGGTTTTTACTCACGAAGGGACGAGCTGATGAAGTTTATCCAAAAAAATGCAGTTCTTGCAGCCTATCATTCTAAAAATGCTATGAAAGGACTTACCCGGAGGGCAATCACTGCCGTTATTTTTGTGCTCATTGTCATGGGCGGCCTGTTTGGCGGACGACATTCTTTCGTTTTGCTCTTCGCAATCATTACCATAGTCTGCCTTTGGGAGTTCCTGAACATGGTACTCCACCACGGCAATCGACGTGATTTTACCCGGATGGTATTGGGCGTAGCTTTTGGGCTGACGCCCTTTTTGCTGACATCCATCTTGCACATGGCCAACATTGAAACGCAAGAGCAGTTCGCTATTTACACGTCCATCCTGTATTTCCCCTTCATTTTCCTGTCTTTCATCTACGAATTATTCTCGCAGTCGGAGACTCCGTTCCAAAATATCGGCTACATCGTGCTGGGCATGGTTTACATCGGTACACCGTTTGCCCTGCTGACCTTCATCGCATTCGAAGGCGACGAATTTTATTCCTGGACAGTTTTTGGCCTGCTCCTGCTCACCTGGATGAACGACACCGGGGCTTACCTGATTGGTTCAAAATTCGGCAGGCATCTGATGCTCCCGCGTATTTCACCCAAAAAAACCTGGGAAGGCACGTTGGGCGGCATGACTGTCACATTCCTCACGGCATACGTTTTCTGCACGGTGTCGGGGGTGATGGGGCTGAAGGATTGGATGGTGCTGGCCGCCATTGTTTCCATCTTCGGCCCCATGGGCGACTTGGTGGAATCCATGCTCAAACGGAGCATTGGTGTAAAAGACACCGGCCACCTGCTGCCCGGGCATGGCGGCCTGCTGGATCGCTTCGATGCGTTCATTTTCCTGCTCCCGTTCGCAGCAGCTTACTTGTTGTCGATACGATGAGGGTTTGAGGGCGTGAGGGTTTGAGTGCTTGAGTGCTTGAGGATTTGAGTGCTTGAGGGGTTGAGGGGTTGAGGGCGTGAGGGTTTGAGGGGTTGAGGGCGTGAGGGGGGGGGCACGTTCGTATTTTTTTCATAAAAAACTTTGCACAAAATGACTCGTTTTGAAGACCTTGATTGCTGGAAGGCTTCCCGAAAATTAGCAAAAGCTATTTTCCAAATTTGCGAAAATGGGGCGCTGGCCAAAGATTGGGATACTCGGTCACAATTGAAAAGAGCGGCAGTTTCTATCATGAACAACATCGCTGAAGGGCATGGCAGGTTTTCAGATGCTGATACCGTACGCTTTTTGGACATGGCAAAAGCCTCTGGCAATGAAGTCAAGAGCATGCTTTATTTGTTGGAAGACGTAGGCTACTGCACTTTGGAAAATTTATCAGACCTTCATAAATTATCGGATGACGCAGTAAATTTAACAGGCGGCTACCTCCGATATATCAACAACCGGAGGAATAAGTGAAGGTTTGAAGCACACCCTTCCTCAAACCCTCAAACCCTCAAACCCTCAAGCACTCAAGCACTCAAGCACTCAAATCCTCAATCTCTCAAGCACTCAAGCACTCAAGCACTCAAACCCTCAAACCCTCGGCAATGCGTGAAACCTCGTTCATCCGGCAAAATGAAAAAAAATGGAAGGAGTTCGAGCAACTCCTCAACGGCCAGCACCATGACCCCGAAAAGCTCAACGACCTCTTCATCCAGGTAACGGACGACCTCTCCTACGCCCGCACTTTTTACCCCAACCGCTCCGTGCGGGTCTATCTGAACGGCCTCGCCCAGAAGGTTTTTTTCAACATTTACAAAACCAAA
>JACRAN010000081.1 GCA_016234735.1 Bacteroidota bacterium | reverse complement strand
CGGCTGGTGTTGAGATCCTCCACGGTATTGAGGAACTCGGCGTGGTGGGTTTCTTTGAGGTTCTCTCTCATTTGAAGGTCATCGGCAGGGTCTACTGGATGCTCCGTCGTCTTCTCGCAAGAGGGGAGGTGGATCTCTTAATTCTCATCGACTACCCTGGCTTCAACCTGCGCATGGCCACTTGGGCAAAAAAACAGGGCATCCGTGTTTTTTACTACATCTCGCCGCAGCTTTGGGCGTGGCACACCAGCCGGGTGAACATCGTGCGGGACTCGGTGGAGCGGATGTTCGTCATTTTTCCGTTCGAGGAGGAATTTTACCGCAGGCATGGCGTGGAGGCCACCTTCACCGGGCACCCGCTCGCCGGGGTCGCCGAAAACCACCGGGTGCGACCTGATTTTTTTTCAAAAAATGACCTGGAAACAAGTCGGCCCATCATCGCCCCGCTGCCCGGCAGCCGCAGGCAGGAGGTGTCGAGGATGCTGGAGGTGATGCTTCAAACCACGTCGTTTTTTCCTGATTATCAATTTGTTATCGCCGGTGCGCCTTCGCTGGAGCGGGCGTTTTACGAGCCGTTTTTGTCTGCTTTTCCAACCGTAAAATTCGTTGGAAACCAGACTTATGACCTCCTCCAACATGCCCGTGCCGCACTCGTGACCTCCGGCACCGCCACGCTCGAAACGGCGCTTTTCGAGGTGCCGCAGGTGGTGTGCTACCGGGGCGGAAGCATCTCCTACCGACTGGCAACCTGGTTGGTGAACAAGGATTTGAAGTTCATTTCCATCGTCAACCTCATCGCCGGAAGGCAGGTGGTGGCCGAGTTGGTCCAGCATGATTTCACCGTCGAAAACCTGGTGGCGCAACTCGAATTTTTGCGGTCGCAAAAAGGCAGGGACGAGGTGCTGGCGGGTTATCGGGAAGTTAAAGCGCTGCTCGGCCCGCCCGGTGCGGCAAAACGGACAGCGGAACATATCGTTAAGGCGTTATTCAAAACCGAAGATTAAACTTGACCTGACTTTTAAAATCGAACAAAAATGGAAATCAAAAATCTTGTTTTTTTGCTGGCCATCGGCACTGCATTCACTTTGCTTTTCTCCAACTGTGCCTCCCTCACCGGCTTCCAGACCGGCCGCACGGTAGGGCAGGGAAACGGCGAATTCCTCGCCTCCGTCAACGTCTCGCAAACTCCTGACTTTGATTATGATTTTGACGACACTTCCGAAGTTTTTTATTTTACAAATATTGAATTGAGTGGACGGTACGGGGTCGCCGATAGGTTTGACATCGGCCTGCGCATGAACACCAATCTCAATGTTGCACTCGATGGCCGCTACCAGTTCCTCGGCGACCAGGAATCTCCGGTGGCGGTGGCTGCAGGCTTTGGGGTCGGTACCTTCGGTGTGTTCAGTGCCTTGTGGAATGTCCAAATCCCGCTCTATTTTTCCATTCACCCGACGGAGATGGTTGCGATTTACGTCAGTCCCCGTTACACGGCACAAATTGCTGGGGGCAACATCAGTGAAACAGTCAATTACCTCGGTGGGAATGCGGGCGTGTTGTTTGGAAAGAAGTTTCAAATCGGCCTTGATGCAGGAATTTACAACCTAAGCGTTCTCGGAAGCGACCCGGTGGCGATTGCCACCTTTGGGTTGGGCGTGAAAGTGCCGTTCGGGCAGGACGATTGACAAATATTCACTGCTTCTCAAACACCCGCACGTAGTCCACAATCATGCGCTGAGGGAAGGTGGTGGAATTGTCGGGGTTGCCGGGCCAGTTGCCGCCGACGGCCATGTTGAAAATGAAGAAAAACGGCTTGTTGAAGGCCCAATCATCCACTCCGGTATCCGTCGGGGTGAGGGTAAAATAAGGCTGGTCGTCCATCAGCCACACGATTTCGTTCTCCTTCCAATCCACGCTGAACACGTGGAACTCCTCGTTGAAAGCTGCACCGTTGCTCACGATGAAACTGCCCTTGTAACCGTGCTGCGTGAAATCCGGCCCCCAATGGCCGGTGCCGTACACCTTGTTCGTTTCGTGGCCGAGGTACTCCATGATGTCGATTTCGCCGCAGGCCGGCCAACCAACAGAAGTGATGTCTTCGCCCAGCATCCACAGTGCAGGCCAGATGCCCTGGCCCTCCGGCAGCTTCGCCCGGATGTCTATCCTGCCATACTGGAAGGACTTTTTTCCTTGCGTTTTCATGCGGGTGGAGGTGTAGTTCCTGCCACCTTTGCTCTCCAGGTGCGCTTCGATGACGAGATGGCCATTGATGAGCAGCACATTTTTCTCGGTGTCGGTGTAATATTCCAGTTCGTTGTTGCCCCAGCCGCAATTATTGGAGCAGCCGTCGCCGAGGTCGAAGCCCCAATCGCCGGTGTTGAGCGAAGCCCCGGCAAACTCGTCCGCCCAGAGCAGGTCGTAGCCGACGTAAGTGGCAGGTGTGGAATATCCGGTGTTGTTGATGTCGAGCCAGTTGTCGTCGTTCACGATTTTCACATCGATGGAGTAGCTTGGCAAATCGGCGTTTTCAGGGTTTGAAAAAACGACATAAAATACCTCATCGCCCTCCCGGATACTGTCGGCGAGGATGGAAACGGTGATTTTTGCAGTCGTTTCCTGAGGCGCAAAAGTTACCTTGCCCGACACGGGGAGGTAGTCTTCGTTGGCCTTTGCGGAGCCGTCCTGACTCTGAAAATCGACCGTAACAGTTTGATTTGCAGCCTTTTCCAATTGAACGGTCAGTTCAATGTCGTGGGCGGTGTTTCCCTCGGCATCCTGCACATCGGCGAGCAGGATTTTGGGCAGGACCGCAGGCTGGTTGTCTTTTTTGCAGCTTGCGCTGAAGGCGGAGAGCACGAGGAGAAAGGTGAGCAACAACGTGTTTTTCATAAGGCAATCATATTTTTTTGGAAAAAGTCCGCCGCCGTTTGTACACCCGGTGGTCAAATTCCTTCCACAAAGTAAGCACGTTTTGGTTGTTTTCCAGCATCGGGTTGATGCGAATATGTTTGATGCCTTTTTGGATGAAGGTGTTGCCAATTTCATTGAAAATAACCCCGTGAACGCCCCTTTTTCGCCACGCTTCCTTGACGCCGAGGAGTGATAAATCGCCCCAATCGTTCCAGATGCGGGCTTTCATCAGGTGAAAAATCCCGAATGGAAAAAGATGGCCGTTGGCGTGTTGCATGGCCCTTGACATGGAGGGCATGGTCAGACCGAACCCAATCGGTTCGTTGTCAGCCGTCATCACCATACACACAAATTCGGGCGGTAAAAAACTCATGTAATTGGCGACATAGGCATCACGTTGCAAGTCGGAAATTGGCACAAAACCGGGCAGGTGGCAGTAAGTTTCATGCAACATTTCAAAGAAAATATAGCCAAGCCGGTGCATCTCCGATTTACTTTTCGGCTGATGGATTTTCAGGTTATACCGTTGTTTGACAAGCTCGGCAGCATTCGAGATTTTTTCAGACATTTTTAGTGGCATCTCTGCCTGCATTTCCACCCATTCCAGTTCTTTTTCAAAACCCAACGCCGCCAGGTGCAGGGGATAGTATTCGTGGTTGTAGAGGGTGTTGATGGTGCCAAGTTCCTGAAAACCTTCGATGAGCATCCCGTTTTTATCCAATTGGTTGAAGCCGTAGGGGCCTTTCAGCACGGTGCAGTTTTTTTCCCTGGCCCAGTTTTCCACCCGGCCCAGCAGGGCAGCGCTCACGCTTTTGTCGTCGATAAAATCAAACCAGCCGAACCGGGCGTGTTTCTCGCCGATGGATGCGGCTTCCCGCTCGTTGATAATGCCGGCGATGCGTCCGACCATCTCACCATCGTACCAGGCGGACAACAAAACCACGGCTGAATGTTTGAACGCAGGGTTGGTTTCGGGTTGCAGCAATGCCAGTTCAGATTGAAGAAGCGGAGGAATCCAGTACGGGTGGTTTTGGTACAGTTTGAACGGGAACTTAATAAAATGTTGAAGCGCTGAACGGGTTGAAACGACCTTTATTTCAGGATTCATGCTGGTTTGATGTATTTTTTTTAAGCCAACTAAAACGGCTCCAGGGCAAGTCTGGTGGTCCGCAGTTTGTGTACTTGATGCCGGAAAATAAGAATGAACAAACATAGAAAATGCGAAAATCCATGCTAAGGTAAAATTCCTGAAATAGATTTATAGCAGCAATGTGAGCCACTACCGAAATTCGTTAAAACAGGGTTAAATCTCAAAACAAAACCTCTGCTTCATATTGTTTTTAGTTTGCTGACCGTTTTAACCGAAACAATTTTCAAAACCACGATGCCATGAAAAAAATAGCAATTTCTTTCTTTGCCCTTGTTTTACTGGCCTTGCAGGCCGATGCCCAAATCCGTTTTGGCCTCCGCGCAGGGTTGAGTTCCTCCAACCTCGACCGGGAAACCATCAGCAACAGCGGTGTGTCGGTGGCCATCAAAGATGCCAAATACGGCTACCACTTCGGCATTTTTGGCCGGGTGAGCTTCAATCAACACTGGTACCTGCAGCCCGAAGCGATGTTCAATTCCAACTCGGTGGATTTTGAAGTCGACGATTTTTCCAGCGGCTTCGCCAACACCGTTTTGACCGAAAAATACCAGCAACTCGACCTCCCGTTGATGCTGGGCTACAAACTCGGCCCGCTCCGGGTAGAAGGCGGCCCGACCGGGCACCTGCACATCGCCAGCAAATCGGAGCTGGAGCAAATCGGCAGCTACGACCGCCGTTTCAGCAACTTCAACCTCGGCTACCAGGCCGGTGTGGGGCTTGACATTTGGAAACTGCTCGTTGACCTCCGCTACGAAGGCAACTTCAATAAATTCGGCGACCACATGAACATCGGCGGCGAGCAGGTGAATTTCTCCCAGACACCTGCCCGATGGCTGCTCACGGTCGGGTTTTCGTTTTGACATTTTTTCCCTAAAAAAAAGCCGGGATGTGCATTTTGCTCGTCCCGGCTTTTTTAATTTGCATACAACCGAAAACAACGGACAGGTTCTCCTTCCATTTGATTTCTGGAAATCAACCAACTTATGACTACTTATCAAGTCAGCATGACCGAAACGGAATTGGTGCAATCCTGCCTGAAAAACGACCGGATTGCGCAAAAAAACCTGTACGACAAGTACCGGAAGGCCATGTACACGCTCGCTTACCGCATCACTGGCGACTTCGAGGCCGCCAACGACGTGTTGCAGGAGGGTTTTGTCAAGGTGTTCCGGGGCCTCGGCACTTTCCGGGGCGAATCCACCCTCGGTGCCTGGATAAAAACCATCGTGGTCCGCACCGCTTACAGCTACCTGCGCAAAGACAAACACTTTTTCGAGCCGGTGGAAAACGTGCCGCCCGGCAGTCAGGTCGATTGGGGCCACTACCTCGATGCCGAGTACCTCGAAAAAGCGATCCGCTCCCTCCCGGAAGGCTACCGCACGGTATTCGTGCTCATCGAAGTGGAGGGGTACAGTCACCGGGAGGTGGCCGGGTTGCTCGGCATCTCCGAAGGAACCTCCAAATCCCAGCTTTTTTACTCCAAAAAACGCCTTCGGGCGCTGTTGAAAAATGAAGTGTAAACATTGAGGCATGAGATGTTTTGAGAAAGCTATCGGGATAGCGCCTCATTTTCTCACCGTCTCACTTCTCACATCTATAAAATGGAAGAGCACAACAAAAAAACGCTGATTGAAGCCCTCTCCTCGTTGCCGGAGTACGAGCCTTCGGAGGAGTTGTGGGACAACATCGAGGGCGAAATCGGAGGGGCTGACGGAGACATCGTGCCGCCGCAGTTGCTTCTAAAGCTGCCGCAATACGAGCCGCCGGAGGCTGTCTGGGCGGGCATTTTAAAAAACCTGGAAGCGGAAAAACCGCAGGCGAAGGTCGTCCCGCTCAGTTGGCGACAGGCATTGGCGGTGGCGGCTTCGCTGGCATTGCTGCTGGTGGTTTTTTGGCAAATAAACCGGGGCACAGCGAACGAGCCGCAAGCCGTGGCCGTGAAATACTCGGTGGAAAACGTGGACCCGGTGCTGCTGGTACGCGACTGGGACGAGGACGAAGACGCTTTCACGGAGTTCCTGACGCTTTGCGAAGCGAAAAAAACCGTGTGCGAACAGCCCGAATTCAAGCAACTGCAAGGCGAACTGGATGAACTGACCGCTGCCAAGGATGAACTGAAAGCTGCTATCAGCGAGTACACCACGGAAGCAGAAATGGTGCTTCAAATCAAGGAAATCGAACTGGAACGGACCGATGTTTTGAAAAAAATGATGGCGATGTTAATTTGATTGCTTCATGGCTTCATGGCTTCATTGTTTCACTGTTGTCCTGTTTCTCCAACACGACAGTGAAACAATGAAGCCATGAAGCCATGAAGCAATGAAACCATGCAACAATGAAAAATATCCTGAAGTTGTTGATTCCCACAGTTTTGATGTTTTCAATCGAGCTGGAAGCACAAACCACATTGCAGGTAGTGACCAAGACTTTTGAAAACACGTTCCCCTACCAAAACGGCAACGAGGTGAACTTCGAGGGGGAGAAAGCCGAAATCAAAGTGGAGACCTGGAAGCGCAACGAGGTGCGGGTGCTGGTGGAACTCATCGCCAAAAACACCGACCGGAAAGCCGCCGAGGCCGACCTCGCCAAAATGGTGTACACCACCGAGCAGCATGGCAAAAACCTCTACTTCCGAAACTACGTGGCGACGCAGAAGGGCGTCAAAAAACCGACCTCCGATTTGAGGGCGATTTACACCATCACGCTGCCTGCCGACTGCCCGGTTTACCTAAAAAACAACTACGGCCTCACCCAGGTGAACAACCTCTCGAAAGCGCTGCGCATCAACAGCCAGTTCTCGAAAATCGATCTGGAGAACGTGAGCGGCCAAATCGGCATCGACACCCGTTTCGGTGACATCGAGGGGCGTGACATTGACGGCAACGTGAGCATCAACGCCCGCCGTTCAGACATCACCCTGCACGACATCAAAGGCAACTGGAACATCAACTCCCAGTACGGAGTGATGAAGTTTTTCACCAATCCCAGCCCGGAACTGCTCACCATGAACATCGTGGCGGAGAAGTCGGACGTGTATTTTTTCGACCCGAAGCCTAACTACTACGGTTACACGCTGACGGCCCACTACGGCAACATCACCGTGCCCAACGACTTGAAATTCAACTACTTACAAAATACCAGCGAGCTGAAAAAAGCGATTTTCTCCTCGAAAATCGGCAAGTCGAACATCTCCATCAAAATCAGTTTCGGGGATATTGTGATTCGGAATCCCTGATTTTGCCGCACAACGTCGGCGGGGTTCACAACCCCGCCGACGTTTCACGCCAATCGTATCGCCGCTTTTTTCCTCGCCTTTTTGCCCAATTCAGGAGCAATACCTACATTTCGCCCGCCCAACCGGATTTACCGTTCATCGTTCATCGTTAACCACCACCCATGCCACTCCTCGTCATTGCCATTGGAATTGCCGTTCTGCTGGTACTCATCCTCGGTTTTCGGGTAAATGCGTTCATTGCCCTCGTCCTGGTTTCACTGGGTGTCGGGGTAGGGGTGGGGATGTCCCCTGCCGAGAGCCTGAAAGCCATCCAAAGCGGCGTGGGCAGTACGCTCGCCAGCCTGGCACTGATTCTGGGTTTGGGGGCCATGCTCGGCGGACTGATTGCCGAAAGTGGCGCCGCCCAGGTCATTTCCAAAAAACTTACCGGCTCCTTCGGCCTGAAACATATCGCCTGGGCGATGGTGCTCACCGGCTTCATCGTGGGCATCCCCATGTTTTACAGCGTGGCATTCCTGATGGTGCTGCCCATCATTTTTGCGATGGCGCACGAGACGAAACTGCCCATCCTCTACGTCGGCATCCCCATCATCTCCGCCCTGTCGGTAACGCATGGCTTCCTGCCGCCGCATCCTGCACCGACCACCATCGTGGAGTTTTATGGGGCCAACATCCACCTGACTTTGCTGTACGGATTGGTGCTCGCCATCCCGACAGTCATCATCGCAGGGGTGGTTTTTGGCAAAACCTTTCGCAACTTCCACACGCCCATTCCGGAAAATATTTTCAAAAAAGCAGAACCCGACGAAAGCAAACTGCCCTCGTTTGGCCTCTCGGTGTTCACCGCCCTGATTCCCGTGCTGCTCATGGGCACCGCCGCCGTCGGCCAACTCACGATGCCCAAAGAACTCTGGTTCAACCGGGCGCTGCAATTCCTCGGCGACCCGGTCATTTCGTTGTTGGTGGCCGTGCTGGTGGCTGTTTTTACCATCGGAAAAAAATCCGGGAAAACTTTCGGTAAAATCATGGACAGCTTGGGCGAATCCGTAAAACCCATCGCCATGATTATGCTCATCATTGCAGGAGGCGGTGCGTTCAAGCAAGTGCTGGTGGACAGCGGCACGAGCGATTACATCGTTGGTTTGATGAAAGACGTGAGCCTGTCCCCGCTCGTGCTGGCCTGGTGCGTGGCTGCACTGCTGCGCATTGCGCTCGGCTCCGCCACCGTCGCTGCCATTACAGCGGCGGGCCTCGTGCAACCGTTGATTGCCACCGGCCACGTCAGCCCGGAACTGCTGGTGCTGGCCACCGGCGCAGGCAGCCTCACCTGCTCGCAGGTCAACGACACCGGCTTCTGGCTGTTCAAAGAATATTTCAACCTCACCATCATGCAAACCCTGAAATCCTGGACCTTGATGGAAACCATCATTTCCATCATCGGACTGGCAGGGTGCCTGTTGCTGGAAGCCATTATTTAGTTATGAGTTATGAGTTTGTCGCAACTCACTAACTCATAACTCAAAACTCATAACTCAAACACATGACCCTCGGACTCATCGGCCTCGGCAAAATGGGCTACCCGCTCGCCCTCAACATGCTCCGCAACGGCTTCACCGTTGTCGCTTTCGACATTGACGATGCCAATCGCAAACGCTCGGCGGATGCGGGCATCGTCACCTCCTCCTCCATCCAGGCGGTGGCGCTGCACCTGCCTTCCCCGAAAATCATCTGGAGCATGGTGCCTGCCGGTGCTGCGACGGAATCCGTGCTGGCGCAACTCGCCGACCTGCTTGGCCCCGGCGACATCGTCATCGACGGCGGCAATGCCAACTACAAAGACACGCTCCGGCGCTATCAGCTTTTCAAGGAAAAAAACATCCGCTTCCTCGACTGCGGCACCAGCGGCGGCATCAGCGGTGCGCTCAACGGTGCCTGCACCATGATTGGCGGCGACCGGGATGCCTACGATCTTTGCAAACCGCTGTTCGATGCCATTTCGGTGAAGGACGGCAGCCTGTACGTGGGCGAGGCGGGCAGTGGGCATTTCACCAAAATGGTACACAATGGCATCGAATACGGCATGATGCAGTCCATCGCCGAGGGCTTCGAGTTGCTGCACAAAAGCCCATTCGAATTGGATTTCGAGGCGGTCGCCAAAGTCTGGAACCACGGCTCCGTGGTGCGCAGTTGGCTGATGGAACTCACCCAAAACGCCTTCTCCAAAGACCATGACCTCTCCGCCATCAAAGGCGTGATGCACTCCTCCGGCGAAGGCAAATGGACCGTGGAAACGGCGCTCGAACTCGGTGTGCCCACGCCCGTCATCGCCCTGTCGTTGCTCATGCGTTTCCGGTCGCAGGAGGAAGATACGTTCGCCGGGAAGGTGGTGGCAGCATTGCGCAATGAGTTTGGCGGACATGCGGTGGAGAGGGCAGAGGGATGAGGGATGAGGGATGAGGGATGAGGGACGCTGCTCTTTTGTCATTGGCGCAGGCAATCTGTTCACGCCCTTTTTTTTCATTCCCGAAAGGAATCTGTCCCATGTTCACGCCCACAAGTAGTTTCAAGTGTTGAGCGATAGCGACACTTGAAACTACTTGCTTTGATTAATTCAGGAAGAGGAAGATTTGAAAGGACTTGTTGGGAAATTTGGAACATTTTGCATTTCTTTTGATTTCCGGTAAATTTGAGAAATTTTTGTCTTCTCCCTTTTTATCCGTTTGTCAAAAAATAATAATCTCATGAAGACATTATCTCCCCTTCTCGTAATCTGTGTTTTAAGCGCCGCTCTCTTTTCCCAAAGCAAACCGGAAATTTTGGAAAATCCGGCATCTTCAGTACCTGTTCACTTTCAGGGCATGGTGACCAAACCCAATGGCCAGCCAGTGGGTGACGTGACTCTCATCGTTTTGCCATACAACTATGCAATTCTCAACAATCCCTCCGGCTCGTTCGACTTTACGCTGGACCTACAGGATAACGTAACTTATCAACTACTCGTCGAAAAAGATTACGACCCTTTGAATGGCCCCTCTACATTTGAGTTGGACCTCATTAAAAAACGTATTTTGAAACATATTTTGGGAATTTTGCCTTTCACCTCTCCCTACCAAATCATTGCGGCTGATTTGGATGGCAACGGCATCGTCACCATATTTGATGTAACTCTTCTTCGCAAACATTTCCTGGGACTTGACTTTCCCGATAATTTTAAATCCTGGCGCTTTGCAAAGGCGGGTTGCGACCCCATTGCCGACCCTACGAATTGCCCCCTTGACTACGTTGAAACTTTTACGACGGATTCGGAAATGATGGGGCTTCAGATTATCGGCATCCAAATCAGCGATGTCAGCAATTAAGTCACTTCCAGCGCCTGTTCCAAATCCCAAGTAGTTTCAAGTGTTGAGCGATATGTCGTCCGACATCAAGTTTTAGATAGATAGGGCGACAAAAAGTTCTAAAGAAATCAACATGCATGGTACCCAATTCCAGATGGTACTTCATATAGACTGGCTGATTTTTGGCGATAATGAGCCTATCTTATCAGACAAAAAGTTGTCCCAGCTAAGTTCTTATCATGAACCAATCTCTTCAAAACTTGATGTCGTATCAACTATCTAAAACTTGATGTCGGACGACAGCG
>JACRAN010000076.1 GCA_016234735.1 Bacteroidota bacterium | reverse complement strand
GTCTCACCCTCTCGCCGTCTCACCCTCTCGCCGTCTCACCCTCTCGCCGTCTCACCTCTAAAACCTCAACCGTATTTTTCATTGAACAACTCCTCAGAGTGGCCGCCCTTGCGGTTCTGTTCGGCAAGCGGCCAGTGGTCGGTCGTGGAAGTTTGCAGCCAGAGGTTGCCGGAGCGGCGGAAGACCTGGGCGTTCAGGCCGTATTTTTCAGTGAACAATTTTTCCAGTTCGCTGACCGTCATGGTTGGCACGATGTGCAGGTCGCCTGAGGCATGGATGCTGCGTGTCTCAGCGAGCGTTTTTCCCGGGTCAAGTTGCTCACGGGCAGGCGACGACTCACCTACCGGATGGCCTTCGGTATAAAATTCCAATTTCAGGAACGGGAATTCCCGATGAAAATCCTGCTGGATATCGCTTATTTTTTTGGTGTCTTCTATCAACATGAGGCGTAGATTTTAAAGGTTTCAGCAAAGTTGCTACGGGAATCGTGTTGCCCGGATGACCGAAGTCAGCCAATGGAAGTGACTTTGGTCAACGCTTCCCCTCCTGCCCCAGCCCCACTAAGTTCGCAAACAAGCGGTACGCCCCCGGCACGCCCGACGGCAGTTCCCGGAAGAACGACAGGCCGGTGTACACGTACCAGCCCTCGCCGTACTTCGCCACCAGCAGGCTGCCGTCGCGGGCAGGCTCGCCGGGGTCGTTGCAACTCAGCACGGGCGTGAACTCCGGCCCCCACTCACTGGGAAAATACAGCCCTCGTTCCTGCACCCAGCCCTCAAAATCTTTGGCCGTGATTTTATTGGGAAAATTCAGCACCTCGTGCTCAGGGGCGAGGAAGCGCACCTCGGCCTCCTCCACCGTCACCCGGTCGCGGCTGAGTTTGAGCTTGTACGGCGAAAGTTCGGCATCCGGCAGGAGCGTGCCGGTGGTGTTGTACTGCACCACCATCGTGCCGCCCTGTTTCACGTAGTCGAACAGCTTGGATTGGTGAAATTTCAGGCGCTCCACCGTGTTGTAGGCACGGATGCCGATAACCACCGCATCATATTTTTTCAGGTTGTCGAGGGTGATGTCGCGATCGCCGAGAACGTCAACCGAGTAGCCAGCCTGACGCAGACTTTCCGGCACTTTGTCGCCCGCCCCCATGATGTAGCCAATGAGGTCACCGCCCCGAGTGAGGTCGGTGCGAGCGACCTTGGCCTCGGCGGGCAGCAGGATGGTTTGCGCCGGGATGTGGTCGTACTCGATGCTCACCAGCGACTTGGCATAGCGCTGGCCATTCACGGTAGCCACTGGCGTTATTTTGCCCTCGCCGTTTGCCGAAGGCGCAAAAACCTGGAACGTGACGTTCTGTTCCTCGCCTTTTAGTTTTAGGCTAAAATCAATGTTGGCAGGTTCGGCTCGCCAGCCCTTGGGGAGGTCAAGCGAGAGCTTTCCGCTAATGTTGGGCACACCGGATTTCACCACTGCGCCCACCGTGCGGGGCTTCGTGTCAGGAAAAAGGATGGCTTCCTCCGCCATGTTGACGAACACGGGCGGCGTCACCTCGAACGGGCGATAAACCTCCCCCTTCACGTCGTCGTCTTTTTTGTAAACGACCTCCCGTTCCAGCGTAAACGGCTGATTGTCAACCAAAAATGTAAACTCCACTTTGAAGGTGTGCGGCGTTTCAGGGAGGCCACGCAACGTTTGTTCCTTCACCGTGTACATACCGAGCGCCCAGTTCTGGTCGAGCCAGTAGGCGTTGGTGAAGGGCAAGACCTGCCCCGACCCGTCGGGGTCGGCGGGCAGCGTGAGTTTTTTCTTGAAAGAAAAATCCTTGTTGCTGGCCAGCGGTGCGTTGAGCGTTGAGTCGAGGCCAAGGGGCAGGTAGCGCACCGATTGCAGCACGCAGGCTGCCCCGCTGCGGTTGATGGCCTCCATCGTCAGGTTCACTTCCTGGCCGGGCGTGGCGGAAAAGTCGCTGGCGGTCGCCTCCACGAAGAGGCCGAGGCAGTTGGTGATGACCCGCTTGATTTCGGCGAGTTTCACCCGCTTCCAGTAGCTTTCAGGTAGTGCTTCGATTTTTTTCAACACCTCCATCAGCAACGGCACACTGGCCGCCGGGTTGTCGAAGTGATATTGCCCCTGCACTTTTTCCAGGAGCTGCCCAATGGGGCCACCGCCTTGCACCCTCGCCCAGGTGGTGTTGATGCCTGCGAAGAGGTCGTTTTTCACCTCCGGCATGTCGCCTTTCAGCAGGTCGAGGTACTCCATCGATTCGCCCCGGCTGCCAACGGAACCGAAGCCCTGCGACTTGTGCATGGAGCGGCTCTCGGCGGCGATTTCGCCGATTGACTTGCCCCGCAGGGGCAGGTAGGTGCCTGCGTCCACGCTCACCATTTTCGATTTGTCGGCGGCATCGAACTTCTCCTGGCTGCCGTAAAACCACCAAGAGGTGTTGAAAAACAGGCGACGGGGCTGCCAGACCTGCACATATTTCAGTTGCTCCGGGTAAATGTTGGGGTTGGCGGCCAGGTCGAACGCCTCGAAGCCCAACATGCCGGAGGCGGTGTGGTGGCCGTGTGTGCGGCCTGCCGAATTGTGGTCGAAGCGGTTGACGATGACATCGGGCTGCCACTTGCGGATGACCCAGACGACATCGGCCAGCACTTCGTCCTTGTTCCAGAGGCGGAGCGTCTCGTCGGGGTGTTTGGAGTAGCCGAAGTCGTTGGCCCGGGTGAACATCTGGGTGCCGCCGTCGGTGCGCCGTGCAGCCAGTAGTTCCTGTGTGCGGATGACGCCGAGCAGCTCCTCGATTTGGGTGCCGATGAGGTTCTGGCCGCCGTCGCCACGGGTGAGCGAGAGGTAGGCCGTGTTGATGCCCATGTCGTTGGAGAGCCACGAGATGAGGCGGGTGTTTTCGTCGTCGGGGTGGGCGGCGATGTAGAGCGCCGAACCGAGCACGTTGAGTTTTTCGATGGCCTGGTAGATTTCGGCGGAGTTGAGGCGCTCAGGGCGCTGGGCGGAGAGGCCGGTGGCGAAGCTGATGGCCAACAAACTGAAAATGAGCGATTTGTAAGTATTCTTCATGGAGGAAAATGTGAGATATTTGGAAAAATCAACAGCAAATATGACGGTAAACATGCTGTCCGAACAGCAAGTTTACCCGCCAAAGCTAAGTTTTTTACTTTCGCAGTGGGCTTGCTAACTTTGACCCAGCTCATTTTAACCAATAATTAAACCCGGCCCCACATTTTTTTGGCCAATCTTGCCGGGCAACCGAACCGCCCTTCGTTTTTTATCCAAAAACAAAACCGCCATGTTTTCGAAAAAAATCATCCTGCTGCTCGTCCTCACTGCTTCGGTGGGGGTTTTCTGGAACTGCAATGCCTCCAAAAAAGGGGGCGGCTTCAACCTATTCAGCATCCAGGACGACATCGCCCTCGGCAAACAAGTGAGCCAGCAAGTCGGGAGCGACCCAATGCAGTTCCCCATCCTGCCCGAAAAAGGCAACGAGGAGGCGTACAAACACATCCGGGAGCTGACGACGCAACTGCTGCGCACGGGCAAGGTGGCCCACGCCAATGAGTTCGACTGGGCGGTGAAAATCATCAAGGACGACAAGATTAAAAAACTGTTGAAATAGCAAGGGGTTGCGTAAAGAAATGAGAAAAGGCGGGCTGCCTTTTCCCTTTTCTTTGCCCCTCCACACTTTTATTGATTTTGAAAAAACACCCACGCCACCCGGTCACAAGATTTTCAAAACTGTACTCGATACCCCAATCAGTGTTGAGCAACAGGTTGGCACTGTCGCTGATAGTTGGAGAGTTTTTGCTGGGCATAGTGGGGTATATCTGGCTGGAAAGTTACTCCTTCAGGGAGGCGTTTTACATGACCACCATCACCATTTCCACGGTCGGGTATGGTGAAGTGAGACCACTCAGTCCGGCAGGCCAATGGTTTTCTTCTTTTTTGCTCATCCTGAATATCGGTATTTTTGCTTACGTGCTCTCCGTCTTCTCGTTCAATGTCATCAATGGTGAAATATTTAAAAAAATGCACCTGAAACTCATCAACAAAAAAATCAACGCCCTGCAAAACCATGTCATCGTGTGCGGGTACGGGCGCTATGGGCGGGAGGTTTCCAGAAACTTCCATCATCACCGCATACCATTTGTGGTGGTAGAACACAACAAAACCGTCATCGAGGAAATTCAGCGAAGCGGCGAGGATATCTTGTACATTGAAGATGACGCCACACACGATGAGGCATTGCAACAGGCAGGTGTTTCAAGGGCAAAAGCGCTCATTACCGTCCTGCCGGATGACTCGGAGAACCTGTTCATCGTGCTGACCGCCCGCCAGTTAAACCCAAAATTGAACATCATCAGCAGGGCAACGGAGGCCAAATCGCAACGCAAACTGGCACTTGCCGGTGCCAATCATGTCATCATGCCTGAGCAAATCGGCGGTTTTTACATGGCCACGCTGGTGAGCAAGCCCGGTGCCACCGAGTTTTTTTCCTTCATCACCCGCGAGTCGGAATCGGACATTGAGTTCGAGGAAATCCACTACGAAAACCTGCCCGCTTTTTGCCGGAACAAAACCATCAGCGAACTGCATATCAGGAAGGAAACCGGCGCCAACATCATCGGTTTCAAGCACCCCGATGGCAGATACGAGGTGAATCCCGGGCCGGAGACTACACTGGTAGGACATTCGAGTTTTATCCTGTTGGGCACTCAGGCACAGTTGGAGTCGCTGAAAAATTATATCAAACGATTGTCCTAAAGTCCTGATTGCCCATGCACAAACCTGCCAAAGACAAGCATTTCATCAAACAGCCCTCGTACGAGGGCGGCCCGAAGGCACTGAAAAAGTTCATCGGCGAAAACCTGCGCTACCCGCAGGAGGCGCTGGAAAACAAAGTGGAAGGCACCGTAAACGTCCACTACGACATTGATTACCAGGGGAATGTAATCGATGCCAAAGTAGTGGGCGGCATCGGCTTCGGCTGCGACGAAGAGGCCATCCGGCTGGTGAAACTGCTGAAATTCAAGGTGGAAAAACCTCGTGGACTCCGCATTTTGTACCACAAAACGATGCAGGTCCACTTCCGGTTGCCAGTGGTGAAGGAGCAGCCATTGCAGGTTCAGTTCAGTTATGTGGCGACTGCTACGTCGGCTTCCGGCAATGTTGCCGAGGAAAAGAAATCTTCGTATACCTACCAGGTGATTATTGGCGGTTGAGCTTATTTCAAGCTGTTGTAAAAATTGAAAACGGAGGCTACCGTCGCCGGGTTGCCCGCATCCAACGGGTTGGCAGCCAGGAAGTCTTCCACATCCGTTTTTTTATCCTGCATGATTTTCAACAGGCCGCCGTTAGTGGGTTTAAACTTTTGCAGTTTCCCGTTCTTTTGGTAAAAATAGGCTTTTAACTTCAGGATTTCGGTGTCCCGGGTACCGGTGTCGAGGGCGACGTTGTAGGTGGGAGCTTTTATCCATACCTTATGTTGTAGGAGAAGCGTGAGTCTGCCTTTTGATAAAACCTCGTAAAACCCCGTTTTTTCAGGCGCTCCTTTCACCTCATTTGCGTTAACAAACAGGGCCGTTATCGCCCCGCTTTTTGTTTTGAATTCAAACTGCCGGACTTCCTTCTCCGGCAAGGCTTTTATACCATACGGGGTATTGAACTCCAACTCGCTGTTATGGATGTCGTAGCGCATGGGGACACCGGCAATGGTATCGGGCCTCGTTACTGTCGCAATCGGGTAAAAAACGGCCAAGCCATCCTGCCAGTTGTTATCGAAGTAGAAATCGCCGATGACGCTGCCTTTTTTGCCCTCGAACCCATAGAAAACAGAGCCGGGCTGGATGTTGACCTTGCTCGTGGCAAGGCGGTCCCTGGTGTCTTCGGTCATGCCATCGGTTTGACAAAATAACGCCCCGAGGGGCAGCAAAAGCAAAAGGAAACAAGCTGGATTTTTCATAAAATGTGTTGTAGGATGAATCTAAAATTTCTCAAACAAAGATAAGCCCTCGTCACCTTCCCGGTAATCCACATACTCAAAAATCAGGTTCATCATTTCGTTAAAAGTCGCCCATCCGTAGGTGGTCTCCCTCGGCGGGTTATGCGGGTTGGCCGGGTTGGCCGCCGTGTTGTCGTACACAGCCTCGGCATACACAACCGTTCCTTTGGGCAGCTTCAGCAAATGCTCAAACTGGTAGGTCATCTGCCACTTGAAGTTCCAGTCATCAATTTTGATGAGCAATATCACGTCGTTGTCCGGGGTGAGGGCGTAGGCTTTGAAACTTTTGCCGAGCAGGTGCATGTGCGGCAACACACTGAGCAGGGAGATGTCCGTGGGGATGGGCGGAGAACGCAGGAAGAAAGAGACGACCGTGTCGGCAGGTATTACGAACGGCTGGTTGACTATCCAGTTTTCATCCAAAATAAAGGGCTTCACGAGGCGCTCCGGAGGTTTCGGGGCAAACCAGAGCTTGACGGACGACTGGTCGGTGGCAGGCACGGGCGATGGGGAGTAGTGCATGTTCAGCACGATGTCGGCGTTGGCGGGCAGTTTTTTGGCGAAGCCGTCCGGGTAAAACTCGCCGAAGTTGCCCGGCACCCAGCCGTTCCAGAACTGGCTGGCCAGCCGTACGCCGAGGCGGGTGAACTGAGTGGCGGTATCGCCTGCTTCGCTGCCGTCGTCGGAGCGGAGCAGGTGGGTGGTGTCGAGCATCAGGCGGGCATGGTGAGCCAGTTCGAGGTTGCCCGGCTGGAACCGGATGCCCTGCACGTAGCGCTCCTCCTTCGTGCCGGTGGGCAGGATGAAAATGCGGAACTGCTCCGTGTTGTTGCCGGGGATGGTGAAGGGCTGCTGCATGGGCACCTCCTGGTCGGGAGCGGGGTGGTTTTTTTCAAAATCCTGCTGAAGGACAGCCACCTCGCCAAGTGGGATGCCACAGGGTGCGCCGCCTCCGGCCCACTGCCGCAGGGTTTCGATTTCGGCATTGGTCAGTATTTTTTGGTTGTGGAAAGAGCGGAAATCGGGGTCGGCAAACCAGGGTGGCATGTACCGCCGGGCGGTCACATGGGCGATGAACGAAGCCCGGTTGGTGGCATCCTCGCAGGTGAGCACCGGGAAAGGTGCGCCGCCACCAGGGCGGTGGCAGGGGGTGCAGTTCGCCAGCAGAATGGGCTGCACCTGGCCGTAGTAGGTCGGTGTTTGCGCCCGCGTTTTTACCCAAAAAAAACAAAGGAAGAGGCAGCCGAGGGCTGCTGGCATTGCTGATTTCGATAGGCTTGTCCGTTTTTTCACCAAGAATATTTTTGCAAAAATGGCCAAAAAACAAAGAGCGCTACCGTTTCGGGCAGCGCTCTTTGAAGTTGTCGGACGAAGCAAATCAACCACCTTTCAGGGTTGGCCAGTTTTTGCCGTCTTTGCGGGTCAGTTCCACCGTACCGGCATCGCCGTAGGTATTTGTCCATCGGATGGTCGCAACCGCACCAGTAATATTGGTAAAGTTATAAATGTAGGTATCGCCGTACTGGTCAGCGCCTGACAGGGTGATGACGTTGCAGGCATCGTTGATGACAGGCAAGACCACCGGGTCGTCACTCCATGCAAAAGCAAACTGCCCGAAGGTGATGTCGGTAGAAGTGTATTTGCCAGGAGCGGCACCAACCGACCAGGTAACAGTTCCCGTAATCTCACCGGGGAAAGCAGCGCCAGCGCCTCCGCCTACACCTTTCTGGATGTCGTACTGTTTGTAGTCAAACTCGCCTGCGAGGTCGGACTCGCAAATGATCGCCCATTTCACCGTGCAACTGGAGTTGGGAAACTCACCCGCACAAATGGAAGGCGACCAGGCGTCGAATTTCCTTCCGTCTTCGGTGTAAATGACCCAGCCCAGCTCGAATTTGTCGCCTGCTACCAACCAACCGGCAGCGGTGCGCTCCGGCTTGGCCGGGTTTGCGAATACATTGACCGAGCCGCTGCCGTAGTCGAAAGTGGCGTCTTTGTAAAGATTGTACACGTCTGCCTGGCTGACGGTGAAATTAATGGCCGTTCGGTTGGCGGGTACTTCACCGGCTTCCACCGTTTTGAACAGCTTGCCTCGTGGCGCCGTGTAGTCGTCGTACCTGCCGCCGTGGCGGGCAGTACGGTCGTTGCCTTCGAGGTCCACGTAACCCTCATCGAAGAACAGGTAGAATTCAATCTTCGTGACGGTGTTTTTGCCGTCAATCGAATTCCAGTTAAAATCTATTTGGAGAGATTTGTCAATTTGCTGGAAAACGAAGTCGGCAGGCGAGCCGTCGGCGGTCCGCCCGTAGCCATGCACGGCGGTCTCCGGCTCGAGGTAGGGGCTGAGGTCTTCGTCCTTGCAGGACCAAATTGCCGTCAGCGCCCCCATTGCGAAAAGCAGGTATGATAATTTTAAAAATTTCATTGTTGAAAAATTTGTGTTTTTACTTTATGCTGTTGGCCCTTAGCCATTTGCTATTGGCTTATAGCCAATAGCTTAATGGCCAATAGCCAATAGCAGATTAATCCTTGTCCCAGAACAATTTGAACGAAGCGTCGTCCCAAATCACGTTTGCCATGCCGGAAGCATTCGGGTTAAGCGTGATTTCGGTGGAAGGATAAGGCAACCTGTGAGGCCAATTCCGGGGCGTCGGTGCAACCGGCTCCTGAAGGGTGTTCGGCAGGCCATTGTAGCCGTAGCTGTTGGGAGTGGCAGTATCCACCGTGCGGCGCATGGCGTTGTAGAGTTCAAAACCATTGCCCCAGGAAGAGAACCAGAGC
>JACRAN010000075.1 GCA_016234735.1 Bacteroidota bacterium | reverse complement strand
GTCGAAATCGGCATAGACTGCCCCATTGGAAAAAGTGGGCAGGCTCCCCTCGATTTGGTGTTCGAGGTCTTCAAACTTCAGGTTTCCCATGTTTTTGAAAAACTTGTTGGGTATCTTGATTTTTGGCATTTTTTCCACAAAGACCAGGTCTTGCTCCTCGATGTTGTTGGTGTTTGCCTTGTACCTGACCTCGCTGTCCGCCCGGAAGTTGGCGTAGTCAATATCGTTCATCCGGCGTTCGATGCCATTGCTGATGAACAGATCCTTGAGGCCGTCATTGTCGAAATCCATGAACAGCGAGGCCCACGACCAGTCGGTAGCGTGGATGCCTGAAAACATGCCGGTTTCGCTGAACGAACCGTCCCCGTTGTTGACCTGGAGGGTGTTGCGGGCGTATTGGTGGTTGTAGCCGTAGCCTAATTTGAAGTTGAAAATGCCGAACTCGTCCTCGCCGAGCGAGCTTTTGAGGATGAACGGGTCTTCGGGCTGCATGTCGAGGGAGATGATGTCGCTCCAGGCGTCGTTGTTGATGTCGCCGATGTCCACGCCCATCGAGAACTGGCTGGTGTGTTGTATTTGGTTGGTCAGTTCTTCCCCGAACGTGCCGTCTTTCTGGTTGATGTAGAGGTAGTCGTTTTCGTGGAAATCGTTGCCGATGTAGATGTCGGGGTAACCGTCGAGGTTCACGTCGCCGGTGGCGATGCCCAGGCCGTAGCCGATTACGCTGCTGTTGATGCCCGCCTGCAAGGTGACTTCCGTGAACACCCCCCTACCCCCCTCAAGGGGGGAATTGCCCCCGTCGTTCCGCATCAATTTGTCGCCGGAGAGCGGGTGTTGAGTCCCCTTGAAAGTCTTTTTTTGCCCAAAAGTGCCGTTGGCGTGCAAGGAATAGTTCAGCTGGTACATGTCGAGGTCGCCGTCGATATCGTAGTCGAAGAAGGCTGCCTGGGTGCCGAAGACCACGAAATCCAGTCCGTAGGGAACGGCCTCATCGGTGAAAATGGGTATGCCATCTTTTATTTCCTGGCAGATAAAAAGCTGGTTTTGGCCTTTTACGGTTTGAAATTTGCCAACTTTGTTGACGTAGATGTCGAGCATCCCGTCGTCGTTAATGTCAACGACCGAGGCCCCCGAATTCCAAAAAGGTGCATTGCCGGGTTCGGGAAGCAGACCTGCTGCTTCGGTAGCATCCTTGAACTGGAGGTTTCCCTGGTTGAGGAAGAGGCGATTGGTTCCCATGTTGGAGGTAAAAAAGAGGTCGGTAAGCCCGTCGTTGTTGAAGTCCCCCGCCGCCACGCCGCCGCCGTTGAAAAAGTACATGTAGTTGAGGGCATTGAACTCAGGGGTGGGCTTCAATTCATTTTGAAAAGCAAGCCCGGTGGCATCTTTTCGGAGCAGTTGAAATTGTGCAGGGGAAGCATTTTCATTTTTGCACCCTGTCAGAAGGGCCAGCATCAGCAAACCTAAAGCGATAATGCGCATGTACAAAGTGTTGTTTTTTATAAAATAAAGCCAAAGGTAGGAAATGGATGCTTTTCGATACCTTTGTTTTGAATACCATTCGAAGTAGTTCGACTCGTTCACACCATGATTGTAAGCTATGTTTGTTTATCATTCTGCAATCCCGGTAACTATCGGGATGCCCACACCATGAGACATAGCCGCTTTTGTCATCCTAATGACTCGGGATGACATTTTTGCTGCTTTCAAACACATTTTTCGACCTGAAATATTGCCATAATGAATATCTCAAAACACACTTCCGAATTCCTCTTGTTTTTTTCTTTCCTGTTCATTCAAAGCAACTTGTTTTCGCAGCAAATGAAAGCAACCCTTTTTTTTACAGATGGCGAAACCAAGGATTTGCTGCTGGATGAAGCATGGTGGCTAAAAAAACATGAGTTAAAGATTTTCAATAATGCCACTATCATACCTTTTGAGACCGTGGCGAGCATGAAAATGAACAACAGCATTTATGAGCGGAAGAAGGTCAAAATATACAGTGTGGAGCAAATGCAGGAATTTCGTAGCCTGAAAACGGAGTCGAAAGACACGGTGCTGCTGCTGGAAAAAATATCAGGTGGCAGCATCAACCTGTTTCATCACCTTGACAAAAGGGACACCAAGCACTGGTTTGTTGAAAAGGGCAACATTATCGAAGAATTGCTGCAAATATGGTTTGTCCGAGACAACAAGGCTGGTTCGCAAGACCGCTACAAGGGCCTTTTGGGCTTGTTGATGAACGATTGCCCGCAAATAAAAAGAAAGGAAATCGAAAACCTGCATTTCGACCTGAAATCAATCAGGCAGCTTGTTCAAAAATACAATGAAGCCTGCGGCTCCGTCAAATATGCTGCACCCGCAAAAAAACGCAGGGTGAGCTTTGGTCTCATAGCAGGCTATCAAATCCACAGGTCTCAATTCGGGGAGCCCAACTTGAGTTATGACGACTCTTATCTGAAGTTGGCCGACATGAAAAAACTCGAAGCGAGCGGTGTCAAGGCAGGTATTTTTTTCAGGTACCCGATAATTAAAAGGCATGACAAGTTTGCGATGGTGATGAGCGCATATTATTCGCCGAAATTGGGTTTTAATTATCGCTCCACTATTTTTAGGCAAAATTTCAGCGATACCGTTACGACGGCATCAGATTTTTCTGCCAGTTTTTTCAATGCTGCGCTCTCATTTCAATACATCTTTCCTCTGAAAAAAAAAGGGTTGGCTTCTTTCATCGAAGCCGGAGCAGGCTTCAAAAATTTGATAAATATTTCAGAAAACAAGGAAACAGTCATCACGGCGAGGCGGCCATTTTGGCTCAATGAGATTACAAGGAAGGCACTGAACGAGCCTATTTGGCCTTATCATCTGCTGATTTATCAGGCAAGCGCAGGCATGAACGTTCAAAAATTTCAATTTGCCGTTAGCCTGGCTTGGGGGAAGGGCGGCATTTCAGCCGACAAATCCGAGTCTCATTATTTGCTGGGGCTTGACGTCAAATATCGGTTATGAGTTGAGAAGGTGTCGTCAACCGGAACCTGGGATTAGGATATTGGAACACATGGCGTGAACCTTGGCGGGTACGTCCCAATTACCATCCGGATTGCGGGATAACCGGTTCCGATGAAGTTGGGAACAAAAGCAACTCAAACATGAAAAAAGTTATTTCTTAACTGGTCTTGTCGAAAAAGAAGCGATTATGCCATGGAACTGAACCATCAAAGCAAAAAAGACAGCACGGCGCACCGCCGCATGTTCCTGATGCTTGCCATCCTGGTTTTGTTTTGCCCATCGGTTTTTGGCCAAACCCCTTTCGTCAGGGCCGGTCAATTTTTCATGATGCTCGAAAGCCCCAACGAGCTTGTGGAAGTGAGCATCAACAGCTCCGTCCAATTCGCTATCATCAACGACAATATTGGGACAAACCTCGATGCCATTGGATTTCGGAAAACCGACAACCTGCTCTACGGAATCCACCCGGCAAACCATACCCTGCACCGGATTGATGCAACCGGCACAGTGGAGAACCTCGCCACCCTGCCCCTCGACCCCAGCTTGTATTACATGGCGGGCGATGTCAGCCCCGATGGAAAATATTTGGTGAGCATCGGGTCAACCGTCACCGGAATTGACGTTCAATTAGCAATAACCAACTTAGAAAACGGGGTGTTCACCACCGAATTTACCAGCCTCAATGGCAGTACCCGACTTGTGGACATTGCCTTCGACCCCTACACAGGCGTTTTATTCGGGTACGATGCAGCCAACCGCAAAATCGTCACCATCAATGCCAGCAGCGGGGCCATCAGTTCCTTCGGGCAGATTTCAAATGAAAATGAGTTTTACGGTGTCATGTTCGATGCTTTCGGTGATTTGTATGCTTTTGGAACGGCAGTTTTCGGCATTGTGGACGGCTTATTTTCAGTTGACAAAGCCACGGGGGAAGAAACCCGCTTGTCCACCGGGCCACTGTTCGCTGTTTCTGACATGGCCTCCTGCCCTTATTCTGTTGAATTAAACTACGCCACCGACCTGGAAACCACCCTTCCTTGCAGCGAACTGACCTACACCTACACGATAGCCAACGGAGGTGGGGAAGTTTTGACCGGGGTTGAATTTTACCACAAACTACCGCCGGGGTTTGAGTTGACAAGCATTGTCCAAAACTCCGTCGGCGGTACCTGGGACGCATCTGCGGCACCGGGCGCCATCAGGATAGAAAACATGACCCTGTCGCCCGGCATCAAAAGCATCGTGGCAACGGTGGAGGTTGCGGACATTGCCGGGGGTGAATACCCAAGCCAGGCCAACCTGAAAAACCTGCCCACTGGCTATGGGCTGGAAAGCCGCTCCGACAACCCTTCGACGGAGGACTTCGAGGACAGCACCGAAGTGGAGGTAAACAGGATTGAGGAAGACAGCCTGTTTTTTACCTGGTTCCTTTGCCATGGTGAAACGCTGCTGCTCGAAGCCGACGGGCTGGGCAACAATATCCAATGGAACACGGGAGCGACAGGCCCGGAATTGGAGGTGTCGCAAGGCGGTTTGTACACTTTGGAAGCAGTGAGTGGATGCCAGACCATTTCCGTTAGCTACGATGTGACGTCGGCCTCTTGCCCATATACCATCGAAATGTTACATGCCTTCGACCCGGATACCTTGTTCGCCTGCAACGAGATGATTTTTCGCTTCATCATTGACAACGATTCCGGTGAGAAGCGGGAAAACGTGTCATTTTCGGATACGCTCCCCCCCGGTTTTTCTTTTTTGGAAATAAGCAGGAATCCATTTGGGGGGCTGATAAAAGAAGGGCTTGGGACAAACCAGGTCTGCTTAGAGGGCATGAACCTGAAAGTCGGAAGCGATACGCTCGACCTGCGGGTACAGGTGGGGGATATTCCACCGGGCGACTACCGAAACCGGGCAACCCTGTCCAACCTCCCGTTGGTCATGGGGCCGATAAGGTTGTCCGACGACCCCGCCACGTTGCTCTTCGACAGTTCGTCCCTGCATATTTCAGGCACCCTTTCCGATTCCCTGATTTTTGACGAAATCATTTGCCAGCACTCGGAATTGACGCTGGACGCCAGCCAGTTGGGGGTGAGTTTCTTTTGGGAAAACGGCTCTATCCAGCCCCAACTTACCGTCAACCAACCCGGCACTTACCTTTTGACCTTGTTTGATGGCTGTGAACCTGCCCAAGTGACCTACCAGGTTTCGGAAGGCGACCCGATTCAAATAGCAACGATGGGGCCAGTCCAAATTCACCAGGGCGAGCAAGTCGAGTTAGCGCCGGTCGTTGTCAATCATGGCGACACCCTGACGGTCGAATGGACGGACCCCCTGGGCAATTCTCTTTCCTGTCTTGCATGTCCGGTCACCGTCGCAGCACCTTTGGAGCCTGTCATTTATGGTTTCAAGGCATCCAACATGGTTTGCTCGGATTCCATCGGCATTGAATTCAAGGTGGATGCCTCAAGGCGGATTTACGCTCCCACCGCCTTTTCGCCGAACGATGACGGCATCAATGATTATTTTTATTTGCAAAGCCCTGACCTTGGTATCATCCGTTCGTTGCAAGTAACAGACCGCTGGGGCAGCCAGGTATTTTACTCCGAAAATTCTCTTTTGAATATGGTTGTAAATG
>JACRAN010000078.1 GCA_016234735.1 Bacteroidota bacterium | reverse complement strand
TTACCTACGACAACAAAACCTGGAAGGTGTCTTCCGACAACGCCTACTCCGCCTTGCTCGTGGACCTGCGCAAAATGAGCAAAGTCGATGTGAATTCACGGGTGGTGAAGGGCCGGAAAGTGGGCTGACATTTGCCTCAAAACCGGAATGTCAACCCGTTCAGCCAAGTGTAAAACTCGGTGGGCGCATCTGTCGGCAGGGCTTCGTCGATGCCGAAGGAGAAGTCCGTGAAAAAGCTGAGTTTCTTGCCCAACGGAGTATCCAACCTCCACTCGGTGGAAAGTCGGTAGTTGGTCCAATCACAAATTTCCGGCTGAAAATACGTGGTGCTCGACAGCTTGACACCCTGCCAGGGCCGAAAGGTGAAGGAGAGGTAATTGCTCAGTCGGTGCCAGTCGCGGTCGCCGGTTTCATCTGTGAAACTATTGTGCTCGTACAGGTAGGCCATGCCCGCATAAATCCGGTTTTTCCCGGCGGCATCCTTGAACAACCGGTACCGGAGGCCACCGCCAGCCAGGGCACGTAACTCGATGAGCAACAGCTTGTTGTATTGCACTTGGGTGAAAAATTCGGTGGACAGGGGGTCGGTGATTTTGCGGTTGAAGCGGAGGTGCGCAAACCCGGCGTTGTTGAAGTCCTTGCCGCCTGCCCGCAGGAACCTGCCGTCGAGCAGCAGCAGGTACAGGCTTTTGTTTTTCTTGTACTCGACCTGTGCCGCAGCGTTCAGTTGCAGAATTTCTTCCTGAACTTTAACGAGGTTGGCCCCCAGGTTGGCGTGGCCGTACCAACGCACCGAGTCGTTCGTGCCGGTAATCCGCTGCTCCTCGATGTTGACGATTTGCGAAAAAAGAAAGGTGGGGGCGAAGATGCAGATGGCAGTCAGCAGGTGTTTCATGTTTTTCTTCCGGTTTTTCAAAAATAGAAAACGCCTTGCAAATCAACTGTTTGCAAGGCGTTTTTGGTAATAACCCGGAAGGTTTATTCCACGACCGGAGCCACCCGAAGGTATTTGCGTTCCTTGATACGGGCTTTGGAACCGATGGCACCGCGCAGGTAGTACAACCTGGAGCGGCGGACTTTACCGCGTTTCAGCACTTCGATTTCAGCGATAGCCGGTGATGTGAACGGGAAAATGCGCTCTACGCCAACACCGCTGGATATTTTGCGTACCGTGAAAGTTTTCGTAGCTCCGGTGCCTTTGATTTGAATAACGTTGCCTTTGTAAACCTGGATCCGCTCTTTGTTGCCCTCGATGATGCGATAGCTCACAGCGATAGCATCGCCGGAACGGAATTTGGGGAAGTCGATTTTCTTGGCAAGTTGCTCGTGAACGTATTTGATGGCGTCCATTTTTCTGCTATTTAAAATTGTTGAAAGTCAAAAGAGGCGCAAAAGTAAGAGAATTTATTTTCCTGAAAAGGATTTCTTCAAAAAAATGGTTTTTGCGGTTGCTTTCAAACCTCTCAAACCGCATCACCGCACCAGCGTTGCGTAGCCCTTGTATTCAAAAGGCTCGCCCCTCGGCCCCGTGAACGTGACGACGCAGACGTACACGCCGTTTTGGGCGAGGCGTCCATCGTTGTTCACCTGCCCGTTCCAGGGTTCGTTCACATCGGTTGTTTCAAAAATCTTCTGGCCGTAGCGGTTCCAGATTTCCATTTTGAAATCAATGATGCCTCGTGTCACGCCCGTGCCTGCGAAGTAGTCGTTCTTCGTGTCTTCGTTGGGCGTGAAGGCGTTCGGCAGGTAGAACGTAACCTGCGGCTCCACGTCGATGTACTGCACGAGCGTGTCCACACATTTTTCAGGATGAACAACCGTGAGCTTCACTTCGTGAAGGCCCGTGTCGGGAAATGAGTAGGCAAAATCGGGCACCTGTGCGACGAGTTTCCCGTCGATGTACCAGTCCCAATGCACGACATCCGTGCTCTGGTCGAAGAAATTGACCACCGGGTTGAAGTTGCTGGGGTTGGTCGGGTCGAAGTAAAAATCAGCCACCGGCGGCGATTCGATCCGTACCAATTCCTTGAAAACGGTGTCGGTGTAGCAGCCGATGGGGGAAGTGATTTCCAGGCGGACATCGAAAGTGCCGGTGTCCGTGTAAACATGGGTCGGGCTGATGTCTGTTCCCTCCATCCCGTCGCCAAACTCCCATCGAATGTCGTAGTTCGGGTCGATGGGGCTGGAGAGATTGTTGAAAAACACCGATGCCGGAGCGCAACTGATGGTGTCGTTGGGTTTCACCAAAATCAGTGCCGGCACAGGCTGGTACACCACGGCCCGCACCGTGTCGTCCTTGCACCCATGCTCGTCCCACACCTCCAACCGGACGGGCGTTGTGCCCGGCACTTTGAACACATGGACGGGATTTCGCTGAACCGAATCCGTCACAGTGGCTTCGAGGTCCCAAATCCAATCAGTAATCTGGCCGCTCCCGAAAATGGCCGACTGGTCGAGAAAACTGACCGGCCCGGCCACGCAGGTGTCGTAATCGTAGCCGAAAGCCGCTACTAATTCTGGGTAAATTTCCAGGAAAATATGCGCCGTGTCGCCGCATTGCGAGCCGGGATTGAGCACCAGCCGCCCCTCGTAGCTACCGGCTTCCGGGAAATTAACGAGGACATCCCAGGAGTTGTAAACCCAGGTGCTGTCTTCCACATCGAACTCCCATTGGACGGAGTCCACGTTCGAGTTGTTGGTGCTGAGGTTTTCAAAAGGAATGTCCAGATTGTAGCAGGTATTGATGAAATAATTATCCCCAACTACCGTCAGGTCGGGCGAGTTGAAATCGGCGTTGACCACTGCCTGGCAAACGGCCACATTGAACTGAAAATCCCGCCGGATGACGCTGAGAAGCTGTCCGTTGCGGTATTCCTTCACGCAGATTGCCACCGAAAACTGACCCTGCACGTTGGGCGTTCCCGTCAGCAGGCCCGTCACCGGGTTGATGGTCACTTGCGGGCTTCCCCCCATCGGGTTGAGCGGGCTGTACGGCGGGTTGATGAAACTGGCCTCGGCATACGGCGGGGGACAGGCCGGGTTGGGGGTGATGCCGTTGCAGGCATTGGGGTTGCCACCGCCGAGGCCACCCAGCCCACCGCCAAGCAGCGGGGAGCACATCTCGTACACCAACTGGTCGCCTTCGGCATCGAAGGCGCTGTGGTCGTACACCAGCGGCTCGTTTACGCAGATGACGATAGGCGGGAATGAATTGTACCGAGGACTATTGTTGCACAACAACTGGGAGGCAGAGGTCAATTCCACCGTGAACGTGGCCCCTACTTCGTCCGGTGTCTCGATGTTGGAGACGGAGGCATTTCGGCAGCAGCGCTGGTAGGTGATGTGGTAACTCGAAGTGGATGGCCAGTCGGCGAATGTGTAGTTGAAGGTGTAAACCCCTTCCTGTACGCAGACGTTGGGGGGGATGGTCAGGCAAGGGTTGCTCGCCGGGTTGATTACGGTAATGTTGTCCGGGCTTCTGAACAACGTGGTCAGCAAAGTTTGGCTCCCATTGGTTCCTTGTTTGTAGAGGGAAAAAGGCGCATTGTTGTCAAAATCGGCTCCGCCCGAGGCGCAGTCGCGGTACATTTTCAGGGTAAACTTGTAGTTGCCGCCACCGAGGCATTCGTAGGTCAAAACGCCGCCGATGATGTGCGCAGCAAATACCGGGACGTTGAGAAAGAGCAAAAACACAAGCGGGTAAAGGTGCTTCATTGCGGAAAAGGTTATCGATAGTTTGATGAGTTCGGCGGATTGGTTTGCAAAAATGCCTCAATTTGTTGAATGTGATCCGCTTATTTAAGCAACGTGGCGTAGCCGTGCAGTTCGTACTTTTCGCCTCGCGGCCCGGTGTAGGTCACGACAACGACGTACACGCCTTGCGAAGAAAGTTCGCCCGTGTTGTTTTTCCGGCCATTCCAGGCTTCGAAGGGGTCGGTTGTTTCAAAAAGCTGCTCCCCGTAGCGGTTCCAGATAGCCAGCCTGAAATTGGTCGCCCCTTCCATCACCCCGTTGCCCCGGAAGCCGTCATTGCTGCCGTCCCCGTTGGGGGTGAAGGCGTTGGGGAGGAAGTAGCGCACTTCGGGAATTAGGTCGAGCAACTGCAATGCCGTGTCCGTGCAGCCACTCTGATGGAACACCACCAACTGCACCACCTGCAACCCGGTGTCAGGAAAAGTATGAACCGGGTTTTGGTCAATGGAGGCACCTGAATTGCCAAAAATCCACTTCCATTTCACCGCATCTGTTGATTCATCGGTAAAATAAGCGGTCGGTTCGAGGTTGCTCAGGCGCGGCGGCGTGTAGGAAAAATCGGCTATCGGGCTTGGCAGCACGGTTATCAGGTTGTTCCAGGCCGTGTCCGTTTGGCAGCCCAGCGGGGAAATGATTTCAAGCGTGACGGTGTAGGTTCCCACCTCCTCGTAAATATGCGTCGGACTGATTTCGTCGCCGGTGCCGCCATCGCCAAACGTCCAGTTCACGTCGTATTCTTCGTTCACCGGGGTGGACAGGTTGTCGAAAAAAATCTCGGCAGGCTGGCAGCCGATGTAGTCGCTGGGTGCCACCACCAGCAAATCCGGCACCGGGAAGTATTGTACGGTCCTCGTTTTCAGGCCGGTGCAATTGTTGGTGTCCCGTATCAGCAGGCTCACGGGAAGTGCCCCCGGAATCTGGTAGGTGTGTACGGGGTTTTGTTCCTCGGAATCGGTGCCATCGCCGAAGTCCCAATCCCAGGAGGTGATGCTGCCCGGCCCCGCTCCCGACACGGAGAGGTCGGTGAAATTGACCGGCCCTGCCACGCAGGTGTCGTAGTCGAATTCAAAATCTGCCGTGATGCCGGGGAACACGTTGACCTCGATGAAGGCCGTGTCGTCGCAGGACAAAGCACCCGGATTCAGCAGCAGCTTCCCGTAGTACGTGCCAACATCGGGGAACGTCACCATCGGGTTCCATTCGTTGAAAACCTGCGTCGTGCCATTGATATCGAACTCCCAGCGGAATTCGTTGATGTAAACCTGTTGATAGCTTTGGTTGGTGAAAAGCACCGAATTTGCGCCGCAGGCATTCACGACGTAGTATTGCATCTCCTGGAAATGTACCGTGTCATCCTCCAGGATGTCCGCCACCACGGTCGGGTCGCACAGCGCCACGTTGAACTGGAAGTCACGCCTCGTCTCACTCAGCAGCACACCGTTGCGGTATTCCTTCACGCAAACCCCCACGACAAATTGCCCGGTCACGAGCGGTATTCCCGTCAGAAAACCCGTGTTTGGGTCAATGGTCAGCGGAGGGTTGGCCACCAGCGGATTGGAAAAAGAATACGGTGGAGAAACGAAAGCCACCGGACTGTAGGGCGGGGGAAGGTCAGGGTCGGGGGCTACCCCGTTGGGCTGCGTGGCATTCGTCTGGTCGGTGCCACCACCGATGAACGGAGTGCAAAGCTCGTACACCAGCAGGTCGCCGTCGGGGTCCGTAGCAGAGTGGTCAAAGTCGATGGGTTCGCCCGTACAGATGGCGATGGGCGGGAAATCGTTGAACACAGGGCTGCTGTTGCAAAATTCCTGCGCTTTTGCCGTCAGTTCCATGTAGTAGGTAGCTCCTGTTTCGCCAGGTTGGATGATGTTGGAGATGGTATTGTTGCGGCAGCAACGCTGGTAAACAATGTGGTAACTTTCGGAAGAAACCGGTAGGCTGAGGTCAAAAACATACACGCCCTCTTCCACGCAAACGTTGGGCGGAGCTATCAGGCACGGGTTGCTGAGGTTGGGCAAAACATTGGTGATGGTAGGGGCAGGCAAGTTCACGACGTTCATCGGAACGGTCGAATTTCCCTGGTAGATGGTAACAGTAGCGGGAAACGGGGCGTTGTTGGGAGAGTCGAACGGGGCACCACCACCGTAGCAGTCCCGGTAAATTTTCATAGTGAAAGTGTAATCCCCGTTACCGTTGCACACGTAGCTGATGGTGCCGCCGATGATGTGTGCAGCCCGAAGCGGCACAGTTGCCAGCATCATTGCCAGCAGCGGCAGCAACAATGTTTGTATTTTATTAAAACCGGTCATATCTCACTTTTTGAAAGGCTGCCCGGGCAGTTGCGTATTTTTGCAAGAAATAAAACGGATTTTCGGCAACGGGCATTTTTGAAACATCAAAATAGCTGAAACATTTTAGCTTCGTCACGTTTTTGAAATACATTCTTTGAAAGTGCAAGATAGGCAACATTTTCCGGCATGTTTGCTGCTGCGGCTTCCTTGTGCCAGACTTTTGTGCTGCCCAAAGAAATCTTCCTCAAAAATGTTTTGGATGCTTCAACGTTGTTACTGCAATTTTAACACACCGAAACGCAGCTAAAACACCTGAGACCTATGTTAACATTTACCAATCAGCGCACCCGCATGGTTCAAAACTACGCTTTGGAACCTGTTATTTCAACCCTCGAAACCGGCGGGCTTATCCTCTACCCAACGGACACCATCTGGGGCATCGGCTGCGATGCCACCAACGCAGGGGCGGTGCGGCAGGTGCGAAAACTACGTCAACTATCGCCTGATCAGCCCTTGATTTTGCTGGCAGCCTCCATCGAAATGCTCAAACAGTACGCCCCTCACATCCACCCCAGAGTGGAAACGTTGCTGCTCTTCCATACCCGCCCCCTCACGGTGATTTACGAACAAGGCAAAAACCTTCCCCCCGAAGCCCTCAGCCCGGATGGAAGCGTCGCGTTCCGTATTCCGCAAAACGACTTTTGCATCGCATTGCTGGAAGAATTCGGGAGGCCGATTGTCGCCACATCGGCCAATGTCGGCACCACCCCTCACCCCCATCATTTTGGTGAAATCAGCTCCGCCGTCATCGAAGGCATCGACTTCGTCGTGAAGCACCGCCAGATGGACAAGGAAATGGCCGAACCTTCCGTCATCGCACGGATTTCGGAAGAGGAAGAACTTGTTTTCCTTCGGGAATGAATGACCTGCGG
>JACRAN010000065.1 GCA_016234735.1 Bacteroidota bacterium | reverse complement strand
CAGGCACCCAAGCCAGCGTGACTGGCCATTGCGGCGGCGAAACCACCCCACGCAGGACGGCGGTGTAGCCGAGGTCGATGGTCTGGTCGTCGCCGGCTTCCACGATGAGCGGCGGCGGTTCGTTGATGGTGGCAGGCAGGGTAATCGTGCAGCCCCGGCTGTCCCGCACCACCACGTCGTAGTCCCCGGCGGGCAGGTTGCCGAGTGCCGGGTCCGTCTGGAAGTCGATACCGTTGGTGCTGAACTCAAAAGGTGGCGTACCGCCCGATGCCGTCACCGTGATGACCCCCGTGGCATCGCCGAAGCACAGCACGTCCACCGCTTCCAGCGTGGCCGTCAGTTCGGCGGGTTCGATGATGTCGGCATCGGCAGTGGCCGTGCAGCCGTTGGAATCGGTGACGGTGACGGTGTAAGTTCCGGTAGGCAGGTTTGCAATGGTGGCGGTGGCGGCACCTGTGCTCCAAAGGTAGTTGTAGCCGCCCGCCCCGCCGGTAGGCGTGACCGTGATGCTGCCATCATTTTCCCCAAAACAACTGATGTCGAGCGGGTCGATGCCGAGCAAAAGCGGCGGGAAATCAACGACTTCGATGGTGAAATTGCCGTCGCAGCCCTGCCCGTCCACCACGTACACGTTGTAAATGCCAGCCGGAATGCCGCTCAGGGTGTTGCTCGATTGGAGGCCGTTGCCGAAGTCGAACTGCACGGGCGGGTTGGCGATTTGGATGGAAATGGAGATGCTGCCGTCGGAGTCGCCGTTGCAGGTGGGCGGGTTCACGGGGTCGATGCCAACGGCGAGGCTCAGGCCCTCCTCCACTACAAAACTGTACTGTTCTGTGCATCCGTTGGTATCCCGGACTATCACGGAGTAGGTGCCGGAGACCAGGTCTTGCAGCGAGTTATTTGGCAAAAAAATGCCTGTTCCTCCCCAGTCGTACAGGTATGGTGTGGAGGGGCCGATGGGTTCGAGGGTGATGGCACCGGTATTGTCGCTGGGGCCGCAGTAGTCATCGACGAGCGCTGCTGCCACATCAAACAGCGGGAACACCGTGATGTTTTCGACGTGCGTCACCTTGCAGCCCGCCTCGTTGGTGATGGTCAAAGCGATGGATTTGGTGCCCGGCGAATTGTAGGTGACGTTGTGCGGGCCGTTGCCGGTGGCCGTGGCGGGCGTTGCGCCGATGCCGAAATTCCACTGCCAGGCCGTGATGGGGTCAATGGAGGTGGAGTTGTCGGTGAAAGTTACCTGCGACCCCTGGCAGAGCGTATCTGGAGCGACGGTGAAATCGGCATCCGGCCCCAGGAAGGTGCCAGAGCCACCGAATTCGATGGAGAAACCGATGCCGGTTTCACTGAAATTATTGATGACGAGGGCATAGCTCTTGCCTGCCACCATGTCGATGGCCGCCACGAAATTGTTTTGCCCGACAAGGCAACCCGGCACCTCGTCAAAGTCGGTTTCGGAAAGGCTTAGACCAGTGGAGCCAGTACATATCTCCCAGGTGGAAAATGGCAAATTGACATTTTCCCCGGCAGCTTCGCACCTGATTTTTACCTTATTTTCGCAATCGTTGATGCCGCCCGGCAACTCGTACACGGCAAAATCGATGTCGTCCGAAGAGTTGTTGGGGGTGATGGTGAAAGTCAGTGTACCAGCGGTTTTGCAAGTCCAGCGGTACCATGAGGAGGCGATTTCCTGTTGGATGCAAATGCCGGGGTCCACCTCGTTGGGGTCGTTGCCTTCGCCGATGGCCAGTTCGACGCTGAAGGGCGATTTGTCACAAAGAATTACGCCCGTGGGGCAATCGCCGCTCAGTTCGGGCACGGCGTTGTAGTTGTTGACGCAGAGTTTGAAAGTACCCACGTTGTCGTTTCGGGCATCCACCCGGATGAAGTAGGTCTGGCCGATGGTGAGCGGCCCGGCAAAGGATTCCGCCACGTTGATGCCGAAGCCATCGGAAGAGCATTGTAGCTGTGTCAGGTTGTTGCAGTTGCCGCTGTAAATGGCGAACTGCGGCTCCAACAAAGTGCCGCCCGGCGGGATGTTGCCGGTGGTGGCACCGATGACCCGCACGTTCACGGTGTTGGCTTCCGCCACGAAGGAAAACCAGATGTCGTGGCTGCCTGAGGGGAAACAGGAGGGGTTGACGACGCCGCTCAGGGTTGAACCGGTGTTGGAGTAAGCGGCGGCGGCGGAGCACCAGTTGGTCACGTCGGACAGCGGGGTGGCCGTGGCGCACTCGTTGTTGGCCGGTTGGGCGAGCAGCCCCATCGAGTAAAAAGCAAGTGCGGGCAACAGGAAGTATGTGCAGTGTTTTTTCATTTCAACGAGTTTTTTGAAAAAGAAACCCAAGGTGCTTCGGTAACGTATCGGATGTGCGCAAAAGTACAGTTTCGGCAGGAGAACGTGGTTATCAGGGTGTTAAGAAGCACAGGCTGCCAATTTCCGACAACCGATGGCTGGCGTATTGGTATTTTGGCGCTTTGGCGTATTGGGTAAATCCAAAAATGCCAACGTCCCAAAACGCCAAAACGCCAATGAGCAACTTAGATTACTTAGCGTCAATTTCAAAATATTACTTTTGCCGAAAAAGAGGGACACTGCAACCGCCCTGTCGGGTTGGGTGCAAAACGTACCGGCCATGAAAAAGAACATACCGAATTTCATCACCTTGCTCAACTTGTTTTTCGGCTGCTGCGCCATCGCCAGTGTGCTGTACGGGCAGTTCGTGCAGGCGTTTTGGTTCAGCATGGCCAGCGGCGTTGCCGATTACCTGGACGGTGCCTGCGCCCGGATGCTCAAGGTGAAATCGCCCCTCGGCCAGCAACTCGACTCGCTGGCGGACATGGTTTCGTTCGGCGTGGCTCCCGGTGCGGTGATTTACATGCTCATCGTCAAGGGCATGTCGGGGAAAGACGTGCTGCCCATCGAACTGACGCTGGCCGCTTCGCCCGCGTTCCTCGTCACGCTGTTCGCCGCCATCCGGCTGGCCAACTTCAACATCGACACCCGGCAGTCGGAAAATTTCATCGGGATGCCCACGCCATCCTGCGCCATCTACGCCATCGGGCTGATGCTCATTTACCACTACAACTCATTGGGCATGGCCAAAATCGTGACCAACCCGATTTTCCTGTACCTGAACATCCCGGTGCTGTGCTGGCTCATGGTGGCCGGCCTGCCCATGTTCAGCCTGAAATTCAAAAATCTCGCTTGGGAGGGCAACCAGATTCGGTTTATCTTTGCCGCCTTCGCAGTCACCCTGCTGGTTTTGCTGCGGGAAGCATCGTTTTCCTTCATCATCATCGGGCATGTGCTGTTTTCATTTTTTCTTCATTTAAAAGTCAGTCGAAATTCGTGATTGGGAATTAGAAATTGGGAATTGGGAATTTTCCCCAACACAATATCTAATCTCAAATCACCAATCACCAAAAACATGAAATTTGTAGCCGAAATAGACGTAATGCCGCACAAGGAACTGCTCGACCCGCAGGGCAAAGCGGTGCTGCACAGCATGGACAACCTCCACAT
>JACRAN010000074.1 GCA_016234735.1 Bacteroidota bacterium | reverse complement strand
TTCCGGTGCTACATGAGCAGGGAGGCTTCCTTTTTGATGGCAGACAAGGCTTTGTCAAGAGCGGAGGCCGGTTGGCTGTCAGTGTAGGTCAACAAGGCCCCGGCCAGGTCTTTGGAAGAGCCCCTGGGGTCCACTTTTTCATAAAGTCCATTAATGACATTGACCGTATTATCCCTTGAAATCTTGACAATTTGCCACAACTGCTCAGACACGTAAACTTGTTGGGTGATGTTGTATTCAAACTCTTGTTGAATAGTCACTAACATCACCAAACGCAGGTTGGCAGCCGTTTGATTTTCTTCCCGCAGCCTTAAAAGAAGGCTCGGGATGGCTATCCGTTCACAAAATAGCGAAAGCCTTTCATAAGCTTGAAGCCGCAATGGTATTGTTGTGTGCTGTTGATTTTGCCTGAATTCCAGTACTTTTAGCTGGTATTGTTTGTCTAAATAGATTTTGAGCAGGTAATAAACTGTGAAAAAAACGACTAAGCTTGGCACGGTAATTTTCACAATCTCTAAGAGCACTATCAGCCAGTTTGCCATAATTCAGGTTGTTATTTTTGTAAACGCCGGATTTTAAAAAAGGGTACAGACACCCGTTTTCCCCTAAAAAGTGTGCAAAAGTAACCCGGATGGGCAAATAAGCAAAAAACCTCGCCGGAACTCAACCGATAGTTGTCAGAAATTGTTTAGATGCAGCTTTGTGCCAATATTTCTAATTTTGCAGCCTAAAATTTTCGATCCGATATGCAAACGACCACTGCTATTCAACCTATCTCTCTGACGAACGGGGCTGTCAGCCAGCTTAAACGCATCATGGAAAGTGAAAAAATCCCCGGCGAACACGGCCTGCGGGTCGGTGTCAAGGGTGGCGGATGTTCCGGGTTTTCCTACGTGCTGGGCTTCGATGCGAAGACCGAGAACGATGACGAGTTCGAGATTGACGGGATGAAGGTTTACATGCAGAAATCACATGCCATTTACCTGCTCGGCATGGAAATAGACTGGGTGGAGGGCCTGAACAACCGGGGGTTTTCGTTCAACAACCCGAATGCCGCCTCCACCTGCGGCTGCGGAACTTCTTTCTCCGCCTGATTTTTCAAGTAGAACAAATAAATTCAAAAGCCCGTCAGGTTTCCCTGACGGGCTTTTTCGTTGCCATTCCCGCATGTCCTGACTATTGGGTGTTCTAACGTAAAAAATGGCGTTGAGCCACTTTGTCTAATCAAAAACGTGCTGTCAACGAATTGAATTCAAAACAAACGATAGTGGATGTTTCGACGAGACGTGGTTTGATTCGCTTGAGAAAACAATGGGGGAGTAAAAGGGGGATGTCTGATTTTTTACCGAAAATTGTTACCAGGTTTTGCAAATCAGAACTCCCAACGAAAAGCCCAAAGGTAGCCAAATTTACTGCGACCGATTCATCACTGACTTTGGAGGAATGAGACTTTTTCACATCCTGTTTTTATAAAAATTCAACTCGCTGCTAACCAATTTTTTAGAAAGAAAAACAATCGTAATTTAAACAAAATAAATCCCTCGCCTACCCAAAAAACCTACCCTACCCCGCTTTGGTTTTCCCTTCGTTTTTTAACTCGGCCCCCATGTCGTTTGACTGAAATTGAGCGTCAATTCGGATGATTTTACTGGCCAACGACCTTGCCTCCTGCAACGGGTTTTTCAACCAATCCACCGACCAAACCGGCAGGTATTCCATTCCCGCATTAGCAATCGACTGCCTTTGGTTTTGCTCCCAAAGCACACTTGTGTAGGTAGTGTCCGCAAAAAAACCGTCAGGATGCACGACAATCGCAGCTCCGCCGGGAACCAACGCCTTGATACTCAACGGAAAATGTAACGAATCCATGCCTGCATTCCGGCTGATCCGCTTTTCGTCCAAGTAGGGTTTGAGCGCATGGAACACCTCCAAAGCGAACACAGATTCGGGTGGTTCGCCTGCCATTCGCTTGCCCAGGGCTTCCATCGAAATCATCAATTGCGCCATGTTCCCGCTCTTCGTTGATTCGGCGAGGCGGATGAAATGAGCCAGCAACCACGTCCCCTCCTCCCATTTTTTGCTTTCAAACTGCTTGATTTGCTCTTCGGGCAATGAGTGGATGATGTGAAATGTCTGTGCGGGCTTGTTCACCAGCATTTTCAGGTGGCCGACGCCAACAGAGGTGTTCAGCAAAATCAACTTTTTGGTCAATGCTCCCTTCAGGTTGACCAAGCCAAACGTACAGGACACGATGATGATGTCGAACTGTTGGCCAAACAACTCGTCGATGTGAAAAACACCCATCCCGTTGCGCTCTAATTGCTGAATTTTCTCGCTTCCCAACACGTTCTGCTGTTTGAGTTTGAGCAGGTAATTGGCAATGAGGTCACGCTGTTCCACCGTAAAAGTGACGATGCCGACGGACGGGTAAATCCTTTGCGGCGTCTGCTTGATTTGGTTCAGCAGCCGGATGATATTTTGGGCTTCGATGTCGTTCGTGCCACCCAGTTCGTGGAAACGCCCCTCCACGTTATCCACCTGATATTCAACGTTTTGCGAAGCAGGTGCCTTCTCTGTTTTCCAGGTTTCAAAAGGAGACAACGGCGGCTCGTAACGGTTGGAAATCAGCGCCGAAGGCACGCCATTTTCCAATGCATATTGAAGCAGGCTGGTTTCGTTGCCGTGTGGGTCGTTGCTGCCCATAATCACCACTTTTTTCCCTTTTGGGGCAATGGCAGTGGCCGCTTCCACCGAAAATTTATTGGCCTCATCGAAAATCACGTAGTCAAAGTAGCCCCTGCTCTCGGGCAATTCGTTGAGCGCCACATGCGGCGTGACGAAAAGGACGGGAAGAAAATCGCTCACCGCATCGAAACCCTCCTGCCAAACTGAGCAGAGCGGAAGGTTGACGGCCAGTTTTTGCCCCGATTTTTCAAAAATCAGTTGGTAAGCCTTCTTGTTTTTCTTCTTCAGCGCTTTGATACCGGCGGACTGTTTTGACCACCAAAGATTTGTTATCTGGTTGAAAATCAAGGGTTTGAGTTCGTGCCAGGCCATCGTTGACTTTTCAACGACAGCGGTATCTTCTGGCAGGTGGGGCGATTGCGCACGGGCCAGCAAGTTGTTGAAATACCAGCTTTCAAAAGCGGCGACCCAGTTGGCCGGCCTGACTTTGACCAATGCCCGAATGACTTTTTGCCCCAGCCCGCCCAGTGCCAGCCAGTTGGACTGCCATTGATAAAAATCTTCAAAATCACGCAAGTTCAACTGCGTGGATTCCAATTGCTCCACGATGCTCTCCAGATATTTCTGCCGCTGGGGGATGGTGAGCGTCTTGTTTTCAAAATGTTTTTGGTACAGCCCGGCTTCGTTGAGTTCGTCCAGCAGCACATCCAGCGAATACTCCAATTCGGTAATCTGCTCCTTCACATCGAGGCTCGGATGCGCCGTTTTGCTGTTCAGCCGCATGACCTCATCCTGCACGAGGGCGTCCGATTGGCCATGCCATTGCGACAGCGCAGCCCTGAATTTCAGGATGTTCTCGGTTGTCTTCGCAATGTTGGCCCGCTCTTTTCCCGGCTCGAACTGGAAGGCGAAATACTGTTCTTTTTCATACTGCTTTGCCAGCGACTTGTACGATTTTGCCACTTCTTCCTGCCCTTGTTTTATCTTTTTCCTTTTGGAGGAAAAAAAAGCGGGCCACTCGAACGCCCCCGACCCGGCATCGGCAAACTCGCTTCCCAGCATGGCTTTGTAATTCGAAATCTTGTCGGAAAGCGTCCTCGCCTGGGATTCCAGTTGGAGGAAATATTCCCGGTAGTGGGCCTTGAGGCGGGCGGCGTAGGAGTCGGTTTTTTGGATGTACTGAAGGTGCAACTGGTTGGTTTTTTCCAAAAACTCCTTCAATTGAGTCTGCACGAAACGCAGGCCGACGGTAGAACCCGAATTGTCAAAAATGCGGTCGTTCAGGTTGCCGAGGGGGTGCGACAGCGTTTTCACCCGCTCAAAAAGCGGCTCGCTCCTCAAAATCCCCTCCCGGATTTGCGCATGTTCCAAAGCCGTGTAATTGAAATCCTGGGCGTTCAACTGGCTGTTCAGCAGTTCTTTGCCTTCTATCCGGTTGCTGGCGAGGAACAATCCGACCGTCTCGGTCCAGTCGTAGCCGCCGAAGATTTTGGTTTTCACGGCGCTGTAAGTCGCCTGCACACTGGCCTTTTCCCGAAGGAATTTATTCTTTTTCACCTGGAAACCATCCTGGTCACCGGATGCGGAGTGCCCCTGGTTGGCAGCGGCCACCCGCAGCAGTTCGAGCAGCGGCATTTTATCGTTCAGCACGTCGTCGAGCAAAAAATGGAACTGGTTGAAACCGGCCCTGGCCAGCAGGTGCTGTGCATATTTCAGTGCCTGCGCCCGCTCCGACACGACGAGGCATTTCTGCCCGTTCGAGAGGGCGTTGATGAGCAGGCTGACAAGCGTTTGCGTTTTTCCAAGCGCATCCTCCCCTTCCACCACCGTCATTTTCTGGCGGGAAATGGTTTCCAGCGCCGTTGCCTGCTCCGGGTCGTCGGGTTGGTAGGCGAAGACAAATTCATCGACACCCTCGGCGGCTGTCGGTACGAGCACATCTTCCGGCCTCGCATCGCCCGCTTTCCAATGGTGGTTTTGGGGCGGGAACATCCCCAGCACCCCCGACCAATGCAGTGCCCCGGTCTGCGTGAATTCCCCGATTTCGTCGATGCCCGGCGACGGGATGAGTTCGTCGATGCTGCCCAGTTCCAAAAAATTCAGCCGGGCAGCTATTTCATGGCTGATTTCCTCCAACTCTTTGCGCCCGACCTGTCGGTTGAAGGCCATTCCCTCCATTTTGGCCAACAGGTCGAGGCCATATTTTTCTTTCAAATGGTCAAGCAGGCGGTAGTTCGGCAGGATGTTGCCCTGCTCGGAAGACTTCACAATCCAGGAATCCACCCTCGCCTGGGCAGGTTCCAGCGCAAGTTGCCAGATAAAAAGCGGGGATACCACCAGGTCGCTGTTGAAGGAATCGATGAGGAGCGGGTACCCGAACCCGAAGGTTTTTGCACCGAATATTTTTTCAAAATTCCGGGACTCGAAGTAGAGGTGCCGCAATTTATCGGCTGCCAGGGTGGACACGTTGATTTGGCGGGCGAGGGTTCCGGCAAGCAATTCCGCCGAAAAAAGCCCTGCGAAGTCGGCAGTTTCATCGTCCACCGTGCAGATGTCCGCACGGTCGAGGTAGAACGGCAGTGCGTTGTGGTAAATCGAATAAATGGATGGGGAATGGTTACTCCGCATAGTCACATTGTTTATTCACGCAGGCCCGGCACCGAACATCGGCACCCGACATCGTAACTGCCTAAGAATGAGCAGGTAAGAACTGAATTTTTTTCAACAAACCCAAATTTATCAAGTTTGCCAAAACAAGCCGCTTTTTTCGTGCCCACGAATGGCATCCGTCAGTTTCCCAGCTCTTTCGCCCGGTGAAAAGCCGCCTCTGCCCCCGATATAACATCCTGAAAGAGAGCTGTTTGCGAAAAAGAATGCAAGGCCGCTTCGGTGGTCCCGCCTTTCGACGCCACTTTTTTTATCCACTCCTCGCACGAAAAATCCGACTGGTGGAACAGGTCGATGGCACCCTGGAACGTCTGGCTCACCAGCAATTCCGCCTCCGATTCCTTGAAGCCCATCTGCCGGGCGGCCTGGATCAGGGCGTTCATAAAAAACCAGACGTAGGCCGGGCCGCTGCCGGAGATGGCCGTGGCAGCGTCGATGAGCGTTTCGTTATCGACGTAGATGCTCTTGCCGGTGGTGTTGATGAGGTTCTGCACCATGACCAATTCGATGCGGGTCACCTCGTCGGTGGAGGTGAACGCCGTCATGCCCATGCCGATTTGGGCAGGCAGGTTGGGCATGGCCCGGATGATTTTGTTGGCTCCGATACCCTGGGCGATGGTCTTCATTTTTACTCCCGCCATGATGCTCAGGAACACCTGCTGGGGGTCCACCATCGGGCGGATTTTTTCAAAAAGCGCAGCCGAATCCTGCGGTTTCACCGCCAAAATGACCAAATCGGCCTGTGCCAGGCAGTCTTCCGGTTGTTTGCAAACGGTGCCGATGTCCAAATTTTCCAGTTCCGGCCACTTCTCCTCCGATTTTTCCAGGATCATGAGGTCGTTTTTGGTGGTGATGTGGGAACGGAAGAAAGCGTGGGCATACGTCATGCCCATGTTGCCGCCGCCGATGATGAGGATTTTCATGCAAAGTCAATTTTAATGCTGCCCGTTTCAAAATGATTTTTCGGTGAAATGGGGAAGTTTTACCTTAACGGCCAAATGGCAGCCAATTGTTTCAAAAATCAAACTCAAAAAAATGAAAAACACTTGCCTTTTAATTTTCACCGGCCTGGTGTTGCTGTCCTGTTTTGCGTGTACCAATCAAAAGCCCGATAAAAAAATGAGCAAAACCTCCGCTCCGCAAGACCGGCCAGCCTACGCCCTCGCCATCCACGGCGGGGCAGGCACCATCCGCAAGTCCGACATGACGCCCGAACTGGAGGCAGAGTACCTGAAAGCCCTCGACGAAGCCCTGACCATCGGCGAAAAAATCCTGTCCGGCGGAGGCACGTCGCTCGAAGCGGTGGAGCAGACCATCGTCTATCTCGAAGACTCCCCGCTTTTCAACGCCGGGAAGGGTGCCGTTTTCACCCATGAGGGCCGGAACGAACTCGATGCCTCCGTCATGGAAGGCTCCAACCAGATGGCAGGGGCGGTGGGCGGCGTCACCATCGTGAAGAACCCCATCCGGGCGGCCATTGCGGTGATGAAAAACTCGCCCCACGTGCTGCTGGCGGGCGAAGGTGCGGAGGAATTCGCCATCGAGCAGGGCCTCGACACCGTGCCCAACAGCTACTTTTTCACCCAAAAACGCTACGATGCTTTGCAGAAAATCTTAGAAAAAGAAAACCGGAAAACCGGCATGGTGACGGAACCTGCCGGTTCAAAATTCGGCACCGTCGGCTGCGTGGCGCTCGACAAAAACGGCAACCTCGCCGCCGGAACCTCTACCGGCGGCACGGTCAACAAGCGTTGGGGCCGCATGGGCGACTCGCCCATCATCGGGGCAGGCACCTACGCCAACAACGCCACCTGCGCCGTTTCCTGCACGGGCCACGGGGAGTTTTTCATCCGCTACGCCGTTGCACACGACGTGTCGGCCCGGATGGAGTACCTCGGCGAAGACCTCTCCACCGCTGCC
>JACRAN010000072.1 GCA_016234735.1 Bacteroidota bacterium | reverse complement strand
CGATGTCGTCGTGCCGGCTGAACGCCGCCGCTCGCTGTGGGCGCTGGCCTTCGGCGGGATCGTGCTGGCCGGCGTCCTGCTGTGGGCCGCTCCCGCCGCGACGGCCCAGACGTTCCAGGGCATGTTCCTGCTGGACATTGATTTTGCAACGCAAAATGTTGGTAGCGAGGGTTTTACAATAACTGCCAACGGCGAAGTCTTCGGCCCGTTCAACTACGGGGAGCCGTTCTACACCATTGGCCCGTTGCAGTCCGGTGTGCTGTACGAAATCATCATTCAGGACGTGGAAAACCCTGACTGCCATAAATTTTATAGCCTTGCTCCGGTTAGCTGCAACGGTGACTGCCACATCTATGACCTCGTGGCCGAAGTATCCGACTGCGACGATGACGGGCATTTTTATGTCACCATTGATTTTCAATACAACGATGTTGGCAACGATGGCTTCAAAATCTATGGCAACGGAAACGTGTACGGCTACTTCAGTTACGACGACCTGCCGGTGACCATCGGCCCACTCGGCACGGACAACCAACAACTGGAATTTGGTGCTGCCGACGCGCAACATCCTGATTGCCACGACTTTGCGGTGGTTCAAACGCCCGACTGCAATGGCTCCGGTGGCGGCGATTGCCATATTTTCGACCTCGTGGCCGATGTGCATCCCTGCCTGCCGAACGGCACATTTTACGTGACCCTCAACGTTCAACATGCAAACACGAGCGACTTTTTCAAGGTGCAGGGCAACGGCATTGTTTACGGTATTTTCAGCTACGATGACCTGCCGGTGGAAATCGGCCCGCTGGTCGGCAACGGCACCACGCCGTACGAATTCGTGTTGCGTGACCTGCACCACCCCGACTGCGCCGATGATATTTCCATTGGTACGGTCGAGTGCGCAGGAGGGGCCGACTGCGAAATCCACGACCTCATCGCCGACCCCGGCGAGTGCCACCCCGACGACACGTACAACCTTTGGGTTTGGTTCGATTATGAAAATCCGGGCAACAACTTCTACGACGTGTACCACAACGGCACCTTCGTGGACTACTTCCACCTGAGCCACATCCCGACCACGCTTCCGCACCTGACCGCCAACGACGAGCCGCTCCAAACGGTCACGGTGTGCATCAACGACAATCCAAACTGTTGTCAATCCGTGCAATACGAAGCGCCTGATTGCGACGGTCTGGTCTGGCCGGGCGACCCTAACTTCGATAACCAAAGCAACAACTTTGACCTGCTGAACCTCGGTCTGGCGTTCGGAGCGGAAGGCCCGCACCGGGCGGTGCAGGGAATCGAATGGACGGGATTGCAGGCTGAAAACTGGGGCCAACTTTTTGCGGACAACCTCGATTTCAAACATGCCGACTGCAACGGTGACGGCATCGTGTCGTTGGATGACCAGGTGGCCGTTCAGAATAATTTTGGTGAAACGCATGGTGAGCCACTGGCTCCCGTCTTCCTCGTTGGCGGTGAAAGCGACCCGCCATTTTTCGTCGATTTGCCGGAGGCAAGCGGCCTCACGCCGGGGTCGATTTTCACGGCACCCATCCTGCTTGGCACCTCCGATGCGCCGGTGGAAAACCTGTACGGCATTGCTTTCACGATGAAATTTGACCCGGATATCGTCAACCCTGCCAGCGTAGAGTTGCAGTACGACCCCAGTTGGCTCGGCGTGAAGGACGTGAACCTGCTGACATTGGACAAAACGTTCGCCGATGCGGGTGAAATAAAAGTGGCACTCGTTCGCACAGACCAAAACAACGTGTCCGGCTACGGCCAAATCGCAGGCATCATCGGCATCATCGACAACATTGCAGGCAAGGAAACCGCCAGCATCCAAATCACGGACGTGAAGGCCATCCGGGAAAACGAGTCGCTCGTTTCATTGCGCAGGCCGGTGGAGGTGGTCGATTTGACGGTCGATGGTACGATTGATTTGACAGAAAATGACTTGGTAATCTTCCCCAACCCAGCCACGACTTCCGTCTTTTTCACCCTGCCCGACGGGCTGACGGCTGAAACGGTGGAACTCCGGGACGTAAACGGAAAATTGCTCTCCTTGCAAACTACTTCTGAAAACCGGCTGAATATCAGCAAGTTAGCGTCGGGGGTGTACTTTTTGAAAGTAAAATCCGGCGAACGGTTTTTCCAGAACAAAGTTGTCAAGTTTTAATGCCTGAGTTTTTTTTTGATAAAAGCCCGGACGGTCAACACCGCCCGGGCTTTCTTTTTGGAGGAAAGTTGAAATTTGTCCCGGAAGGACTGATTTTTGCCGCTGAACTTCTAAAAATTCGCCATGCAAAATCCCTGGCAGACCCTCGACGTACAGGTGGTTTACGACAATCCCTGGATGCAGGTCACGCACCGCAACGTCTTGAACCCCGCCGGGAACCCCGGCATTTACGGGGTCGTGCATTTCAAAAACATCGCCATCGCCATCGTCCCCATCGACGATGAGGGCTACACCTGGCTGGTGGGGCAGTATCGCTACACGCTGGAGCGGTACAGTTGGGAGGTGCCGGAGGGCGGCGGCAGTTTCGACGATTCACCGCTCGTGTCGGCGCAACGGGAGTTGCACGAGGAGACCGGCATCAGCGCCGGGACTTGGATAGAAGTCGGTGAAATCCACACCTCCAACTCCGTCACCGACGAGCGGGGCCTGATTTTCGTGGCGAAGGATCTCAGTTTTGGCGAGCCGAACCCCGAAGAGACCGAACAATTGGAAGTGCGGCGGGTGCGCTTCGAAGAGGCGGTGGACATGGTGCTGCGGGGCGAAATCACCGACGGGCTGGCAATGGCCGCCATTTTGAAAGTTAAAATGCTGATGGACAGGGGGTTAGTTTGAACGTGAGGAACCTGATTGTTTCAAGAACTGAAATCCCATTCCAATTTTTTGCGTTATCTTGGCCGACCGCTGGTGAAGAAAATTAAGAGCAAATGGAAGACCTGAAACAGCAACTCAAATCGATGGTCGTGGACGACCTGCCCCAACTGTTCAAGCAGTTGCGGGAATTGCTGTTGCCAGCTTCCGGTCCCTGCAACGAAGCCATCCAGCAGGAGGCCCGCTACAACGGCATGGATACGGAGCAATTGGCGGGGAGGGTTTCTTTTGAAAATGCCAACCTTGTGTTCAACCAGGTCAGGTTGAGCGTCATCAAAATCATCGACAGGCTGGAACCCAAAGACCTGAAATCCAATGCAGCATTGAGCCGGGGGTTGCACGATTACCACCGATTCACCTGCGACCGCATTGACCAAAGCGACAAATTCCGGCAGATTTTCACCGAAAATGAGGCTGGAAAAGCGTACTTTTTTTACCTCTACGGCCTCGACCTTCAATCGCACAAGGGCATGTTCCGGCGCATCGCTTTCGACCTCGAAGGCAAATTGCAGGACTACCTCAACCCTGGCCTGAACAGCAGCAGCAAGTCGCTCCAGGTCGAACTGACCTTCGACGTGAGCCGTAACCCCGATATTTACAAGCAGAATGTTTTAAAAAACCTCTTCGCCGCCTTCTCCGTCCGGGTGAACGAACACGAGCCGCTCACGCAAAAAAACCTCGCCTGGCTTCAACAGAACAGCCCGGTGTTGCAGGGGCTTGGTGGCAACGATTACGTCTGCATCTTCATCGCCATCAGCCAGTGGGACTGGGACAAGGACATCACGCCCGCCATCACCCGGTGGTTCATCGAGGAGTTTTGCAGCAGCCCACCGCCCGCCGACAGCCCGGATTACCTGTTTTTTTTCGGCATCATTTACGAGGAGGAAGGCTCGCCAATCGAGCAAGAGGTGGAGGCGGTGGTCAGTCAGAGCGACCTCGTTCATGCCTTGCCCGAACTGGGCATGGTGCGCATGAACGACATCGGCACCTGGTTCAACAAGTACAGCTTCATCGCCCCCGGTGCCCGTGAACTCAAGGAATTAAGGAACCAACATTTCGGTGCCGCCAGCGAACACTACATGGAAGACGTGGAACTGGCGCTGCAAAAGCTGATTGACGATTACAACAAACAGTTTTTTTAAGGATTGCAGGACTGGAGGATTGAAGGAATGAAGTTGCTAAACCTCAGTCAATCAATCCTCCAGTCCTCCAATCCTCCAGTCCTCCAATCCTTCAATCCTGCAATCCTTCAAAATGAAAATACAACTCCATCCCCGCATCGCCCAACCCTTCCGCCCACAGGATTACATCTTGCACGAGGCGCTGAAAAACGCCGTTGAAGTGGCCATTGCGCTCGGCCAGCCGCTGCTGCTCACGGGCGAGCCTGGCACCGGCAAAACGAAGCTGGCGCAAAAAGTGGCCCTCGACCTGGCGGCCCTGCCAGGCTCCAGTTTTGCAGATAAACCGCTGGTTTTCAACACCAAAACCACTTCCGCCGCACGGGATTTGTTTTACACCTACGATGCGCTGTCGCATTTCCAAGCGGCGAACATCAAGCAGCAGGAAGGCTCGAAAGTGCTTCGGACAGCTGATTTCATAGAGTTGCAGGCGTTGGGGAAAGCCATTGCGTTCAGCAACCCGGCGGTGGTGGACAGCTCAAAATTCAGCACCCCATTGCCCGGCCAGCCGCAAAACTCGGTGGTGCTGATTGACGAAATCGACAAAGCGCCCCGTGACTTCACCAACGATATTTTGGATGAAATCGAAAACTTCCGCTTCTCGATGAAGGAGCAGGACAACTACCCACTGGCCAAGGCGGAGGACCGGCATATCGTGGTCATCATGACGAGCAACTCGGAAAAAAACCTGCCCGATGCCTTCCTGCGTCGTTGTGTTTTTTACCACATCCCGTTCCCGTCGGACGATTTGCTTCGGGAAATCGTGAAAACCCAACTCGGCGGCAGCAGCCGTTTCACGGAGCAACTGCTGGATACGTTGATGGAAAAATTCAACGCCGTGCGCAAACGGGCCGTGCGAAAACCACCCGCCACGGCGGAACTCATCTCCTGGCTGCGCATCCTCGAAATGCAAAACTTCATGGAGGCCGGGGAGGCGCAGCAACGGGCACAACTGCTTGACAATCTGTCCATTCTGGTGAAAACGAGAGAAGACTTGGAGGCGGTGAAGGGGGTGTTTTAAATTGGATTTACAACGGTGAGTCCGAGTATTTTTTGGAAGTCAGATACATTTCTGGTGTTTAATTCAAGTCCATGGAGCAGTGCTGTCGCAGCGACCAACGAATCTCCAAGTTTGATTTTATGCTTTTGGCGGACTTCAATCGCCTTCGCCAAAACGGTTCTGTCAACTTCTATAATTTGGAGAATTTTAAAAACACTTTCAAAGTATTTCTCATCGACAGGATGCAAATTTTGAAAACCGAAGGTTTCCACCAACGAAATAGCAGAAACAAAATTAGCAGCATCCATTACAAGAGGGCGCAAGTAACTGAAAGCAGGATTTGCCGAGTAAATTATGATGTTGGAGTCAATTATTTTCATGATGGACGTGCAGAACGAGAATCATCACTCCGGTCTTCTTCGTGCCATTTCAACATTTCATTCATCCTAACTTCGGTCATTATGCCTCCGTTTTTAATGATATTTCGATGATACTCAAGGTCCTTTTTTTGTGGCTCGGATGACCCGTTTTTTTCAACCTGCTTGAATTTCAAGCCAAGCCGTTGAACCAGCATCAAAAGCAATTGCAGGTCGTTTTTATCGGAAACTTCTATCGAAACTGTATGCATGGCAGTAAAATTTGATTGAACAATGAGACTATTAATAGTCTCAGCACACAAAAGTAAGTACTGAACAACTCAAATCAAAATATCACCTTCCCACTCGACACCTTCCTGCAACGGTTGGAACTGGCTGGCTTTTCCATCAGCCCAGCCGAGCGGCTGCAAGTACTCAAAGTGCTGGAAAGCACCGGCCAATTAAACTTGAAATCGCCGGAAAAGCTGAAGTTCCTGCTCTGTCCGGTGTTGGTGGAGGGCAGGGCGGAGCAGGAGCGGTTCTACGAACTCTTCGACCGGTACTGGGAGGAATTGCAGCGGCCTTGGGAGATGCCGACGACGGAAGCAGGTGGCCAAAAGCACTGGCCCGACTGGTTGCGCTGGTTGCTCGTGGTGCTGGTGCTGGGCGGGCTGGCGTGGGCGGCCATCAAGTTGCTCCAAAAAGAAAACCCGCCTGCCCTAAAAGTTTATTTCAAACATTCGCCCCAAGTGGCCGTCGGCGATACAATCCATTTCCAAAACCTATCAGAAAATATCGACTCCTCGGCGCTGCGCTGGGACATCGTGGACCCCGCCACTGGCCAAACCGAACTTGTTGACAGTCAGTCGTTTGACCTCGATTTCGTGGTAAAAAATGCGGGCGAAAGCCCCGACCGGGAAGTGCGGCTCACCTGTTTCAAATCCATCGACCCGAAGACCAGTCAGCCTGTTTCCCATGTTTCCTCCTTCCATATTATTTGCAACAACCTCCCAGTGGCTGACATTTTGGGGCCGCCGGAGATAATAATCAACGGGACCGCCCGCTTTGAGGCCAGGCTGGCCGATGCCAAAAACGTGCAACTGACCTGGGATTTTGGCGACAGCACAACGGCCATCGGCAGCAAGGTTTCCCATCAATTTACCCAAAGCGGCCTGTTTGAAGTGCGCCTCACCGCTACCCGCACCGGCCTCGACGGCGACTGCTCCGTAACCGAAATCCGCCGCATCAGCGTCGGCAGGGACAAGGCTTACCTCACCGCCAAAATCCTTGAGCGGGACCAGGTGGATGCCGTCGTCAACTTCTCTTGGGGTGCCTGGATTTTGCTCGGCCTGCTGGGGCTGGCCATCATCTGGTTTTGGGTGAAATGGGCGGCCCGGAAACCGCCACCCCTGCCCGATGAGGGCGAGGGCGACCTGACGGCGGCGGCAGAACGCTTCAGGGCGGTGGACAAGGGGCCGTACTTCATCCCCTTCCGACCGCAGGAGGGCTACGTGCGCATGGAGCCTGCGTTCTACCGCCTCGCCGACGTGCTGCGGCAGCGGCAGGAGGGGCTTCGCAAGAACATGGACGTGCCGGCTTCGCTGAAAAAAACCATTGCCGAAGGCGGCTTCCCCAATCTCCTCAGCAAGGCCGACGCCGTGCCGACGGAGTACCTGTTCCTGATTGACGAGCCAGCGACGGGCAGCCACCAATCGAAACTGTACACTTTCCTCGTTGATTTCCTGCGGAAACGGGAGG
>JACRAN010000071.1 GCA_016234735.1 Bacteroidota bacterium | reverse complement strand
TTGAACAAAAATAAACAAAATACAATGCTGCTGCAAAAAATCGTTGGCTTCGGAAAGGACCACTCCTCCACCACCGACGACCTTGGCCAGGCGGAGAAAAAGCCCATCCCCTTCCGCGTCTATGACCTGAAGTGCATCGTGGCTGGCTACAAGCCCTTCGAGCGCAAGAAGTATAAAATGGTGCGGGGGAAAGCGGGTGGAGGTGGTGCTGGTGAGGCTACCTGAGTGATTGACATTTGGTTTTTGGGGTTAATAAGAGCCCTGCGCTTCGGAGCGTGGGGCTTTTTTTGGTTTTAGATTTCTGAACCACCTAAAATTGCCTGCCAATCCACATTCAAATATTTTACATTTGCCGCCTAAACTTTGCACTTTTACAAATTTTCAATGACCGCATTAGCTGAAATACTAAGAGACTCGAATTATAGGTTAACTCAATTCAATCCTAAGTTGATTGACGAAATTGAACGTGGAGTTAAAGTGTTCTTGAACAAGAAGGGTGAAACAACTTACAAATATTTTTGCCTCAAACGCCAAAAGGAAATTGACCTCAAACCCGAAGAAGTAGTTAGGCAACTCTACCTTTTTGTCCTTACCAAAGAATACAATTATCCACTTGACAGAATCGAACTGGAATATCCTGTTTCTTTTGGTACAGAGAAAAAACGGGCGGATATTGTGGTAATGGACAGGAATAGGACTAATTCAGAATACATCATTGTTGAAATAAAAAAGCCAAGGCTAAAAGACGGGAAGGAACAGCTCAAATCCTATTGCAACGCTACTGGTGCCCCCATCGGTGTTTGGACGAATGGCGACCAGATTTCTTTCTACCATCGAAAAGACCCAAATTATTTTGAAGACATACCCCATTTGCCACGAGCCGACCAGAAACTATCTGATGTACTGACTGAGCGTTGGAATTTCAAGGATTTGATAGAGAAGGATAAACTGCTCACCGAGCGGAAATCGCTGAAAGACCTGATTTTGGAAATGGAAGATGAGGTTTTGGCTAATGCGGGGGTGGATGTGTTTGAGGAACTTTTCAAACTCATATTCACCAAGCTATTTGATGAAATGGAAAGTGTTCGGAATCCCCGCCGTTTCCTCGAATTCAGAAATTATGGTGATACTGAGTTTGAGCTGAAAACAAAGATAACTGCGCTATTCGAGCGTGCCCGCAATCGCTGGACGGGTGTATTTCCTGAAAGCTCAAAGATTGAACTGACACCTTCCCACTTGTCGGTCTGTGTTTCTTCCTTGCAGGACGTGAAGCTGTTCAACTCGAATCTTGACATCGTTGATGAAGCCTTCGAGTACCTGATTAATAAGACCAGCAAAGGCGAAAAAGGCCAATATTTCACGCCCCGCTATGTCATTGACATGTGCGTGAAAATGCTCAACCCGCAGGAACACGAGACCTTAATTGACACCGCAGCGGGCAGCTGTGGCTTCCCTGTCCACGCAATTTTCCATGTCTGGCGGCAGATACTCGAAGATGAAGGCTTGCCACAGAGCCATTTGTTCACCGCCGAAAAAAAGACGCCACGCCAAGAGGACTATGTGCGGGAAAAAGTGTTCGCCATTGATTTTGATGAAAAAGCGGTGCGGGTGGGTAGAACGCTCAACCTAATCGCTGGCGATGGCCAAACCAATGTGCTGCACCTCAACACCCTTGACTACGAGCGTTGGTCGGAGCGCACCGAGGACGACAAGGCTTGGATTGATACCTATTATGAAGGCTGGCGAAGGCTCAAAAGACTCAGGGCAGAAAAGGACAGCGACCGCCGCTTCAATTTCGATGTGCTCATGGCAAATCCACCTTTTGCGGGCGACATCAAAGAGAGCCGAATACTCGCCAAATACGATTTGGCCAAGAAGCCCGATGGAAAGATTGCTCCTTCCGTAGGGCGTGACATCTTGTTCATCGAACGCAACCTTGATTTCCTTGCCCCTGGCGGGCGAATGGCCGTTGTGTTGCCACAGGGGAGGTTCAATAATAGCTCGGACAAAACCATCCGCCAGTATTTTTCGGAGCGTTGCAGGGTCTTGGCAGTGGTCGGATTGCATGGCAATGTATTCAAGCCCCATACTGGTACAAAAACTAGTGTGCTTTTCCTGCAAAAATGGACGGATAAAAACGGTATCAACCCCAAGCTGGACGATTATCCCATCTTCTTCGCCACCATGCGGGAGCCAAGCAAGGACAACAGCGGCGACAAGATTTTTGTAAAGAAGAAAGACCTCTGGCAACAAACAGCCTCACAGCCAAATTTAACACCTGTGGCTGACATGGCACAAGAACCTGCTTCCCGGTACAATTACGAACCCCGTGACCTGAACGAACTGGTATTTGACCAACATGACCACCTCATCGTAAAGCACGACCTTTTCAACCACGAAGGACTGACGAGGGATGGAATCGCAGAGGCTTTTATAGAGTTTGCAAAAAAGGAACGGCTCAGTTTTTTTTAGATAGCCCTTCCGATGAAGCCAAGTATAAGGGTTTGTTGGAAGGGCTGGAAGTTTCGGTTCAATTATTTTCCAAAGTTAAATCAGGTAAATATTTCAGAGTTGACTCAGAGTATTTTGCCCATTCAGCAACTGCAAGCCTTGATAGGTTAATAGAAACAGGTGAGTTCAAGCAACTCAAGGAGCTATCGAAGTACATAAGTTCAGGACACACGCCATATAAGCATGATATCACACAAGGAGAAGTTAAGTTTATTACTGTTGAATGTATTGATGATTTGGTGCTAAATCAGGATAAGCTTAAAAGAATAACAATAGAGCAGTTTGAGGAGGAATATCAGAGAAGTCATGCTCAAATTGACAGTGTAATTTGCACTATCAAAAGAAGAATCTGTAAAGCATTTGCTTTTTTGGATGAAGTTAAAGAGCCTATGGCAATCAATCAAGATGTTGCCATTATTATACCTAAACAAGAATTACTTCCATCATACTTGGCAGTTTACCTTAATTGTAAAGTTGGTCAGTCTTTTGCAGATAAGCAAAAAACAGGTCAAATGAATCCTTATATTAGCGTTGATAATCTTTCTACGCTACCCATCTTCGTACCTTCTTTAAGGTTTCAAAAAAAAGTAGAAAGTGTATTAGTTTTAGCATATCAAAGGTTAGATGAAAGTATACAAAATTATCAACAAGCAGAAAAAATCCTTTTTCTATCCCTTGGCATGGCCGATTTAAATTTTGATAATGGAGAACAGGTAAACAGCAATATCAAAACGTTTTCAAATTCCTTTATTGAGTCGGGGCGATTGGATGCAGAGTATTATCAGCATAAGTATGAAAGTCTCGCAACAATTTGTTCCTCAAAAGCAGTTTATACAAAGCAATTAGCGGAAATTCTGCAGTTCAATGCCAGAGGTTTACAACCTGACTATGTGGAAAATGGGGAAATTGCTGTCATAAACAGTCGCCATATTCTTGAAAAACATTTGGACTATAACAACTTTGAAAGAACAACACTCAACAATTGGAATTTGCAACCCAAAGCCCATGTGTTCAAAAACGATATCTTGATTTATACGACAGGTGCAAACATTGGCAGGAGTCAAGTTTATTTAAAATCTGAGAAAGCATTGGCGAGTAATCATGTCAACATTTTACGTGTTCAAAATGAATACCCAATTTATGTCGCATTTGTATTAAATTCTAAAATAGGTCGCCTTCAAACAGAACAAGTAAGCGCAGGTTCTGCGCAACAAGAACTTTATCCAAAGGATATTGCCAAGTTTTACATTCCTTTTATCCACAAACTTGGTCAGGCCGAAATCAGCAAATCAGTGTTGAAAAGTTTTACATTGCAGACTCAAAGCGAAGCGCTTCTCACCTTAGCCAAACAAGCCGTTGAGGTGGCCATCGAGCAGGGCGAAACCGCTGCCGAGGCCATGCTGAAGGCGGAACTACGAAACGAGACAATACAATGATTCGAAGCATCTCCATACATAATTTCAAGTCGCTCAAATCGGCAAGCGTTGATTTGAGGAACCTCAATTTGCTAACGGGGCTGAATGGTTCAGGGAAAAGCTCTTTGCTTCAAACACTTTTGCTGCTAAGGCAGAGTGAACGTGAAATCGGACGTGGTAGGTTATTGCTTAATAAAAAGGAAAACGAACTATTTGATGCAGGAGTGGCAAAGGACGTTTGGTTTCAGTTTGGAGTTGAAAAGACGATTGATTTCAAGCTGTTGCTTGATACTGATTTTGCTTTTGAATGGGTGTTTCCTTGTGATGTATATCTCACGCCTGACGCAAATACGCTGACTTCTGCAAGGCAGTATGCTGCTCCCGATTTGGCGATGTGTACAGTATTTACGCAGGATTTTCACTATTTGAATGCAGAACGTCTAAGTCCAAAGAATATTTATTCTCGAAACGTAGATGTTGTTGAGAACGAACTTTCAATTGGTGTTTTTGGGGAATATGCTGTACATTTTCTCGAAGTTTTTGGAGAAGAACTGGAAATCACCAGCGAATACTTGCAACATCCAAAAGCGAAGTCTGACATGCTAATCCATCAAGCAGACGCATGGATGAGCGAGATTTCTCCAGGAGTCAGCCTAAAGCCAGAAAAAGTATCGGATGAAGAATCCCGAATTTCCTATCAGTTCGGAACCTCGCTTGGTCAGACTATCGGCTACAAGCCAAAAAACGTTGGCTTCGGTCTTTCCTATGTACTCCCAGTGGTTGTCACTTTGCTTACTGCCAAGCCGGGGCAGTTGATTTTGTTGGAAAACCCTGAGTCCCATATCCACCCACGGGGGCAGGCTGAGTTAGGAAGATTACTCGCCGCCGCCGCTCAAAATGGAGCGCAACTTTTAGTTGAGACACACAGTGACCATATTCTCAATGGCATTCGTTTAGCTGCGAGGACGGGGCAAATAGACCCAGAAAAAGCCGTTGCGTTTTATTTCAAAAGGAGTGAGGAAGACAACAGCTCCGAGATAACACCTATCGTTTTTGACAAAGATGGCAAACTTCACCGGAAGACAGTTGATGGTACTACTACTAAAATTCCCAAAGGTTTCTTCGACGAATGGACAAACTCTATGGCAAAACTATTTTGAAAGATGGAGGTATTTTTCAATGAACTATCCGTGCGGATTGCCGATGATGACAACGAGGCAAAGGCTTGGCTGATTGAGTTAGCCAAGGTTGGGCAGTTGTTGAAGAAAATTATAGAATCCTTACAAGAGGATAGTTTTGCATTCAGACGTAAAGATGATTTCGCTGAGATGGCTATTACCGCCTCATCAAATATTCGAGAATTTCTTACAGAGAATTTTGACTTTACAGACTCAGAATACAATTTTTTACTTGGTGTTTTTGATTCGCCTTATATTACCCCAGAAGATGTTGATTATGATGAATATGGCAATATTAGCTTGATATATGACGGTAAAGAATATGGTGAAACTGGCCTTGCAGCATCTCTTGTAAAAAAATCTTTGGCTGTCAGTTTCAATAACGACTCATCATGGGATGTATGTGATTTAGAGATTAATGTTGAAGAGCTGAATCAGGAAGTTGTTATTGAGGAAAAAGTAGAGAAGGTAAAACATGCAAGTAAGAAACAGCATGTTATTCAATGTCATTTACATTTCCTATCTAATTTGTTTGACTGGGATTCTCATCGCCCAAGTTTTGACGTTTCTACTAAAACCCAAACTCTTTTACCGATGCTTGAGCTTTACAGTCTTTTACTGAGTAAGGAAGATGACTGGGAGGACTTTTATCGTGGTATTGCAACAAAGCCAACTACCGATAGGATAGCAGTCATTAATGATTTGGTTGGAAAAATAGCAGAACTGCATAGGTGGGAGGCAGCAAGTGGAAATCTTGCTACTCAAAACAGGGATAGAACTATTTTCATCGTTCCAAACTCCAACTTAATCATTGGCGTAGATACCCAACATGGAGAATTTGAAGTTCATAGAAATCAAAAGGGAAATAATCATTTTGGGGCTATTTCATTTGATGGAAGTCGGTTTAAGTCGGCTATAGCTGGTCGTTCTTTGAATTTGTAGGCTTGATTATAATGGCAATCGATACGATTGCTTGGAGCAATCGTACCGCTTCAACCCCTCACCACACCAGCCGAAAGCCCACCTCATCGTCCCCGCTCCCGGCGTTTTTGCCGTCCCGGACGAAAGTGCGGGTGGCGTAAGGCTCCGAACCCCAGCCGCCGCCCCGGATGCCATCTTGTGCGGGATGCGGTAGAGTACGCTGCCCATTTTGGCCTGCCTGGCAGCGGCGGCGGAGAAGTATTTGTCCTCCAGACTATCTATAAAAACCATGATGTCGTCCCGAAGCTGGTCGTTTTGCAACGTGAATGGCTCCTCCGACAGCACACGTTTGATACGGGTTCAACTCGTTGAGGCGGGCTTTCAACTGTATCAGGGCGTTGTATTTGGGCGCATCGGGGGGGGAGGTGCTTCTCCAATTCGTGCATCACGGCACCCATGCCCTCTTCTACCAGAAGGGATTTGAGCGTCTGTTCCAAGTTGGCAAGGTCCTGCATAAAAAACGGGTTGGTGTTTGTTCGACTAACAACTCATAGCAATGCAATGGGAGGTGGGCGGTAAAATTACGCTTAATTATTTCTCTTTCTCTTTTCACACAGACAGCTTTCGGGCGAAGAACGCGGGGCTGCCTTTGCTTCCGTAATTCCGGCAACCTCCTGGTCTGGAAAATGCAGCGAATTCAAAAAAAATCATTTCCAAACCAAAATGAAAACTAATGCAACCGTAGCCGTACCTTTGTCCGCCCGTTTTAAAAAAAGCATTTTGATTTTGGATTTACGATTTGGGATTTACGGTTACAAACACTTGACTATCAATTGTTTAATCGTAAACCCAAAATCGTAAATCGTAAATACCCGGCATGGATATCAACACCTTCCGCCACCGTTTCAAAGAACTCTCCGCCACCGAACAGGACCTCCTGAAAATACTGACGATTGCCTACGAACCCATCGGCCAGACGAACCTCGTCCACTTGCTGCGGGAATGCGACATCCGCTCCGAAAAAGGCACCTACATCCAGGCACCCCAGGTGAAGGAGTACCGGGAACTGCTCGATGCCGGTGGGTGGCTGGACTTTGGGCCGAAGGGCGAAATGGTGGTGGCAGAAAAGTACCGGGAACTGGCCATGCGCATGGCCGTCATCGACAAGCAGTTCAAAAATTTTGTGCGGAACATACAGCGGGTGCTGCCCTACCGGGAGTGGATGTGGGGGCCGAGGAACTACGAGGTTTGCATTAGGGAACTGCGTATTGCGCTGTACGAAGGCGAACTCAAGCGGGCAGAGGAGGTAATGGGCGACCTCCACCGCTTCCACTTAGCCCTGTGGGTGGAGTCCGATTTTTTCAAAACATTTTTCAGCCCGTTCGATGCAGAATGGCTCTCCACCTTCCCCGAAGTGATTCAGGCAATGGCCATCGGGCAGTTGTTGGAAGACGGCCTGGCACGGCTGGAACCCACGGACGAGTACGTGGCCTACCTAGAAAACAACGGCTGGTTTTCGGAGCGGGAAAAAATGAAAACGGGCCTCAAACTGATGTCGAACCTACTGCTGCGGCAGGGCCGCTTCGACGAGGCGCTGAAAATGGCGGAACGCGAACCGGCATCGTTCGGCAGGCTTGCCCGCATGGGCACGGCGCTTTATTTTAAAGGTGAAAATGCCCTGGCGCTCCGCTATTTCGACGAGGGATTGAAGTTGTACAAAAAAGATGCAGGGCTAAAAAAAGGCACTTTCCCCACACTTTCCGGGGCCGCACACGTGCTGGCCACGTTGAAGGAAAAAGGGAAAGACTACCTGAAAACGGCCAGCAAACTCAACGAGGAAACCCCCGAAAACGCCCACTCCCCGCTGTTCAAATACCTCCAGTCCGGCGTGAATTTCCAACTGAACTATGCCCAGGCCGCCCACACGGCCCTCGACCGGTTGCCGACCTCGCCGTTCGAGTGGGTTTTTTTCGCCAACGCCCACTACTGGAACGACATCCCGTTGCCGCCCGGCAGTTTGGAAAAATTCAAAACCTGGCTCCACCTCGCCGCCAAAAACGGCTACCGCTGGGTGGAAATGGAAATGGCGGCCCTGCTCTCCAAATTTGAACGGGACGAAAAAGCCGCCGCCGAATACGCTGAAACCGCCGCCAACCTCGAAGAGGAACTTGGCTGCGAGAGCCTCGCCCATCTTTTTCCGAGGATGGAAAAATGGGAGCGGGCACTCGATGCGCTGCTGCATTTGCAAGCTAAAAAAACCAAAAAAACAGCCGCCGAGGACAAACGCACCCGCCTCGTCTGGTGGGTCGATTTCGCCGACAACGAAATACAGCCAGTGGAGCAAACCTTCGGCAAGAGCGCCTGGTCGAAGGGCCGCAACGTCGCCCTCAAACGCCTGAAGGAACTGAAAGTGGACAACATGACCGAGCAGGACATGGAGGCCGCCCGCTCCGTGAAAGTGGCCAATCACGGCTACTACGGCGGCATCGAGTACTGGTTCGAATGGGAAAAACTGCTGCCCGCCCTCGTCGGCCACCCCCTGCTGTTCCTGCTGGATAACCCCAACGTTTCGATGGAACTGGTGGAAAAAAAGCCGCAACTGCTGGTGGAGGAGCGCAAGGACAGCTACGAAATCAAGTTTTCGCACGACTTCAAAAGTGCCGGGGTACAACTCGTACGGGAGACTCCCACCCGCTACATCCTGCTGAACGTCAGCGAGTTGCATGCCGAAATCAACCGCCTGCTCGATTACGGGCACCTGAAATTGCCCGCCAAATCCAAGGACAAACTCATCGAAACGGTCGGCAACCTCTCTGCCATCGTCACCGTGCAGTCGGAAGTGGGCGGCGAGGCGGTGAACATCCCGACCATCGAAGGCGATGCGACGGTGTTCGTACACCTGCTGCCCGTAGGCGACGGTTTCAAAATCGAATTTTTCTCAAAACCTTTCACCACCGAGCCGCCCTACTTCAAGCCGGGCACAGGGCGGGAGAACGTCATCGCCGAGGTGGGCGGCCTGCCCACGAAGGCCGTGCGGGATTTGAAAAAGGAAAAAGACAACGCCCGCCGGGTGGAAAACGCCTGCCCCACTCTGCTGCGGGTGCCCAACGAAAACCGGGAGTGGCTCTTCGACGATGCCGAGGACTGCCTGAACGTGCTGCTCGAACTGGACCCGCTGCGGGCGGCGGGCGAGGTGGTGCTGGAACACCCGAAGGGCGAAAAACTGCGCATCGCCGGGCAGATCGGCTTCGACCAGTTGTCGATGGGCATCCGCAAGGAACGGGACTGGTTTTCGGTGGAAGGCAAGGTGCAGGTCAACGAACACCTCGTGCTCGACTTCCGGCAGTTGCTCGACCTGATGCAAAACTCGAAGGGCCGCTTCGTGCAACTGAGCGACGGGCAGTTCCTGGCGCTCACTAACCAGTTGCAGCGCAAGCTGGAGGAGTTGAACAACATTTTTTCCAAAACAAAAACCGACCTGCGCTTCCACCCGCTGGCCGCCCATACGCTCGAAGATTTCACCGGCCTGCTGCACGATGTGCAGGTGGACGCCGCCTGGAAAAAACAGCTTTCGAGGCTGAGGGAGTCCCGTGAAATCAACCCGAAAGTGCCGTCCACGTTCAAGGCCGAGCTTCGCCCCTACCAGGAGGACGGCTTCCGGTGGCTGTCGCAATTGGCGTACTGGGGCGTGGGTGCCTGCCTCGCCGACGACATGGGCCTCGGCAAAACCGTGGAGGCGTTGGCCTTGCTGCTCGACCGGGCGAAGCAAGGCCCGGCGCTCGTCTGCGCCCCCGCTTCGGTGGTGCGAAACTGGTACCACGAGACCAAAAAATTCACCCCAACGCTCAACCCGCTGGTGTTCGGCGAAGGCGACCGCAAAACGATGCTGGACAACCTCCAGCCCTTCGACCTGATGCTGTGTACCTACGGCCTGATGCAGCAGGAGAGCGAATTGTTGACCGAAAAACACTTCACTACCATCGTGCTGGACGAGGCGCAGGCCATCAAAAACCGGGCGACCAAGCGCTCGCAGACGGCCATGCTGTTGCAGGCCGATTTCAAAGTCATCACCACGGGCACGCCCGTCGAGAACCACCTCGGCGAACTTTGGAACCTCTTCAACTTCCTCAACCCCGGCCTGCTCGGCTCCCTCGACCGCTTCAACGAGACCTACGCCGTGCCCATCGAAAAATTGCAGGACCGGGAGCGGCGCAACCAGTTGAAACGACACATCCAGCCGTTCATCCTGCGCCGCCGCAAAAACGATGTGCTGGAGGAACTGCCGGAAAAAACGGAAATCACGCTCAACGTGGAGCTGTCGCAGGAGGAGCGGGCGTTTTACGAGGCGCTGCGCCGCAAGGCCATCGAAAACATCGAGAGCAGCAACGGCGATGCCGGAGACAAGCGCTTCAAAATACTCGCCGAACTCATGCGGCTGCGGCAGGCCGCCTGCCACCCCCGGCTCGTGCAGCATGACAGCGAGCTGTCGAGCAGCAAGCTGAACCTCTTCGCCGAAACGGTGGATGAATTGCTCGAAGGTGGCCACAAGGCGCTGGTGTTCAGCCAGTTCGTGCGGCACTTGAAAATCGTAGAGGAATGGGCGCAGAAGCAGGGCATCAGCTACCAGTACCTCGACGGCAGCACCCCGCTGCCACAGCGTGACAAGGCCATCCGGGCCTTCCAGTCGGGCGAGGGCGACCTGTTCCTCATCAGCCTCAAGGCGGGCGGCTTCGGCCTCAACCTCACCGCCGCCGACTACGTGCTGCACCTCGACCCCTGGTGGAACCCCGCCGTGGAAGACCAGGCCAGCGACCGTGCCCACCGCATCGGGCAACTGCGCCCGGTGACCATCTACCGCCTCGTGGCCGAGGACACCATCGAAGAAAAAATCGTAAAACTCCACGCCGACAAACGGGAACTCGCCGACAGCCTGCTGGACGGGACGGAGGTGAGCGGGAAGCTGAATGCGGAGGAGTTGCTGGCGTTGATCAAGGGATGAGTGCGGAGCGAGAAATGACTTTTTTTTAGAAAAATGTCATTTCTATGCCACGCCGAAAAACCCCACTTATTCCTCAAACCCAAGTTTATTATTGTCAAAAGGAGGTGGTTGTTGATGAAACTGGATAAAAGCTTGCTTCCCACCAAACCAATCCAGTACATGTTGTCGTTGCAGAAGTGTCGGTTTATCCGACAAAATTGATTGATAGGAGCTATATGGATAATTCGGAAAATCTTCCATTATCTTGTGTTTCACTGAATTTGCATGAATATAAAACACCGCATGGGTAAAGTGTCCATCGTTCTTTATGGCTTTACGTTTAAAAGGTCGTTGGAATAAGCTTCCGTAACGGTTTTCTTGTTTATTAAACGCTTTTGCATAAGCAATAAACAACTTTCTGAATTGTTGCCGCACCAGTTCATGAAAATTAGGTAATGCTTGATTTTCAACCTTAATAAACGGCAACAATTCTTGCGCTTCTTTGATGCGAACCAAAAAGTGAAAATGGTTGATGATTAAACAATAGGCATAGGTGTCGAGGTATGCTGAAAGATAATCTTTGTAAAGTTCTAAGAAATACCGATAATTTTCAGGCTTGACAAAAAGTGGTTCCCGGTTATTGGTTCGATTAAAAATATGGTAAAAGTACCCAGGGTCGAGACGGTCAAGATTTGTTCCCATCGTATTGATTTCTGTTTCCCGGGACAAAGAAATGTCATTTTTTAGAAAAATGACATTTCTTCAACGCTCTTATCTATCTTGGCAAATACCGCATCCTCCTCCTCGGCGTTAGCTTGCTCATTGGGAGACTTTCCAAGGGCAGTGTGGCTTTTATTACCGGGTGACTGCGAAGTCACTTCACCACCAGCCGCTCCTGCCACCGCTCCCGCCCCGCTGTCACCTCCAACAGGTACACCCCGCCAGAAGCCCCGACAGCTCGAGACCAGTGCGGAAAGCGCCGCCTTCCAGCGACAGTGCCTGTGTTTTCACTCTCCTGCCCATCGGGTCGAACAGGGCGAGGGTGGCTTCTCCGATGTAGTTTGTTTCAAGTGCGAAGGTGGCAGTGCCAGAGGCCGGGTTGGGGAAGAGGGTGATGCCGCCGCCTATCCGCCCCATTTCCACGGTGACGATTGGCGAGTACTCGAAATTGCCATCAAAATCCATTTGGTGCAGGCGGTAGTAGTTCACGCCGGGCAGTGGTTTTTCGTCCCAAAAGACATACTCGTGTTCCGCAGTAGACGTGCCGTTGCCAGCCACGAAGCCGAGCTTATCCCAACGCTGCCCATCCGTGCTGCGCTGTATTTCGAAGCCTTGGTTGTTTTGCTCGGAGGCGGTTTGCCAGTCCAGCAGGATGCTGCCACCCCCTTGTGTTCTCCCTGAAAGGGGGATGAGCCTTGCGGTGAAATTGACCAACTCCACAGGAAGCGGAGAAGAAACTGTTACCCTGACCGTGTTCCCGCCGGGATAACTCAGGCTGACACCGGTTACATTTCCTGCGCCGGTATTGCTAAATGAAACATTAGTAATGGCCCCACTCACTGTAGTTGCCGCGAGGATGTCGTAAGTGAAGCCGTTGACAGCAGCGTAACTGAAAACCAAATTCAGTGTGGAGGTTCCGCCAAGGGTAGCCGTGCCAGTCACTGCAATTTTGTCGAAATCAGTGCCGGCGACACCACCAGCACCGATTACTTCGATGGACATGGTGCTGTTGCTGAAATCCTCGCTCGCATTAAAAGTCATAATGCCGGCAGAATAACCCGGCGCCAGCGTGCCCCCGGCATTGGTGAAATTGGAGGCCGGGAGGTTGCCCGTTCCTTTCAAAGTCCCGCCGGTGCTGTTGCTGAATGTTCCTCCGGCAGAGGTTATCAAATTTGTCATGGCAACAAGAGCTCCGATGGTAAGAGTCGCCGAATTGGTCAAGGTTGATGAATTTAGGGAAATCCCGGAAGTAGTTGACCTGTCAATATTGATTGCCCCGCCCGTGTTGTTGAAAGTGGAAAAGTTGCGAATGCCATAAGTTCCCACGCTGGCATTAGCCCCGATGATGATGGTTGCATTATTGGTGAAGCTGCCTGATGTGGAGTTATTAATTCCGAATTCGGTTGACCTGTCAATATTGACGACCCCGCCGGTGTTGTTGTTGAAAGTGGAAGAGCCGTTGACGTTAAGTCCATTATTTCCCACGCTGAAATTAACCCCGATGTTGATGGTCCCCTCATTGGTAAAAGTGCCGCCTTGGGGGCGAAGCCCGGACTCGGTTGACCTGTCAATATTGATGAACCCGCCCGAGTTGTTGTTGAAAGTGCCGTAGCTTAGAATGCCAAAAGTTCCATTGCTGGCAGTTGCCCCGATGGTGATGGTCCCGCTATTTGTCACTGTGCCACCACTGTTGTTCCTGAGGCCTTGTTCCCCGGTGGCGCCATTGATGCCCAGTACGCCAGCCGCTGTGATGGTGAGCACTCCACCGCCATTTACCGTGACGGACTTGGCGACCGCCCCTGCCGTGCTCAGGGTTGGGTCGTTTGTCACGTCGTTTATGGTCACGTCATCGGCGGCATCGGGCACGCCTGCCGACCAGTTGCTTGCGGTGGCCCAGTCTGTGCCGGAGCTGCCCGTCCAAGTGGTTTGGGTGGACAGGTTGCCCATTGCCCCAAACATCATCGGCAGCAGTAGCCAAAAATGTCCTGCCATGAATGATGAGGCGACCGTGTTTGTTGAAAAAAGGTGTACCATTTTTTTCATCGAAATTGATTTTAAAAAGTGAAGAAACCCCGCCGGAGCGGGATGTCATGGATAATATTTAGTCTGATAGTTATCGCAGTCTTTCCAGCCGCTTGTCCAATTCACGGGTGCGATGCTCGAAATAGCGGTTCACGCCCCACGCCAAAACCGCCAACACGAAGGCCCAAACCAGCCAGTAGCCCACGGACAACAGCAACCCGTTGCCTCGTTTTTTTGTATCGGAAAAGTTTTGTGAATCGCCCATTGCCCGTCTGATTTTCATGGAGCAATAGTGGGCTAAAACCATCGGGAACCCCGCAAAACGACCTGACAAAAACCTGACAATGATTGGACAACGAGCTAACTCGTTGAAAATCAATGAATTTCGACTCGTTTCACGCAGCCGATACGTTTTGATTTGCCGTTGTTCGGAAAGTATCAGGCAGGAGAGGGGCCTGTTTTGCGCCGCAACCGGCTTTGCGTCTGGTGAATCGTGTTGACGGAAACGCCGAGGATATTTGCCATTTCCTGGGTGCTCAGGTCGAGCTTTTCGAGGACTATGAGACGAACCTCGGCAGGCGTGAGGTCGGGAAAAAGGGCTTTCTGTTCGGCGATGAATTGCGGATGCAACTTTTCAAAAATCGAACGGAACCGCTGCCATTCGTCCTCCGTCAAAATGGTGCTGTGCGTGAGTCTTTCGAGGTACTCGCTGCGTTCGCCCAAGCGGGCAAGTTTTTCCGTTTCGAGACGGAGGTTCTCGGCAAGTTCCGCTTTCTTCCGAAAATCCGAGGTGAACATTTCGAGTTCTTTTTGAGCCGATTCAAGTTCGGCTTGAGCCTGCCGCCGCCTGTTTCGCAGCCGCTTGAAAATCCCGAAAGCGAGCGCCAGCACGAGTGCCAACAGGAGCAGTGCCGCATTTTTTTGCCAATGTTCAATCTCTTTCTCCCGTTCGACGAGGCGGATTTGCTCGGTGTATTTCTGTGCATCGAGCCGCTGTTTTATCTGTTCCAGTTTGCGGACATCGTTGCGACGGTCGAGGCTGTCTTTTAGCGGTTTGGCGAGCAGGACGAAGCGCATGGCAGCCGCCAAATCACCTTTTTTTTCATAAAACTTGACGCAGGACTCGTAAAAACCGAGGTGCTTAAAATAGAAATAACCGGTTTGTGGAAAAGTCTCGTGAATCGTTTCCATCCGTCGGAGCAGCCTCTCCGCATCACCCATTTTGCCCAGTTCAATCTTTGCCGGCACGAGAATGGTAAGCGCATTAAACTCTGTCTCTGCCTGAAACCCCGATTTTTCAGACGTTTTGACCAATTCGTAGCCCTCGTTTGCCCATTTTTCGGCTTCGTCAAATTTTTTCTGCGCCACCAGCATTGAGGCAATGTCTATGGACGCTATGCCCTGCCAATCATGGCAGAGGTTCCCTTCGACGGTATCTTTTGGCTGGTAAGTGCGCACGAAATCCAGCAACTTTTTGGCGTGCTCAATGCCTTTCGGATAGTCTTTTTGATGCTGGTAAATGCTATAGACGTAGTTCAAAACCTGGATGACCCAGTACATTTCCCATTTTTCTTCCAAGTCGAAAAACTGCTCCGCAGCCAACAGGCAGGGCAAGGCTCTTTCATAATCTTCTAATTGGTACAAGAAACTGCCATCCTGAAACAGTAGGCGGGCAACGGAGTAATCCCTGAATTTTTCAAGACCAATGGCTTCCAACTGCTCCAATTCCTGCAAAATTTCAGCGTAGGACTGCCCGGGCGGAATCCTTATTTTCTGGTAATTTTCTAAAATGACGAAATGACGGGCAACCACCGCCTCTATTTCAAAGCCCCCTTCCGCCGCTGTTGTTTCCATCTCTTCAAATAATGAATCACGTGCTGCGGCAGTCAATTTCAGAGCCTCCCGTGCCCGGCACTTATGGTATAGCACCGCAAACGCAGTATGCCGGTCGCCCTTTTCGTTGGCGATGTCGAGCAGCCGGGGCAACAAATTTGCCAGCCCGGAGGAGTCCATTTTGTCGAACGGGAAATCATGCACGAAGCGGTACCGCCCGGCATCCGAGAGGGAGCGAAACGCCTGCTCGTCCACGGTAGTTTGACCAAGCCCGGCACCCGTTATTGCCCAAGCGGACAACAGCGATGCCCATCGAATGAATGCTCTTTTTTTCATTGAAAAGGTGAATAACTTGGTTGAAAGTAGCATGAATTAAGAGCAGAGGGAGATAGAACAAAGATATTCCCTGGCATCAAAAGCCTTGCTTGATAATCGCCAAAATACCTGAATGGAGGTAAAAGGGTTGTCCCGAACAAACGGAACAAACCTTTTGAGAGAGACGATTGACAAGAGACGCTTTTAACCTTGTCCCGTTATTCCGGGCAGCGGTCACTAGACTTCAGGAATTTTGAAAATTTGTCAAATCTTGCCCAATGCCTGAACCCACTCTCAACGACAACCCGGAAGACAGCGAACAGGATGTGAGTGGGAGGGGCAAAAAGGAATAGACTTATTTCAATTCCTCTTGAATTTTGAGGATTTGTTCTTTGAGTGCAGGCAGTTCTTTGATGGCGGCTTCCCAGATAACCGATAATGAAACGCCAAAGTATTAATGAACGACCACATCCCGCAGTCCGGCAGCATCCCGCCAGGGAACTTCGGGGTATCTGGCTCTGATGTCATCGGGCACGTTTTTGACGGCTTCGCCGATGATGGCGAGCCTTTGGATGACGGCATCCTGCTTTTCGATGTTGGCCTCGAATGCAGGCTGGGAAACCCCGGCGACAAAGCCCTCGATAAGTTCAATGCTCTCCACGATGTCTTCTAAGTTAACGTTAAGCCGCCTCTTTGCCATAGATGGGAATTGCAGTGTGGAGGATGAGTTTTTTCAGCGAAGGCTTGATAGCCTTGAATTCGACTAGGTCCACTTTTCTGCCGAGCAGGTCTTCCAATTCGTGCTTGATGTGGATGAATTCAAGCAGCCCGATGGGTTTGGAGAGTTCCACCAGGAGGTCAACATCGCTGCCCTTCCTTGCCGTGCCGTCGGCAAAAGAACCAAAAAGACTGGCCCTGTTGATGGCGTACTTGCGAAGCACCAGCTCTATGTTTCGTCTTATTTCCGGGAGTTGTGTCTGCATGATTGAATGATTGCAAAGTCAAATATTGGCAAAAATGAACGATTTTTCAAGTCCGAACAAGCAATGCGGTGCAGATTGCCGTATTGTTTGATTGTTGCCACAACAATATAGCAATACAACAATCAAACTGACAACAGCAGTGAAACCTTTTAAAAAAGGTTTCACTGCTGTTTTTATCGCAAAGGTGAGGGATAAATATCATCCCGCTGGTTCCGGTCTCCCGATCGGAATTCCCTATCCACACTTCTCCCGACGAAGCCAACCTAGTCCCCTGCTCGAGCCGCAAAGTCTTTGGCCGATGTGTTTTCAATGCAGACGACCCCCACTTGCACCCGACTTCGTCCAGTCATCCTGCATCCATCCACCTTCCACAAAATACGAAGAGGATAAACTGCGAAATATAACTACTTTCGCCCCCATTACGCTGGTTCAAGATGCTGCCGTATGACTAAAATCCTGGCCGTCGAAAAGACGAAATGATTATCGCCGCCGACATCTCCATAATGCTCACGGCGCTGGGTTACGAAGTCACCGGCATCGCGCCTCGTAGGGAGGATGTGCTGAAAAGCATCGAATCCACCCGCCCCGATTTGGTGCTTATAGACATTTCCCTCAAAGGTACGCTCGACGGCGTGGAAGCCGCCCGTCCCTTCCCGCCGTTTACCTGTTGTCCGCCTTCACCATCTGCACCGTGTAAGTCCGCCCGTTCTTCAAAATGAGCGTGGCCATGTAGTTGCCGACCCGCTTGTCGCTGCCGTTGAAATCAAATTGGTACAGCTCGTCCTTGATGATTTCACCTTCGTAAACCACCTCGACCAACCGCCCGAAATTGTCGGACACGACCAGCTTGGCCTCCGTGTCAACGGGCAGGCTGAACTTGATTTGGGTTCGGTCGCTGAATGGGTTCGGGGCATTGGTCAGCAGGATTTTAGGTTCGTCCTTGCCGCCAAAGCCGATGAGGGCGCTGGCGATGCTGACCTTGATGGAAACCGTTTTCGTGCAATTGTTCACGAGGTCTTTCGCCGTAAAGTACAGGGTGTGCGTGCCGACTCCGACGCTCGGCGTGAAAGTGTTAACGCCGGGGATGTACGTGCCGCCGGGGTTGGTCAGATTGGCATTTTGATACCAGGTCGTGCCGATCTGGAAAGGATTGCTGAAGCCTATTTCAAGCGCATTTTGGATAAAACCGCCGATGGTGCCGGCAATGGGCCTTGCCCTGACGGCGAGGTTGTTCAGCGGCAGACCATTGAACGAGCCGTAAAAATCTTCGATGACCCCGGTGTTCGTGAACGAGCCGGTGTTCTGGTTCGAGCCGGTGGCAGTGGTTTTCAGCAAGCCCTTGTTTCGGAAAATGGCGGTGTTCACCATCACCTGGTCAACGTCCACGGTGGCGCAAACATCGTTGGTAAAAGTGCCGCCGGTGTTGAGGATGGACTGCTGCAAGGCGCAGCAGATGTAAAAAAGACCAGGCGCAGAATTGGTGACCGTTCCGAAATTCTGGATGCCCACGTTCATTTGCCCGTCGCCGAATATTTCAAAGCTCCCGGAGTTGTTAAACGTCGTGCCGCCTTCCAGTTCCATGCCTTTTTGAATGTTGGCAATTTGCACGTTGCCGCTGTTGGTGAAAGAAGCGCTGCCCTGGTCGTCCAGATTGATGAAGCCCAGGTTGACGATTTGGTGGGCAGGGCTGACATTCACGATGAGCGAGCCGCTGTTGCTCATTTGCTTGAAATTGACAACGCCCGCCGTGTAGCAACCCTCGATGAGGATGTCGCCCGTGGAGTTGAAAATCTGGTGGTTTCGGATGCCTTCGCCACTGTCCTCCAAGTGCATGTCGCCCTGGTTGATGAAGGTGCCGAGGTTATTAAAGGCGGGTGCGGCGGCATTTTTCAACGAAATGCTGCCAGTCGGCAGGTTGGTAAGATTACCGGCGTTTTCAATGCCTATGTAGGTGTTGTTGGTTGAAATCTGCCCGGAATTGTTGCACGTTCCGCCGAAGACCCAGAAGCCAGCCGCATTCGTGGTATTCACGTTGCTCACCGTGATTTTTCCAAAAACGCTGTTTTCAAAAAAGCCGCCCGTGATGATGCCGTCTAAGTTCGGGCTGTTTTCCACCGTGATGGTTCCGTGATTGGAGAAGCTGTTGAAGTTCGCCAGCGGTTCGTTGACGGTGTTTTTGATGAAAATTTTGCCGGTCGTCTGGTTGACGAAATTGCCCTGGCTTTCGATGCCCCTTGCGAAGTTCGTCGTGTTGACGTCAAGGGTGCCGCCGTTGCTGAACGTGCCGAAATTGATGACGCCGTTGCTCACATGGTCGAGCAGGGTGAGGCTGCCTGCGACGGTGCTGAAGGTGAAGCCGTTGAGGTTGAGGATGCCGTGGTGCGTCCCCGAATTTTGTACGCCGATGTTGCCGCTGCTGCTGAACGTGCCGCCGTTGATGATGCCGTCGGCGGAGGGCGAAGCAATATTAATCGAGCCGGTGTTGGAAAACGTGCTGCCGTACTGGATGATATTAGTGAAAGACAAAGTGATGGAACCCCCGTTGTTGAAGGTTGAACTTTCGCAGCGGATGCCTTCGGGCGCTTGATTGTAAATGCCAATCGAGCCGTTGTTCGTGACGGTGGAGCCGTTCAGGTTCGAGATTCTCCCGCCGGAGGGCATCCCGATGCCGCCGCTGGCATTATTGGTCAAAACGCTTTGGTTCAGGAAGAAGCCTCCGAAGCCGCTGATGGTGACCCCGCCGCTATTGGTGAAACTTGCGCCGCCGCTCAGGCTTGCATTGACGCCCGACCCGCCTTGCCCCACCGTGCCGATGAAGGAGCCGCCGGACAAGTTGTTGAAAATGCCGCCGTTCATACCGAAACTGCCGACGCTATGAAATGTCGCGGGGAGGTTGAAACTGCCGCCGTTCTGAATGTTGCCTCCCAAAATGCTGACGGCGCTGCTGCTGAACGAGCCGCCCGCCTGCACCGTCATCATCCCGCCTTGCCTGACTTCCAGGAAACCGTTGCCGAGCATGAAATCGCTGATGCCCAAAGACCCCCCGGCGGCTATCGTGAGGTTAGCCCCGTTATGCAGGTACAGGAAGGGCGAGACGACTGCGGAGGACACTCTCGGCGCATTGCCGCTCGCCTGCGCCACGTTTTGAACGATGGCTTTTGAAAATTGGATGCTGGGCAAGACAGTCGGGAACCAGTTGTTCGCATCCGTCCAGCTCGTGCTGGAGCAGCCCGTCCAGACGATGGTTCCGCCTTCGGCAATGACCGCATTGCCGCCGCTCACCGAGAACGAGCCGCCGTTGAGGTTTATCACCGAGCCGTTGTTCATCCCGATTTGGCTGCTGCCCGTCGAGCTTTCCCGGATGACGCCGTTGTTCGTGAAAGTGGCGTAGCTCACGACCGGCGCATTCGTTTCAATCACCCCACAGGGCTTGTTCGTAAAATTCGACCCGCCGACGTTGAAAATCCCCGCCCAGGCAGGCACGCTCAATGTGATTTTATTGAAATTGTTGAACGTCGAGCCGCCGCTGATTTCCATGCCTTTGGAAAGGGCGTTTTGAATGGTCAGTTCCCCGGAATTTTTGAAGGTGCCGGGGTCCACGTAAATGCCTTCGTTCAGGAAAGACGTGCCGGTGATGGTCAGCTTCCCGGCGGCGTTGTTGTTGAACGTGCCGAAAAGCAGGTAAATCCCGTTCAGCCCGTTGTCAATCGTCATGGTGCCGCTGTGGTTGATGCTGGCTTTGGAGAAAATGGCGTTCACGCCCGTTTTCGTGATGTTGATGACACCGCCCAAATTCATCACGCCAGCGTTCTGGCTGATGCCGTCGTTGTTGGCATCGTCGAGGGTGAGTGCGCCCTGGTTGGTCACGGTGCCGGAGGAGGTCAGGCCGTAGTTGAGGCTCGCCCCGGTCACGTTGATGACGCCCGTTGGCCCGTTTGCCAGCGCTGCCCCGGCGCTCACGGCGATGCCGGTGTGCCCGCCATTGATGCCCACGGTGCCGTTGTTGTTGAATGCCCCGCCGATGGCCAAGCCTTCGCCCCAGAAGTTTTGGATGGTCAGGCTCGCCCCCGTGCTGATGTTCACTTGCGAGGTGGCGTGTGTTTTCAAGCCGGGGCCGCCGGGGTTGGAGATGGTCAGGTTTCCGCTGGAACCAATGGTCAGTTTGCCGCCTGCGTACACCTGCACGAAGGAGGCCTGGTTGCCCGTCGTTGTGATGACAGGGCAGGTGGTGCAGGTGTAGATGGTGACGGTTTTGCCTGCTGCGGGAACGCCGCCCGTCCAGTTGCCAGGGGTGTTCCAGTTGGTGGTGCCCGCGCCGCCCGTCCAGATGGATTGGGCGAAAAGGGCAGGGAAAATGAGGCTCGAAAGCAGCAATGCAGCCATTGCCTTGCGAGCAGCTTTGTTCAAAGTGCTTGTCAGGATTTTCATAAAAAGGGAGTTTGAAGTGAAAGGAAGGCAATGAGCAATCCTTCTCATTTTCCAAAAAGAGGTATAAAAAAGGCAGATTAAATCAATCAAGAGCAAAGCTACCGGGTTCCATTTTTCCAAAAAATGACAATCGTCAAAGGGCTGTGTGAGTAAAGTCATTTTTTTAAAGTCAGAATGCCATGAAGTTTGTTTCGGGTAACAGTTCATTTTCAACATTGCAAAACATCAATGCCATGGCACATAATTTCAATAAATATGTCCAAAAAGCGGAAGAGTTCGTCAATGAAGTGGCCACTGAAATTGGCGACCCCGACGATAAGGTGAGGGCTGCGAGAATACTACGGGCCGTTTTGCATGCCTTCAGGAACCGCGTGACGCCGGTCGAATCGCTACAGTTGATTTCCCAACTGCCCATGCTCATCAAAGCCATCTACGTGGATGGCTGGAAAATCAGCAACGAAGGAAGGCGGATGCGGCACTTGAACGACTTCATCGAAGCCGTTAGGGAGGCGGATGGAATCGACAACAACTACGATTTCGTCACCGATTACGAGGTAAAGGAAGCTATCCAGGCGGTGTTCAAGGTAATCAAGAACCATGTTTCGGAAGGAGAAATTCAGGACATCATCTCCGTTTTGCCTGCCGAACTCAAGTCGCTCATGGCCATGTCATAGGGTTGTTAACCTGCGTTCAAGAAATAGATGGGTGCAAATTGGTGAGATACCTACTTTTACCTTCATTTCACCAAACCATTCAACAATGAAATCCATACGACCCATCCTTTTCACCTTCACGCTGCTGGCCTTTTCGTCCGCTGGCCTGCTGGCGCAAAAGACCTACGGCAACCTCTACCATCCCGAAGCCAATGCCAGTGAAGACATTGCAAAAGCCATTGAAATAGCCGCCAGTGAGGGCAAGCACGTCATCCTGCAAGCCGGGGGCAACTGGTGCGTGTGGTGCTACCGTTTCCACGATTTCATCGAAAAAGACGAGGCGCTGAAAAAGTTGGCAGCCGAAAATTATGTGCTGTACCACCTCAATTACAGCAAGGAAAACACGAACGAAACTCTCTTTGAAAAATACGGCTTCCCGCAGCGCTTCGGCTACCCCGTGCTTATCATACTTGACGGCAAGGGCACCCGCCTCCACACGCAGGACACCGGCCTGCTCGAAAGTGGCGAAGGCTACGACCGCAACAAGGTGGAAGGGATGCTCAAAGCCTGGACACCGAAGGCGCTGGATCCGGCGGGTTATCAGAAATGATTTATCGATTTACGATTTTGGATTTACGATTTACGAATGGTGGAGTCTGCGCCCACAATCGTAAATCGTAAATCCAAAATCGTAAATCGTCAAAGTCCCAGCCCCCGCTTGATCAGATTCTCCTTGTACCGCTCAATATTGACTTTGTGCGCCTCGTACGTCTCGGCGAACATGTGCAGGCCGGAGCCATCGCCCATTGCCACGAAGAACATGTAGTTGTGTGGTTCCCGGTTCAGCACGGCATCGAGGCTGGGGATGCTGGCCATGCTGATGGGGCCGGGCGGCAGGCCGGTGTACAGGTAGGTATTGTACGGCGAGTCGAGGGTTTTGTATTTGGCGAGGTCACGGGCCTCCCAGTCACGACTGGCGAACACAAGCGTCGGGTCGGCTTGCAGCGGCCAGTCCTGTTCGAGGCGGTTCAGATAGACCCCGGCCATGCGGCGCTTTTCGCTTTCGGCGTTGGTTTCCCGCTCCACGATGGAGGCCACTGTGTACACCTGCTCACGAGTGAGGCCCAGCGAATCGGCTTTGGCCTGTCGGCCTTCCGCCGACCAGAATCGGTCGTGTTCTTTTTTCATCCGCTCCAAAAACTTCCGGGGCGACGTGTTCCAGTAAAATTCGTAAGTGTTGGGAATGAACAGCGACAGCAGCGTTTGCGGCGTGATGCCGAGGCTGTCGAGGTAGGTCGTGTCGTTGAGCAGCGTGACCAACGCCAACGAGTCCGGCTCGATGCTGCGGGCCACTTTGGCGGCGATGTGCTCCGACAGGCGCTCATTGACGAGCACCACCCTCACCGGGGCCTGCATGCCGCTGCGCAGGTGGCTCACCAACTTGTAACTGCTCCATCCCGGCGTGATTTTGTAGCGCCCGGCCCGGCCTTTGTATTCCATCCGGTCGGCCATCATACGGAAGGAATTTTCGTTCAAAATGTAGTTCCCGGCTTGGAGCAGTGCCACCACTTCGTCGAGCGTGGAGCCGGTCGGCACCTTGACGTACGGGTCGGCCAAGGTGCCGGGGACGTTGGGCTTGTAGAAAAAATCCCAGGCGACGTAGCCGCCCGCACAGATGGCCAGCAGGCCGAGCACGAGCAGTATTTTGCGAAGCGGACGCTTGGGTGTGGGTTCGGTTGGTTGCTCCATATTTTTGTTGAAAACGGTTTTGATTTTATTTGCCTGCGTGGCTTGATTGGACACGGATTGAACAGATTGAAACGGATAAAAAATCTGTTCAAATCCATTTCCATCCGTTCAATCCGTGTCCAATCAAGCCACGAGGGAACGTTACTCGTTTTTGTAAACCTTCCCCTCTTTCATCACGAATTTCACTTTGAGCATCGCCTTGATGTCCTCCAACGGGTTGCCATCCACCGCCACGATGTCTGCGAGTTTGCCTTTTTCGATGGTGCCAAGGTCAGTGCTCTTGCCAATCAGGGCAGCGGAAGTCACCGTTGACGATTGGATGGCTTCCATGGGCGACATGCCCCCTTCGGTCATGAAGACGAACTCCCAGGCGTTCTCGCCGTGCTGGCTCACCCCGGCATCGGTGCCGAAGGCGATTTTTACCCCGGCCTTGTATGCCTTCGTAAACGTTGCCTGAATCTGTGGGCCAATCATCGCCGCCTTCATGGCCACCACGGCCGGGAAGTAGCCCTCCTGCTTCGATTTTTCCGCCACGAATCGCCCGGCGGAGATGGTCGGCACATAGTACGTCCCGTTCTTTTTCATCAAATCCATGATTTCGTCCGTCATAAACGTGCCATGCTCAATGCTCGTCACACCCATTTTCACGGCCCGAAACATGCCCTCCTCGCCGTGGCAATGGGCAGCCACCGTCATGCCGTAATCCTTCGCCGCTGCTACCACCGCAGCGATTTCTTCCTCCCGGAACTGGGGGTTCATGCCGCTGGCGGCCACGCTGAGCACACCGCCAGTAGCCGTGATTTTGATAAGGTCAGCCCCGTTTTTGTACCGCTGCCGCACGGCCTCCCATGCCTCCTCCGGGCTGTTGATGACACCCTCGGCAGGGCCTGGGTCGCCCATCATGTCCTTGCGCACGCCGTTGGTCGGGTCGGCGTGGCCGCCCGTGGTGGCGATGGATTTTTCGCAGGTGAAAATGCGGGGGCCGTCCACCAGCCCGGCGTTGATGGCATTGCGCAGCGACACGTTCACGCCCGTGCCGCCGAGGTCCCGCACGGTGGTGAAGCCCGCCAGCAACGTTTTTTTCCCAAAAACTTCCGCCTGGTACGCCACGTCGGAGGGGTTCAGCCGAAACTTCTCCTCGTAGCTCTTCGGGCTGATTTCGCCTTCAAGGTGAACGTGCATGTCCATCAGGCCGGGCATCACGGTTTTGCTCCGCAAATCAATGACCGCCGTGCCCGCCGGAGCTTTGGCGTAGCCCTTCTGCACGGCAGCAATGCGAGTGCCCTCCACCACGATGGTCATCTCGGTTTTCAGCCTGTTGTCGGTGCAGTCGATGAGTTTGCCACAGTGCAGGTAGGTCGTTTGGGCGCTGGCGCAAATGGTCAGCAGCATGGCAGTTAGGGTTGCGGAATGCTTGATTTTGTACATTTATTTATTGTTGAAAAACCAAAATATTGCTCAGTGCCCCTCTGTGTCTCCGTGCCTCTGTGTTTAAATTCAACACGGAGGCACAGAGGCACAGAGGAAATTCAATACTGCTCCTGCTCGTTCGGGAAATCCTTCGACTTCACATCGGCACAGTACGCCTCCACCGCCAATTTTATCTGGTCGAAAAGTTCCAGATAGCGCCGTAGGAAACGAGGCTGGAAGTCGTGGGTGATGCCGAGCATGTCGTGCGTCACCAGCACCTGCCCGTCGGCATGAACGCCCGCCCCGATGCCGATGGTCGGGATGACGAGGCTCTCCGACACTTCCTTCGTCAGCTTGGCCGGTATTTTCTCCAAAACGATGGCAAAGCAGCCGACTTCTTCGAGCAGCTTGGCATCCTGTTTCAGTTTGGTGGCTTCCATTTCCTCCTTCGCCCGCACCTGGTACGTGCCAAATTTGTAAATCGACTGCGGCGTCAGTCCCAGGTGCCCCATCACGGGGATGCCCGCCGACAGGATGCGCTTCACCGAGCCTGCAATCTCCTCGCCGCCCTCCATTTTCACGGCATGGGCACCGGCTTCCTTCATGATGCGGATGGCGCTTTCCAGCGCAACCCTCGAACTGCCCTGGTAGTAGCCGAACGGCAAATCGACCACCACGAGCGCCCTGCTCACGGCCCGCACCACCGAGGCGGCGTGGTAAATCATCTGGTCGAGCGTGATGGGCAGCGTGGTTTCGTGGCCCGCCATCACGTTGGAGGCGGAGTCGCCCACGAGGATCACCTCCACCCCACCCTCGTCGAGGATGCGGGCCATCGAGTAATCGTAGCCGGTGAGCATGGTGATTTTTTCGCCCCTGGCCTTCATCGCTTGCAGGACATGGACGGTGATGCGTTTTACTTCTTTGGAAACGGACATGGAGGAAGGATTGAAGGTAACAAGGATTGGGGGATTGAAGGTAACAAGGATTGGAGGATTGAAGGTAACAAGGATTGGGGGATTGAAGGTAACAAGGATTGGGGGATTGGGGGATTGAAGCTTGGAATTTCTTCTTCCTTCAATCCTTCAATCCTCCAATCCTCCAATCCTCCAATCCTCCAATCCTTCAATCCTTGATATCCGGCCAAAGGTAAAAGTTTCTTCCATTCCTTAATATTGCGGGGCGAAGGACAATTTTACCATTTGAGAATGAAAAGAAAAAAGAAGCTGATACTTGGCGCACTGGCGGTGGCGGTGGGGCTGGCGGTGTTGGGGCAGTTCGTGCGCCTGCCACTGCTGGGGGTGCATCCGCACGAGGCCATTCCCCGGCACTCGGCAGCCGTGCTGAACCTGAACCGGGAAATCCTGAAAAAATTAGGGACGGAGGAGGGCAAAAACAGCATGGCCAACCTTGCTTTGCCGACATCGTTGGGGCGTGACTTGAAAGATTTTGGGCAATATTTTTCTAAAAAAACCAACCTAAAAAACGACGGGGAGTTTCTCGCCGTGTTGCAGCCGACCCGCAGCAGCGGCATCGACGTGCTGTTCATTTTCGACGGGATGCGGGGCAAAAACTTAGCCGCCATTTTGACCGAAAACCAAAGCTGGCGGGTGCGGAAATCCATTTTTAAAAACAACGAAGTGTTCACCGTCGAGGCCGGGCAAGCGCAGTTTGCACTGGCCAAGTTCAGAAACCTGCTGCTCTTCGCCCGCCACGCCTACCTCCTCGAAAACGCCATCAGCCAATTGGAACACCCGGCCAATTCGCTCTGCCGGGACAGCGGTTTCAGCCAGGCGGGCAAAGGTTTCCGGCCCCAAAAAAATGCCCTGAGCCTGATGCTGAACCTGCCCGAACTCGGCCCGCAGTTCAGCCCGCTGCTCGATGCCGCCAGCGTGGGCAAGCTCGACGGGCTGGGCAGCAGCGCCCGCTGGCTGCGCCTCGATTTGCCGACCGGCAAAACCACCGGAGAGTGGACCGGCACCTTCACCGCCAGCAACGGCAATCCACTCCTCGAAGCCAACAGTGACGGGCCTTCGCAGCCCTTCAAAAACGTGTTCCGGTCTCTGCCCGACAACCTTGCCCTGGTCTGGTGGCTGTCGTGCGGGCGCATCGTGGCGGCGGAGGAGGCCGGTACCTGGCGCAGGTATTTTGCGCCGTGGGTCGGCAACGAGGCCGCTTTTGCGCTGGGCGAGCCATTGGAAAATGACGCTGCCGAGCAATTTTTTCTACTGAAAACCAAAAACAGCAAGGCTGCCGAGGCGGAACTGGAAAACCTCGCCAAACACCTGAACAGCACGGAAACCTTTGATTTTCAGTTGTTTAAAATACGCCGCTTCACCGGCCTGGCCCTCGGCAAAATGCTCCAACCCGGCGGCGACCTCACCGACCCCTACGGCACCGTGCTTGGCGAGTACGTGCTGTTCAGCAACACGAAAACGGGCATGGAACGTTGGCTGGGCAAGTACCTCGCAGGACAAACCTACTCGAAAAGCGTCCCGTTCCTCCAGTCGCTGCGCAACCTGCCGGTGGAGGCGCAAGGATTCCTGTACTTCGACAGCGGCAGGGCATGGCAGCAGGCTTCGCATTTTTTTGATGAAAAAATGCTGGTTTCCCTCGGCCACAATCCCCTGAAATTCAACCTCCTGGCGGCTACCATGACCCGCCGGGGCACCCGCTGCGACCTCACCATCGTCACGCCGAAAAACGAGGCTCGAACCACGGAAACCGCCCCCGCCAACATCCTCTGGAAAACCCCGCTGGGCAGCGAGGCTGCGATTGCCCCGGCCGTTTTCCAAAACCCGGAAACCGGCGAACCGGAGATTTTCGTGCAGGACAGCAGCCATGTGATTTACCTGATTTCACGCAGCGGGCGCATCGTCTGGCGGCGCAATTTCGAGGAACCCATCCGCTCGAAAATCTTCCAACTCGACCTCGACAACAGCAAGGAAACGCAGTTTGCGTTCAGTACGCCGACGGGGATTTTCGTGCTCGACCACTTCGGGCAGGACGTGGCAGGGTTCCCGCTTCGCCTGCAAACTCCGGCCACGAACGGCCTCGCTGTCGTTGATTTTTTCAAAAGCCACGACTACCAGTTTTTCATCGCCTGCGAAAACGGCAATGCCTACGGCTTCGACGAAAAAGGCAGCCCGGTGGAGGGCTGGCGGCCCAAAACGGGCGTGGGCACGGTGCGCCACCCGCTCACCCACTTTCAGGCGAAGGGCATGGATTTCCTGATGCTGCTCGACACGGCGGGCACCTTGCAGGTGTTCCAGAAAAACGGCGAATTCCGTTTTCCGAAGAAAAACTTGGGTGGCAATTTTTTGCAAAGCCCTGATTACCAGGTGTCTGACGGCAACTACCGCATCGTGGCCTGCGACGACCGGGGGCGGGTTTCCGTCGTCAATCTGGAGGGCGGCGACTTCAAACTCAGCCTGAAAGCAGGGAAAAACGAGGCCCTCCGGTTCGCCTTCGCCGACATCGCCGGCGACGAGCGGAAGGACTACTTGGCACTGAGCAACCAGGAGTTGGCGGCCTGGTTTTACGAAGGCAAAAATTTCGAGAAAGCCTTCGGCTACTCGTTTTCACAGCCGCAGGACGAGGTGTTCCCGGTGGTGTGGCAAGGCCGGAAAAAAGCGTTCACCGGCACGGTTTGCAGGGAAAAAAGCCAACTCAGTTTGCTGGACGGGCAGGGCAAGCTGCTGCCGCAATTCCCGCTGGCGGGCACGACGGCGTTTTCGGTGGTGGACCTGCTGGGCAACGGCAAGCCGGTGGTGGTGGCAGGCAACGGGGCGAGCGTGGTGGCCTACGCCTTGGAGTAAGTTTCGAGGTTTTTTAGCATCACCTCCCGCACCTGCCCGGCGAGTGTGTCCACGTCCTTCAGCGTTAACCCACTGACTTCCAGCGGTTTACCCCAAACGACCCGCACGGTGCCTGGCCAGAGGTCGAGGCCGGCAGTGGGGCCTGAGATTTTTTTCACGCCAATCAAAGTCTGCACGGCGATGGGTTTGCCCGACTCGATGGCAATGCGGAAAGCGCCGTTGTGGAACGGCAGCAGCGGCTCGGCGGAGCGGTTGCGGGTGCCTTCGGGGTACAGGAAAACGGAGTAGCCTTCCTCCAGTGTTTTGTGCAAAAATTTCATGCTGGCCGAGCGGGAGGCGGCGCTCGAACGGTCCACCAGTACGCACAACTTCCTGACAATGAAGCCGAAAACAGGCACTTTGACCAACTCCCGTTTCGCCAGAAACTTGTACACGCCAGGGTAGGCACGGGCATTTATCATAAAATCGAGCGAGGTGAGGTGGTTGCTCACGAGGATGTACGTCTGGCCGGGGTCGAGGTTTTCCCGGCCTTCGATTTTGAAACGCACCAGCGTGAGGCCGAAAAACAGCCGGGTGTAAATATGGTGGCTGAACCAGATGATGTGCCTGCGCCAACGTCGTGGAAAAGTGAGGAATGCGAGGTAATAAAACGGGAAAAACAGCAGCCAAAGCAGGAAAAAAACAAGGATGCCGTAAATTGCCCAGAGTTTTCTGAATATTTTCATCTTTCGTGAAATGTGCTGCAAATCTCTGAATTGCTCAGACTTTAGACAATAGATTTTAGATGTGACGGTGGTTTGGCAGCAATTTTCTTAACTAACGTGAGTTTGGAGATTGTAGCCGCTCTGTGGCTAATCGATTGATTTTTAAGGTTTTAATTCTCGAACTCACGTTAGCTATCTAAACTTTTCAGAACACAGTGCCGATTGGCAATCCGTGCCTATCGTCTAAAGTCTCCGGTCTAAAGTCTTTTTATGAAAAACATCGTAGTGCTCGACGGCTTCACCGCCAACCCCGGCGATTTGTCGTGGCAACCGCTGGAGAGCCTGGGCCGCCTGACCGTACACGACCGCACCCCGCCGGAACTGGTGGCGGGGCGGGCTGCCGATGCCGACATCGTGCTGACGAACAAGGCGGTTTTGGATGAAAAAACACTGGCCCGGCTGCCCCGGCTGCGCTGCATCAGCGTGATGGCCACTGGCTACAACGTGGTGGACACAGCGGCGGCACAACGGCAGGGCATCACCGTCTGCAACGTGCGGGGCTATGCCTCGGAGTCGGTGGCGCAGCATGTTTTTGCGCTGATTCTGGAACTCACCAACCACGTCTCCCGGCACACCGCCCACACGGCTGCCGGGGGCTGGCAGACATCGGACGACTGGAGCTACACGCTCCAACCCATGCAGGAACTCGCCGGGAAAACGATGGGGATTTACGGCTTCGGGCAAATCGGGCAACGGGTGGCGGCCATTGCGCTGGCTTTCGGCATGAGGGTAGTCGCCCACCACAAGCACCCGGAGCGGGACCGGCAGGCAGGCGTGACGTTTGTTTCTTTTGAAAAAATGCTGGCGGAAAGCGACGTGTTGAGCCTCCACACTCCGTTAAGCCCTGACAACCAGGAGGTTATCAACTGGGGTACGCTGGCGCAAATGAAACGCACGGCCCTGCTCATCAACACCGGGCGGGGCGGGCTGGTGTCGGAACCCGACCTGAAAAAAGCGCTGGAAACCGGCATCATCGCTGGTGCCGGGCTGGATGTGCTGACCGAAGAGCCGCCCCGCAGCGGCAACATGCTCATCGGGGCGAGGAACTGCATCGTCACGCCGCACCATGCCTGGGCGACCCGTGAGGCGAGAGCCAGGCTCATCGAAGAATCGGCGGAAAATGTGCGTGTTTTTTTGGCCGGGAAGTCCAGAAATTTAGTGGGCAGTTCGACAGTTGGCAGTTAGCAGCCTGCGACAAGGTTTTAAAGCCCTGACTGCCCACTGTCGAACTGTCGAACTATGCAAGCGGCGGAATGCGCAGCACCTGGCCCGGGTAAATTTTGTCCGGGTGGGTCAGCATGGGCTTGTTGGCCTCGAAGATGACCGGGTACTTGTTCGGGTTGCCGTACTGCTCCCTGGCGATTTTTGAGAGGGTGTCGCCTTTTTCCACGGTGACAAATTTTGCCTCCGGCTCAGGTGCCGGCGCCGGTGCCACGGCCATCCAGTCGTCCACGGTGGCAATGCCCGCCACGTTGCCGACGGCAAGGATGATTTTTTCTTTTTCGGACTGCGAGGCGGCAGTGCCGGTGATGGTCGCCTTGTCGTCATCGACGACGATGTTCAGGTTTTCGACTTTTAGGCCGAGTGTGGTGACGTGGTTGGTGAGGCGCATGGCCAATTGTGCGTTCTCTAATTCCTGCAAAGCATGGCTGCCACCGGCAGCCGGGGTGGATTTGGTTTCCGATTTTTTACCGCCGACGAGGGCTGTGCCAACGTTTTTTAAGAAAGAAAAAAGACCCATGATTATCGTATTTTTTAATGTTTTGCCCTCCGACACCTGCGGGTACAGCCGCCGGAAAAGCGTTTGCTTTTTTTGAAAATCCGAGTGCCAAAAGTAGGGAAAACAACCGAAGTCCAAAAACATGCTCCACGCTCCGGTTCAAATGGACCCCCGACGTTCAGACGGAGGAGCAGGGCGGGGTCACATGGCGCTGAAAAAAGTTTTGTGACATTAAATTAAAAAATCAGGCATCAAGATTGCCTGCCAGAAACCGCCCTGAAATGGTGGTCAAAACTGGATCCAATACTGACCGTACCTTGAAACAAAAGAAAGGGAATTGAGTAAAAGGCTTATATTTGCGCAGTTTTTTCGGAAAGGGGTTGAAAATCTATTATTTGACTTCATAAAATGCTGATTTTTAAGCCTTTACCATCCATAGTTCCTAAATTTTTCAGCGCATTTTACCACTCGAAAATGTGAGTTTGGGCAAAGCGACAATCCGGGTTTGCGAAAGCTGGGCTTTTACAAATGATTACTCAATTTAGCTGAACGGTTGTCCTCCAGGTTTCACTGTTAAAAAATTTGCTTGTCATGCAAGGAAAAGGTATCATTAAAATCTTTCTCGTGGCGTTGGCCGTGGTTTCCCTCATCCAGTTTGTGTTCATGATCCCCACCTGGAGGACGGAAGGCAGGGCAGATAATTACGCTAAAACCAATTGTTCGGAAGGCAGCGGCTCCGTTTGTTACAAACTGAAGCGGGCCAATTATCTGGACTCCATTTCCAGCGAAACCATTTTTTCAATACCGCTGCTTAAATCTTATACGTATCAGGAATTGAAGGCATCGCAATTGGGTTTCGGGCTTGACCTGAAAGGCGGGATGAGCGTTTTGCTTCAGGTGGATTTGCGGGATTTCATTCGTGCAATGTCCGGCAACGACAATGACAAAGCAGTGGAAGATGCCTTGGTCCGTGCTGCCGAGTTGCAAAAAACAACCCAGTCGGATTTTATTACGCTTTTTGCGCAGGTGTGGAAAGAAACCTCCGGTGGCCGCCCACTCAATAGCGTTTTCAAACGCAACGAATCGCTGAAGGATGAAGTGAACGCCTCCACGAGCGACCAGCAAATGGTCAGCCTGCTGCGCAAAGAAGCAGATGCTACGGTGGGCCGCACCTATGAACTGCTCAAACAACGCATCGACAAACTGGGCGTTGTGGGGCCTGTGGTATCGCTTGATGCAGGCCGTGACCTCATCCTGGTGGAACTTCCTGGCGTTGACAACCCTCAGCGGGCACGCAACTTCCTGCAAGCTGCTGCCAAATTGGAGTTCTGGAATGTTTACCGCATCAGCGATGCCGGTTTCGGGAATGCTTTCATGGCCGCAAACGAGAAGCTGAAAAAAATGGCTTCTGGTGAAACTACCAGCCCGGCCGTTCAGGACAGCGTGAAAACCGATTCCCTGGACCAGTCCATTGTTGACTCCACAAAAAATGTTGTCCAGGCACCTGCCAAGGACACAACTGCACCCGATTTGACGGCTACCTCCGGCCCGTTGCTCGATATTTACACGCCAAACGATGGTTCCCTTGGCTTGGCACCCATGGGCACTGCCAATAAAAACAAGCGCAGGGCCATCACCGAAATGTTGAGCAAGCCCGGTGTCAGGGAGTTGTTCCCGGCCGACGTGATGTTCCTGTGGTCACGTAAAGCGGCCAAAGGTGCCGATGGCAAGGAACTGAAGGACACTTACGAATTGTACGCCATCAAAAAAGAGCCGGGCAAAAACACCGCCCCGCTTGAGGGTGACCGTGTGACGGATGCTTCCGCCAGCCCCGACCCGACCACGGGCGAGTTGGCCATCAGCCTGAAAATGGACGGCGAAGGTGCCCGCATCTGGGGTGCCATGACCCAGAAGGCCGCCAACGACAATAATC
>JACRAN010000068.1 GCA_016234735.1 Bacteroidota bacterium | reverse complement strand
GTTTGGGCATTTTGTACATCATTTTCTTTTGGTTTCCGCTGTTCTGGCTCATTTCCCTCATCGATGCCATCGTGTTTTTTTCGATGGACCGGGAGAGTTTCGACCGGAAATACAACAAAGCCGACTTCACTAACCTCCGCCAACAACCCGACTTCGAGCGCAGCCACCGCACGGACTTCGAGCGCCGGGAAACCCAACAAAGAACGGCGCAAAGGCCCGTTGCGGAACGCCCCAACCAGTACAAACAATCGGGCCTTGAAAAATTCAGAGACTTCGATTATGCCGGGGCTATTGGAGATTTCAAAAAATCCCTTGAAATTGCCCCGCAGGACATCGCCACCCATTTCAATATCGCTTGCGCCTATTCGCTGATTGAAGATGCCAAAATGGCATACTTCCACCTTGACAAAGCCGTGGTTCACGGCTTCCGGGATTTTCAGAAAATCAAACAGCACCACGCACTGGCTTACTTGCGCATCCAGCAGGAATTTGATGATTTCGAGGAGAACGGCTTCCGCCTCGCCCAAAAACCAAGGACGACTACGGCAGTGGAAAACCTCCTCGCCTCCCAACCCGATTTGCTCGACCAGCTAAAAAAACTCGGTGCCCTCCGTGAAAAAGGCCTGCTGACCGAGCAGGAGTTTGCCGACCAAAAAAAACGGCTGATGGGAAGTTGAGGAGTTTTGAGTTGGCGAAGTTCGAGTTAGCGAGTTAAAACACCACTCAAAACTCACTAACTCCCTAACTCAAAACCTGTACCTTGCGACCAAATTGGCTGGGATTTTGCAAAGTCAGAAACAACAAGAAAATATTAACTGAACCATCACCTACAGAGAGAACTAAGAAACGTTATCCCGATGATGTTTCAAAACACAAACACTAATGGTTGCTGAAAACCTTATCTCCACCGCAGTTTTACCACTGCGCACCTCAGACACCGGTAAGTTGGCACTCGCATCGATGGAAAATTTCAACGTGCGGCACCTGCCCATTGTCAATGAACACCAACTCCTCGGCGTCATCAGCGAAGACGACATCCTGATACACAAAACCAACGAACCTATCGGTTCCTTCCAGCTTTCCCTCATCAAAGCCTTCGTCAAAAAGTCTGACCACATCTACGAGGTCATGCGGCTGCTGGCAGAACACCAACTGACCGTCATCCCGGTGGTGGACGACAATGGCGACTACATGGGCATGGTTTCGCTGGAGGACGTGCTGAATTATTTTGCCAAGACCGCCGCTTTCAGCGAATCCGGCAGCATCGTCGTGCTGGAATTCCAGCACCGGGGCTACTCCCTGGCCGAAATCGCCCGGATCGTAGAGGCAGAGAGGGCGACCATCCTCAGCACCTTCGTCACTTCGCACCCCGAATCTTCCATCGTGGAAGTCACTTTGAAAATCAACCGGCAGGACATTCACAACATCCTGAAATCCTTCGACAGGTTTGGCTACGAAATCAAGGCATCGTTCAACGAGGAGGAATACATCGAATCCTTGCAGGAGCGGCTCGATGCGCTGATGAACTACCTAAGTGTTTGAAAAACAACGTTTTACAATAAAAAAAAGCGGCACGGGTCATCACCCATGCCGCTTTTTTTTGTTCCAAAAACCAGCACCGCATCACGCATCACGCAGCGCCACTGCCGCCCGCATCCGCCCGTACAGCCGCCCGGCCTCCTCGAAATCCAGCGTCTGCGCCCCGTCCGAAGCGGCCTTCTCCGGCGACTCATGCACCTCCACGATGACCCCGTCGGCCCCGGCCATCACCGCCGCCAGTGCCACCGCCGCCACGTAGCTGCGGATGCCGATGCCGTGCGACGGGTCGGCCACCACCGGCAGGTGCGATTTGTCCTTCAAAATCGGGATGGCGTTGATGTCGAACGTGTTGCGGCTGGCCGTCTCATAGGTGCGGATGCCCCGCTCGCAGAGGATGATTTTCTCGTTGCCGTTGCTGAACACGTACTCCGCCGCCTGCAAAAGTTCCTCGATGGTGCCCGACATGCCCCGCTTGAGCATCACCGGCTTGTCCACCCCGCCGAGGGCATCCAGCAGGTTGAAATTCTGGGCGTTGCGGGCACCCACCTGGAAGATGTCCACGTAGGGGTACATCGCCTCGATTTGCTCCGTGTGCATCACCTCGCTGATGATTTTGATGCCGTGCTCCCGTGCCAGCGCCGACCACATTTTCAGCCCGTCAAGCCCCATGCCCCGGAACGAGTACGGCGAACTCCTCGGCTTGAACACCCCGCCCCGCATGATGCGCAACCCGTTGGCTTTCAGGTGGTTAATCGTACTAAACACCTGCTCCTCGCTCTCGATGGAGCATGGCCCGGCCATCATCGCCAGGTCGCCCCGGCAGAGGGTCACGCCGTCGCCGAGGTCAATCAGGGTGTCCTCCACCCGCCACTTCCGGCTCACGAGTTTGAAGGGGTCGCTCACCCGGTGGATGTCGGCCACGCCGGGCAGGTTGCCGAGGGTGCGGATGTCGAACTCCTTCGACCCCGTGCCCACGAGGCAGTGCCGGAACTGGGTGCGTACTTCGGTGGTTTTGAAGCCCGTTTCGTTGATTTTTTCGAGCAATTTTGCCTTCGCCTGCTCGCTTATTTTTGGTTCGAGTTGGATAATCATCGTTGAGATTTTTTTTAAAACATGGCTTGATTGGACACAGATTGAACGGATGAAAACGGATTTGAACTGATTTTTTTTTGGCTGTGAAAATCAGTTCAAATCTGTCAAATCTGTGTCCCATCAAGCCCCGCCGGAAAATCGTTTAACAAACTCTCCCGCCGTCACCCCTGCCTCCTGCGCCCGGATGAACGCACTGCCCACCACCCCGCCGTTGAGGTATTGGCAAACGGTTTCGAAGGCTTTTCGGTCGGAAATACCGAAGCCGACAAGTACGGGATTTCGCAGGCCCAGCTTCGCAATGCACTGAAAATAAGCCACTTGCGCTTCGCCAAAACCGCCCGCCCCGCCCGTCGTCGAAGCCGTTGAGACAGCGTACAAAAAGCCCCGGCTCGCTGCGTCGAGTTGCCGGATGCGTTCGTCGGATGTCTGCGGCGTCACCAAAAAAATGGGGCAGAGGTCGTTTTTTTCAAAAACCGGACGGTAGTTTTTTTCAAAAAAAGCCAGCGGCAGGTCAGGTAAAATCACGCCGTCCACGCCCGTTTCGGCGCATTTTTCACAGAACCGCTCCACGCCGGATTGCAGCACCGGGTTCAGGTAGCCCATCAGCACCAGCGGGAGGTCCGTCTCGCTGCGGATGCCTTCGAGTTGGGTGAAAAGTTTGGCCAGCGACATGCCGCCCGCCAGCGCCGCATGGCTGCTCGCCTGGATGGTCGGCCCATCGGCCAGCGGGTCGCTGAACGGGATGCCCACCTCCACCAGGTCGGCCCCGGCAGCGGCGAGGTCGAGGATGGTCTGGCGGGTGCCGTCGGGGGCGGGGTAGCCTGCGGTGAAATAAACCGACAAGACGTTCCTGTTTTTTTGATGGAAAAGTTGTTCTAAGCGGTTCATTGTGAAGTTTTTATAAAAGACATTTTTGGTTTTTAAATCCCACCACCCATGAGTTTTTCTACCTCATTTTTCAGCTTGTTGCACTTCGGCAAATAGTAAAAGTAGGAGGCAGCCAAGCCCAATAGGATTCCAATTAGGAAGAAATAGGGGATACGGAAAAAGCGCAAAGTGAAAATCAGTGCGATGGAAAAAATGGCTTGTGCGCCATTGCCAATTGGTGCCCACATCGGTACGACTTCTTGACTGTTCACGGTCCGTCGGATTTTCACCCGGACGTAATCGTCTTTATTCACAATCAGCTCGCCCTGCTTCTCATAAACCTGCGTCAGGCCGCCCTTCATCAAGTTCTTGCGGATTTCATCGAAACTGTACTCTGGAGCGTCAAGTATTGTGTTTGACATTGGAGATTGAGTCTATTTTTTTCAGATCGCCCTGGCAAGCAGTTCCTTCCTACTGAGCGTTGGCCCAAGCAGGCTTTTGCTTTTGCGCAGCAGGTCAAGTTCGTTTTTGCTTTGCACACTGAGCCAGAGGGTGGCGGAGATGTCGAATATTTGCTCCAGTTTAAGTGCGAATTCCGGGCTGATACGACGACGGCCCTTGAGCATGGCACTAAGGTTGGAGTCTTCGATGCCGATGTAGGCGGCAAAGTCTTTTTTCTTGATTTCGAGGGCTTCGATACACTCGGAGAGGAGTGAAGGAATGTAGTTGGAAAGCGGTGAAGCCTCGTTGCGAAGGTAGCTCCCCATGCGAAAACGGATGTCCTTCAGTTTAGTATCTGTACGCTCGTCCTTACTCCTATCCTGTGAATGTTGGTGGATGACCCCTAAGAAGGCTTTCCAATCAGGGCTATTTGTATCAACAAACCCAGTGCCTGCACCTTGAATACCGCCTTCATTGACGAATTTTGATTTTTTCATGTCAATCGTTTTCTGAGCTTTGCAGAAAAAGCTCCATTAATTTGATTCCTGCTGCTGGGCTAAAGAACATTCGCTGCCCCATCGCCCATGTTGCACCATATTTCTTTTGGTACATTTCTATCAAAACGGTCTTGCTTTCAAAGGAAAGATAACCGTCATAAGGCGGCTTGCCAATTTCCTTGCTCAATTTGCAGGCATAAGCCAAAAGACACCCAGCAACAAAGTCGAGCTGACCTTTTGAGCCGTAATTCTTAGGCGCTACTTCTAAGCAGTCCATATAGAGCATGCCACCATCCTGCAAGGTCAGCATCAACATCCCCTCCACTTTTTGCGCCGAATTTTCAAGTGTGAGTTTAAAAAAAGTCGCACCTGATTTTTTGCACAGCTCCCGCCAATTGAACTGCCACCCATCCTTCTTCAAAGGCATGTCCGCAAGCCTGGCAGCCTTGATTTCTGCCGCAATGAGATTGCCGGATAGGGTGTCCTTGACGCTGACTTTCATGTTGCAATTTTACGAAAAATTATCAAGAATTGATAATTTTTTCAAGGCAAATGCTTCGTGTACGTCCCCAAATCTTTATCCCCCCGTCCCGACAGACACACCACGACCACTTCGTTTTGTTTAAAACCTATTTTCTCCAAAACCGCCAGCGCATGTGCCGATTCCAGCGCCGGGATGATGCCCTCCAGCCTCGCCAGTTGGAAGGCCGCCGCCAGCGCCTCGTCGTCCGTCACCGGAAGGTAGGATGCCCGGCCCGACGCTGCCAACTGCGCATGGAGCGGCCCCACGCCGGGGTAGTCCAGCCCCGCCGAAATGGAGTACGGCTCGGTGACCTGTCCATCGCTGTTTTGAATCAACATGCTCAGGCTGCCGTGCAGGATGCCGGGCTTGCCGAGGGCAATGGTGGCTGCTGTTTCGCCAGTGTTCACGCCCAGCCCCGCCGCCTCCGCACCGATGAGCCGCACCGATTTTTCTTCGATGAAATGGTAGAACGCCCCTGCCGCATTGCTGCCGCCGCCCACGCAGGCGATGACCGCCGTGGGGTTCGTAACGCCCTCTTTTTCAAGCAGTTGCGCCCGGATTTCTTCGCTGATGACCGACTGCAAACGGGCCACGAGGTCGGGATACGGGTGCGGCCCGACGACCGAGCCGATGATGTAGTGGGTGTCCACGGGGTTACAAATCCAATCCCGGATGGCCTCGTTGGTGGCGTCCTTGAGGGTCTGGTTGCCGCTGAGGGCGGGCACGACCGTAGCGCCGAGCATCCGCATCCGGGCCACGTTCGGGGCCTGCCGCTCGATGTCCAAAGCGCCCATGTACACGATGCACTTCAAGCCCATCAGGGCGCAGACGGTGGCGGTGGCCACGCCGTGCTGCCCCGCCCCGGTCTCGGCGATGATGCGCCGCTTGCCCAGCCGTTGCGCCAGCAAAATCTGCCCGATGGTGTTGTTGATTTTATGTGCCCCGGTGTGGCAGAGGTCTTCCCGCTTGAGGTAAATCTTCGTGCCGTACCGCTCCGACAGCCGCTTGGCGTGGTAGAGCGGCGTGGCCCGACCGGCGTAGTCCCGCAGCAGCGCCCGGAACTCCGCCTGAAAATCTGCCGATTCGAGGATATCGAGGTAGCAGTTGCGCAGTTCCTCGACGTTCGGGTGCAGCATTTCGGGGATGAAGGCACCGCCGAATGGACCGTAGAAGCCGTCGGGGTCGGGGGAAGTTAGATTTCCGAAATTTTTTAAATTTCGGAAATCTTGTTTTTCAGTGAAATAGCTCATCCTTGAATTTTTTGACCAGTCCAAAATCCTTCAGCCCCGGTTCTGTTTCAAAACGGGATTTGATGTCTATGATTTCGGGTTTAACAGAAATCCGAAATATGAAATCCGAAATCTTAAATTCCGTCCCGACAACACAACTGAGGACAAAGGGCGTTTCGCCGTCATATTTTTCGAG
>JACRAN010000073.1 GCA_016234735.1 Bacteroidota bacterium | reverse complement strand
TTCTTGTTTTCTTTTTTTTGGGGGCAAAAGCTGCGCAAAAACTCGAACCCGAATGGGGTCACGACCCTTCCCGCATCGTGGTGGATGAACTCGTCGGCGTCTGGGTGGCCATGCTTGGCGTCCCCGTCAACTGGCTGAACCTGCTGCTCGCCTTCGGCCTTTTTCGCCTCTTCGATATTTGGAAACCACTGGGAGTCAGGAAGTTAGAGAAGCTGCCTGGCGGCTGGGGCGTGATGATGGACGATGTGGCAGCGGGGGTGGCGGCAGGGATTTGCCTGCATGTTTATTTGATGTTGATGAATTGAAAAATGGACTGTTACGAGCAAACCATTTTCAATTGACATACCATGTGACTGAAATTTATTCTACTACTTCGAAAGCTACTTTTCCATAATACAAAGTTGCAAGAGCAACAACCAAACATGGGATTAGTCCAGTAACAAAAGCTTGCGGAAACCCAACCATTATCAAAGACAAAATGATGTAGGAAATAAATCCGAAACCGAATTTTAGCATTCTTTCAATTGCATCCATGTTCCTGGTTTTGTAAACTATGAAGATGGGAATGAAAAAACTCAACAGGAATGCCCCAATCCGGCTATTCGGATTGGCATCAGAGTCTAAGGTCAAGTATCCAATAATTGACATCAGAACTAGATTCAGAACGATGAGAAAAACTCCATTTACAATTGTTGTTCCGATTGATTTTTTTTGAATCAGTTCCATGATTTTATTTTTATCGTAAAACATACTCTACCCCGAAAACGCTGTGTCTTTGCTAAACTTTAACCATAAATCCCTCAGCAATGTACCCACACATCCCTTACCTCCCGGTGCAATTCACTGAAGCGGAAATGCTGCAACGCAGCCGTGATTTCTACGGCCACATGAACCGCCGCCGCACGGTGCGGAATTTCAGCGACCGTCCCGTTCCGAAGGAAATCATCGAAAACATCCTGCGCACCGCCAGCACCGCACCGAGCGGGGCGCACAAGCAGCCCTGGACCTTTTGCGTGGTGAGTGACCCGGCTATCAAGTCGCAGATTCGGGAGGCAGCCGAGGCGGAGGAACGGGAAAGCTACAACGGCCGCATGAGCGAGGAGTGGCTGCGTGACCTCGCCCCGCTCGGCACGGACTGGCAGAAGCCATTTTTGGAAACCGCCCCGTGGCTCATCGTCGTTTTCAAAAAAGCCTACGAAATGGAGGGCGGCGAACGGCGCAAATGCTACTACGTGAGCGAGTCGGTGGGCATCGCAGCGGGCTTCCTGCTGGCGGCCATCCACCATGCAGGGCTGGTGTCGCTGACGCACACGCCCAGCCCGATGAACTTTTTGCAAAAAATACTCGACCGGCCGGACAACGAGCGGCCATTTTTGCTCATCCCCGTCGGGTACCCGGCGGAGGGGGCCACCGTGCCCGATTTGGTGCGTAAACCATTGGAAAAAATCGCTGTTTTTTACGAGACGAATCAGATAGGATTGGAAAACGGATGAAACGGCCGTTTCATCCGTTTTCCAATCCTATCACGTCAATTGAGCCATGCCGACCGAAACGCAAATACAAAAACCCTCCCTCCTCTTCTCGTGGCTGCGGTCGCACGTGGCCTCCATTGCGGCGACGGCGACAGATTTTCTGGTGACGATTTTCCTCAAGGAAGTCGCAGGAGTGTGGTACGTGCTGGCCAATGCGCTGGGGGCGGCGGCAGGCGGCACGGTCAGTTTCACCCTGTGCCGAAGGTGGGTATTCAAGCGGCGGGACGGGCACCGCATCCACCAGGCCGCCCGGTACGTGATTGCCGTGTGCCTGAGCCTGACGCTGAACACGCTCGGCGTGTGGTTCCTCACCGAAACCTTCCACATTTCTTACCTTGTCTCGAAAATAATCACCGCCGTATTCATCGGCGCTACCGTTAACTTCCTGATGTTCAGGCACTTTGTATTCCGCTGATGGGCAACAAAAAGAAAATACGGTTCATCGCCAACCCGCTCTCCGGTGCCCGCTACCGCCGCCGCAACTTGCCCGCATTGATTGCCGACAACCTCGACCCCGACCAGTTCGACTACGAACTCTGCTTCACGCAGTACGCCGGTCATGCCGTCGAACTGGCGAAAGAAGGCGTGCAAAACGGCTGCCACCTCGTGGTGGCTTGTGGCGGCGACGGCTCCGTCAACGAAATTTCCAGCCAACTCATCGGCACCGACACCGTGCTGGGGGTGCTGCCCTGCGGCTCCGGCAACGGCTTCGCCATGCACCTCGGCCTGGGGCGGAACGTGGCACGGGCCATCCGCCACCTGAACAACGGGCGGCCCGTCACCGTCGATTCCTGCACCGCGAACGGCAGGCACTTCGTCAACCTCGCCGGGGTCGGTTTCGATGCGGTGGTGGCCAAGCGCCTGCACGACAGCCGGGTGCGGGGTTTCTGGGCCTACCTGCGCTACGCCCTCGAAGAAACCTGGGCTTACCAGATGCAATCCTTTGATATTCAGGTAGATGACCTCAAGTTCAGCCGCCAATGCCTGCTCGTGGAAGTGGCCAATGCGCCCATCTACGGCTATGGATTTTCCATCGTGCCCCATGCCAAACTCAACGACAGCCTGCTGGAAGTGCTGGTGGTGAAAGCTGCCCCCAAGTGGCGCTACCTGCTCGAAAGCTGGCGCTTCCTCAACCGCTCCTTCCATCGCAGCCGCCTCGTGGAGTGCTACACCGGCCGCACCGTCGCCATCACGCCCGCCCGCCCCACCTGCATCCATCTGGACGGCGAGGGTTTCCCGCTCGACGGCGAGGCCCGTTTCACCATCCAACCCGTATCGCTGAAAGTGCTGGTGCCGAAGGCGTTTGCGGAGATTTTGGGGTGAAGGAAACTGGAACCTGAAATACGCTTAAATTTGGCGCAAGCGACAACCACAGCCCGGTAGTGGTTGTTTCCAAACCAATCAACTTTTCAAACACAGCAATGCGTCCAAAACATTCACTCCTCCTCGCCCTGCTCCTCGCCGGCCTGTTCATGGCCGCCTGCAAATCCGAAAAAAAAGACGGCGCTGCCGTGCCCGCTCCACCGCAGCGGGGCGGCCCGCTCTCGGTGGAAGGGTTTATCGTCAAAACCAAACACTTAGCGGAAAACTTAGCCGTGCCCGGCACACTCCTGCCGTTCGAGGTGACGGAAATCCGGCCGGAGATTTCGGGCAGGCTCGTCTCCCTGAACATCCCAGAGGGCAGCCCTGTGCAAAAAGGGGCGCTGCTCGCCAAGCTCTTCGACGAAGATTTGCAGGCGCAGTTGAAGAAGCTGCAAGTGCAACTCGAAATCGCCCGGCAAACGCTCCAACGCCAGCAGGAACTCCTGAAAATACAGGGCATCAGCCAGCAGGAGGTGGACCTCAGTGAGTTGCAGGTACACAACATCCAGGCCGACATGGAACTGGTGCGGGTGAGCATCTCGAAGACCGAAATCCGTTCGCCGTACAGCGGGCGGCTCGGCCTGCGCAACGTGAGCCTCGGCGCTTACGTGTCGCCCACCACCCTGCTCACCACGCTTCGGCAGGTGAACCAGTTGAAGCTCGACTTCACGGTGCCGGAAAAGCACGGGGCACAATTTACGAAGGGGCGGAAGGTGGATTTTACGGTGGCAGGTTCCAGGCGCACGTTCACGGCCACCGTCATCGCCTCGGAGGCGGCGGTGGAGGCGGAGACCCGCAGCCTGAAAGTACGGGCGTTGGTGGCTGCCAACGATGGGGCGCTGCTGCCGGGCGTTTTTGCCAACGTGCTGCTGAACATGGGCGGCAGTGGGCAGTCGCTCGTGGTGCCGACGCAGGCCGTCATCCCGCAGGCCCGCAACAAGCAGGTGATCGTTTTCAAAAACGGCTCGCCGGAGTTCAAAATCGTGGAAACGGGCCTCCGGGACGAGACGTACATTCAGATTTCGGAGGGATTGCAGGTGGGCGACACCGTGCTGACGACGGGATTGCTGGCCGTCAGGCCGGAGAGCAAATTAGTTTTGAAGAAAGTAGAATAGCAGTGCGTGTTGGCGCTTTGGCGTGTTAGCGTTTTGGGATTTCAGGAAAGAAATGCCGTTTTGCCAATACGCCAAAAAGCCAACACCCAAAACGCCAAAAAAAAAAGCCCGGCTTACAGGGCCGGGCGAAATGGATTGTTCGAGGTCAAATCAATGAATTGATTCTTTGGGGTGGCGTTGGTGTTCCGAAGTGTTCAACGGTTTTTTGGCTTTGGTTTGTTGGAGCGAAATAAGCTAACAGCCGATGATATTTTGGGTAATGATTGCTTGCTTAATTCCTCCACAAAATGCGCCGATTGCCGTTAAGAAAAAACAGGGAATGTACGAAACGCCGTTTTGGGTTAATGAAGCGGCATTTTGGGTTAACGAACGAACCCTGTCAGGTCAACGGCAGGATGATTTCCACCCTCGTTCCGGTCGGCTTCTGTTGCAGGTCGTGCAGGTCGATGATCTTCACGGTGTAGTTGCCGGGGCGGGAGGCCCGGATGATTTCGAGCCTTTCGTTCACGATTTCCAGCCCCCTCGATTTGTGGGAGCGACCCTGCTGGTCGTTCAGTTGCGCACTCTTCGCCCTGCCGATGCCGTTGTCTTCCACGCTGCATTTCAGGCCGCCGTTCTCCCGTTGGAACGAGATGGCGATATGCCCCGGGGTTTTTTTGTGGAATAGGCCGTGCTTGATGGCGTTTTCGACAAATGGCTGGAGCAGCATCGGCGGTATTTCCGTGCTGAAGGTGTCTAATTCGTTGCCTGCCGTAATCGAGTACGTGAGCGGTTGGCTGAACCGCTTGGCCTCGATTTGGAGGTACAGTTCCAGCAGTTCGATTTCGCTTTCGAGGGAAATGACATTCACCCGGCTGTTTTCCAGAATGACCCGCATCAGGCGGGCAAACTGGTTGACGTACTCGATGGCGCCCCGCAGGTCCTGGCGGCTGATGAAGCCGTTGACGGTCTGCAGGCTGTTGAAAATGAAATGCGGGTTCATCTGCGAGCGCAGCGCCGCCATCTTGTTTTCGGCCACCCGCGTGTTGAGCTGCGCTTTTTCCCGTATCTGGGCGATGCGGTAGCGGAGGATGGCGTAGGCGATGAGCGCCAGCAGCACGGCAAGAGAAGTATTGAACCACCAGGTATTGGTCCAGTGAGGTTCAATGGTGATTTCAAGCGCCTTGACCGGGTCTCCCCAAACGCCATCGCTGTTTGCTCCCTGAATCCAAAAAGTATAGTTGCCTTTCCGCAGGTTGGAGTAACGGGCAAAACCAGGTTCCCCTTTGGCAAGCGTTACGGTGTCGTTATCCCATCCTTTCAAAAAGTATTTAAGCTGGTTGTTCGAAGGATCGCCGTACTCGATGGCGACGAACTCGAAGGAGAGGGTGTTGTCGCCGTATGGCAGGTCGAGGTGGTTTATTTGGGTAACATTGGTGGCACCGGTTTTGGCATCTTTCAAACCGGGGCGTTCCTCGTTGTTGATTTTGATATCGGTGATTTTGACTTTGGGCTTGGTTTCGAGAAACTTTATCGAGTCAGAACGGATGATGGTGATGCCATTGGAACCTCCGAACCAGAGTTCGCCGCTGCGACGTTTGGCGGCAGCGTAAATGTGGAACTCTGGCGATTGGGCCCCGTCCGCCAGGCTGAACTGTCTGAACTTTCCATCTTTTTTTTGAAATACAGCCAGCCCCTTGGGTGTGCTCAACCACAAGTTTTGGGCGTTGTCTGCGAGCATCGCCAGAATGTTTTTGTCGGGCAAGCCATCCTTTTCGGTGAAAATCGTGTCCAGTTGATAGGTCTGGGCAAGCCTGTCCACTTTTGCCAAGCCAACAGAAGTAGCAATCCAAAGCGTTGTATCCTCTTCAAAAAAGCCCCGGGCGCTTCCTTTGACAGGAAGCATTTTCACCAAATGCAAAGAATCTTGCTGTAGGCTGAAAACGCCGGCTTCCACGTCGTTTCGGCAAATGTAGATGTTGCTGTCCTTGTCTTCGTAAATGGTGGTGTAGCCGGACATTCCCGACGAAAGCACGTTCGCCAGCACGGGCTTGCCCTCTTTGTACTTGACGGTAAACACTCCATCCGAAGTGGAGGCGAGGATTTGACCGTTTCTGAGCTGGTACAAATAAACCACCAAATAGCTTGCAGGACCTTGCTCACCGGGAATAAGATGGAAAGTTTTATCTCCGGGGTCAAACCAGGCTAAACCTTTTGCCGTGCCGACCCAAATTTTTCCACCTTCGTCCAGGAGCAGGCTGCTTACCCAATCGCTTGGCAAGGAACCTGGAACGCGAGGGCGGTGCAAAAAATGCTCAACGGTTTGCCCCTGCTTGCCCCACCGGAAAAGCCCATTATAAGCAGTGCCTTGCCAAAGGTTGCCTTCTTTGTCCTCAAGCGAATAAAAGTAAGAGTAGTTGGTGCTCCCATCGGAAGTAGCTTTTTTGGGCAGGCACGAAAACTTGACCTTGTCCAAATTTGCGAACATCAAACCTGCCGATTCGAAGGAAAGCCACAGGTTTTTATGTTTGTCGAGGTAGATATCATGAAAATCCTTGGGCGAGGCTTTAAAATCGCCAATTATCCTTACCGTTATTTCTCTTAATTTCCTCTCGAATTTGTCGAAGGAAAAAAGCCCTCTGCCTGGCAGCAAAACAAGGAGGCGGCGCTTGTCCAAAGGAACGAAGGAACACCTGCCTGAAGGGGCTTCCACGAGGAGTTTCAACCTGCCGCTTCGCCGGTTCCAGGTCATCAGGCCCTTGTCCGTTCCCAACCAGGCGAGGGTGTCGTTTTCAACCTGCATGCTTTGAACTTCAGAAGGGACTAATTTCTGCCCTGCATTTTGGAACCATTGCCTGCGCTGCCTCAGCTTGCCATTTTCAATTTCCCAATACTCCAATGGCTCCCCCTTGACGTCTCTGAAGCCATAAACAAAGCGGACACTTCCGTTGGCAGCCGTATCTGCCATGCAGCGATTCATGCTTGTTTGGCTGATCTTGGTAGTTGAGTCAGGCTGGTGAATGTTAAAGCGGACAATGCCATCTCCTGCGTAGAGCCAAAGGAAGGTGTCTTTTTCGAGGAAAAAAACATAGTATTCCTCTTTGATGTCGGCCCCTTTCTCATTTTTTATAAAAAACTGCTGGAAGTTATCTTGCTTTCGGTTGTAGCAATGAATGCCTTCGTAGGTGCAGAACCAGATATTGTGCCGCTTGTCCTCGAAGAAGGGGCTATGAACGATGTCTCCGGCGAGCGAGGTGGAATCGCCCGGCGTAGAGCGGTATTGTTTCATCCTTAAACCATCGAAGCGGTTCAGTCCGGCGGTGGAGCTAATCCAGACGAAGCCTTCGGTGTCGTGATAGATGTAGTGGTTGAAACTTTGGGAAAAGCCCTGGCGGGATTGGAGGGGATTAAACCACAAAATATCCGCCGTCTGCAGGAAAGCCAGGGACGGGAAAAACAGGATAAAAAGAGTATTTAACTTTATTCGCCAGCTCAATTTATCCAAATTTTATAACGGGTGGCAACTGGATCTTTCCGTCGTGGGAGAAAACGACCGGGACTTGCTTATTTTTGCCAGGAATCGTAGCGTCATATTTTGTAATGTTCTTTAAAAATGAAACAGACGGAGCGAAAAAATAGCAGCCGCCCTTGAAAGAAATAAAATTCATGTTGTCCGATATGCTTTCCCTGTTCTCAGGGTCGGAAGTATTCCAGGCGAGGGGGAAAGACCGTTCCAGGCTAAAATTTCCGCCACCGCACACCGCATCGATGCCCGACTTCAAGTTCCCCAAATAATTGTTGTGCCCCCAGTTTTTCAGGATAAACTCAAACTGCTCTTCCAGGCTTCTTTGAAACGACATGAACAACAAGCCAACCCGCTCCGGATTTTGTTGCGTCTGCTCGTCGTAGGGAATTCCCCGCCTCACTATTCTCCGCTCTTCCGTGCCCGGCAACCTCGGATTCATTTTACGGATGTGCGCATGAAAGGGGCATCTGCTGCCCGACTCATCCGATTGAAGGCCAGCGCCATTTTTTATCAATTCAGCGCCATTTTCTATCAATTCCGTATAATCGAAGTCATTTTCAGAAGAACTGGCTTTGCCGCCATTCGGTTTTTGATTTTCCAAAGTAACCGGCTCGCCATTCTTGAACCGCCCCATGAGGTAGGCTTCCGCCAAGGTTGGGTCTATGCCAAGTTGATTGGCAACTGAATTTGCTGCGTCGTTAAAGGCATCTACGTTTTGCTCCAATTTCAGGAACGTCAGGAAACTGCCCATGCTTAACGAATGTTGCCCTCCTGGGTCAGGGGTCAATACTAATTTCAAATTAGAAACATCGCTTAATCTGGCAAACCGGCGTTTAATTTGTTCGATACCCTTCGGGCTTGGGAAAAACCGGGGTTGGCTGATGCCATCCGCAAACCCAAACCACTCCACCGGGGTCAGGTCTCCGTTAAATTTGTTGAATCTCATTTCGCCCTTTTGAGGGGGGGTTACATCAGCGAATTCCTTTAAATCCCCTTCAATTTTTTGGGATAATTGTTCCAAACGCTTGGGAGTGGCTTTTGCCGAAAAGTTTCCGTCTGCCAGGAGAACCATGGCATGGATTTCATCCCGGAAGGGTTGGTCCAATTCTTCCTTGAGAAACGGGAAGGTGGTTCTTTTTTGCAGTCCTTGTTCAAAAGCGGCGCTTTCTTTGGGGCTTAAATACCCAAGCCCCAGGGCTTTATACCCTTGATGGGTGAGGTACAAGCTGCAGTACAATTCCTTGTGGCCTTTCAGTTGTTGATGAGCTGTTGTTATCCCTGGCAGTGCCGGCACCTTTGGTTTCTCTGGCACCCCGGCGGTGAAACCCTCTATCCAATCCTTGGCTTCTCCTTCCATGTTTTTAAGAAAGGTAACAAAAAAACAATGGCAGTATTTTTTCCGGTTCGGTTTCAGGATGGTGGCTTGCAAGTCCTTAAGAAGCCTGGTGTATTTTGGGTCTTCCCAATTCACAGCGGGTTGGCTCAAGAGTTCGTCCACTTCTTTGTTCCTGTTTTTTACGCCGGGATACAAGGATTCGATGTCATTGTTGATTCCCCGGTACTTGTCAATTTTTTCTTGGGTAGGCATGGAAAAAGTGTTTAAAAAGTGAAAAATTATGCTATCCTGGAAGATAGTTCCCCCCTTCGGATCCTTTTCTTGGAGGTCCCCAAGGGGGACAGGGGAGCGCCAACTTGTTCAGAAGACTGCCTGATAGGGTCACTCCTGCTCTAACCGTCAATTCATCGCCCCGAAAAATCACGTTTCTACTTTCGATATGATGATAACTGAGCTGGCTGGCCACATTGGCCATGTCTATTGGGTCATAGGTGGGTGTGTCGCCTGCATTGCCGGCGCCTCCCAGTGTTACATCTACAAGCGTGGTATAAGCCATGATTGATAATTTTTAAAAGATTTTAAACTACTTCCTCTCCGAGGTACTTGCCTGGCAGGGCTTCAAAGCTAAGACGAGGGCCCCACGGAGGGCAAGGCAGCGCCACCTTTGGCAACGGTACCTCGTTGTTATCACTGTCTTTGATTATGACGGCTAAAATGGTGACCTCCTCCCCGCGAAATTTTGCATTGATTTGCCGGAGGGGTTGGGAATCAGCAGAAGGCTGTGTCAGAATTATTGCCAAGTCTTCCGGGAAGTAGGAAGGAAACTGTGTCCAATTCCCTTCCCCAATATTGTAGTATTCTTCACCGACCCTATCCAGGTCGTCGCAAGTGGTGTATGCCATGATTTTAAAGTTTTAGGTGAATAATCAGTTTTGTTTCCCGGGTCAATTCTAAACCAAATCAACCCTGCAAACAATAGTCAATTAACGAATCCCTATAAATGAGTTCACGAAACGGCCTTTTGAATGAACGAAGCCACTTCGCAACATTCACGCAAAGGCTACAAACGGGCGAGCCTTCGCAGCAACTCATCCCGTTTCGTGCTCGAAACCGGCACCCTGCTCCCGTCCTTCATTTTCAGGTAGCCCCCATCGTGCCGCACGAATTCCACCACGTAGTGCTGGTTGATGATGTCGGAGCGGTTCACCCGCATGAAATCGTAGGTTTCGAGACTGCCCTCGTACAGGCCGATGTTCTTGGAAATAATCAGGGGAGTGCTGTTTTGCAGGAAGAACTTGCAGTAGCCCCCATCTGCCTCAATGCGGATGATGCTGGACATCTCCACGTAAATCAGGCCATCGGAGGTAGGGAGGGCAATTTTGTGCTGTTGGCTGGGCTGCAATTCGTTTGTTTTGCTGAGGAGGCCCACCAGCACATCGAGCCGCTGCACGGTCCTTTTTTCTTTCTGCCGTTCTTCCGCTTTTTGGAGGGCATTTTCCAGTTCGGTGGGGTCAACTGGTTTCAGCAGGTAATCCAAAGCGCTGAGTTTGATGGCGTTCAACGCATACTGGTTGTGGGCCGTGACAAAAATCAACTCGAAATCAACCACCGCCAGGCGGCGCAACAACTCGAAGCCGGTCATCCCCGGCATCTCGATATCCAACAGCAACACGTCTGGCTTTTGTAGGTCAATGGCCGCCATCCCCTCGAACGGGTCGGTGTACATGCCCATGATGGAGACGGTGGGGCAGAACATGCCTATCAGGGAAGAAATGAACTGCAGGCTCTCCGGCTCATCGTCGATAAGCATCGCTTTCATCATCAGGTACAGGGTTTTAGAGTGTTGCGAAGCAAAGAAAAGGAATTGTTGGCGATTTGCAGAATTATCCGATAAAAAACTTCTTGCCTGTTTTTATGCCCGTTTTTTGAACAAAAAACAGATTTTTTTATCTTCGGGCAGTAAATTGACCCACTTTTCATAAAACGCCCCGAACATGAGAAAACGCTGGACCCTCCTGCCTGCCGACGAAGCCACCGTCGCCCACCTCCGGGAGGTGCTGAAAATCCACCCGACCTTCTGCCGACTGCTCGCCCAACGGGGCATCACCACCTACGACGAAGCCAAAATTTTCTTCCGGCCCAACCTCTCGCACCTGCACGACCCGTTCCTGATGAAAGACATGCACGCTGCCGTCGAACGCCTCGACCGGGCCATCCGCAACGGCGAGCGAATCCTGCTCTACGGCGATTACGATGTGGACGGTACCACCTCGGTGGCCATGATGCACACGTTCCTTGCGAAGCGCCACCCCCACCACCTCGACTACTACATCCCCGACCGCTACCGGGAGGGCTACGGCGTGAGCATGGCCGGGGTGGAGTATGCGCAACAAACGGGCGCTTCGCTCATCCTCGCCATGGACTGCGGAATCCAGGCGCGGGAGCAGGTGGCACGGGCACGGGCGCTCGGCATCGACTTCATCATCTGCGACCACCACCTGCCCGACGGGGCATTGCCGGAGGCCGTAGCCGTGCTGGACCCCATGCGGCCCGACTGTGGCTACCCGTTCAAGGGGCTGAGCGGCTGCGGCGTGGCCTTCAAGCTGGCACAGGCTTTTTTGCAAAAAAACAACCTGCCGAAGGACGAACTGCCGGAACTGCTCGACCTCCTCGCCCTCAGCATCGCCGCCGACATCGTGCCGATGATTGGGGAAAACCGGGTGCTGGCGCACTTCGGCCTCGAATGCCTCAACCGCACGGAGCGCCCCGGCCTCCGGGCGCTCATCGAGCAGAGCGGCAAGCAACTGCCGCTATCCATCAGCGACGTGGTGTTCGGGCTGGCCCCGCTCATCAATGCCGCCGGGCGGCTGGCCGATGCGCAGCAGGCCGTGAAACTGCTGCTCTCCACCGAAAAAACAGCGGCTGCCGACCATGCCCGTGTGCTGGAACAACGCAACCAGCTCCGCAAGGAACACGACCAAAACATCCAGCAGGAGGCTGCCGAACGCTTCGAGGCCACGCCCGGCTGGCAGGAGTTGCGGAGCATCGTGCTCTTCCGGGAGGACTGGCACAAGGGCGTCATCGGCATTGCGGCAGCGAGGATGGTGGAGCGGTTCCACCGGCCCGCCATCCTGCTCACCGGATCCAACGGGCTGGCCGTCGGCTCGGCCCGCACGGTGCCGGGCTTCAACGTGTACCAGGCCATCAAAACCTGCGGGGATTTGCTGCTCAATTTCGGCGGGCACGACCACGCCGCCGGGCTGACGCTGCCCGTCGAAGCCGTGCCGGAATTTCAACGCCGGTTCGAGGCGGCGGTGCGGGCGGGCATCACGGAGGAGCAGCGGGTGCCGGAGGAAAAAATCTCCGCCGTGCTGAATTTGAAGGACATCACGCCCGGTTTCTGGAAGGTGCTGAAACAATTCGCCCCGTTCGGCCCCGGCAACCGCAGCCCGGTTTTTGTGTCGAAAAAGGTGGTGGACACGGGCTACTCCAAGTTGTTGAAGGGCAACCACCTGCGCCTCGCCGTCACGCAGAACGGCTCGCCGCCCGTGTACGGCGTGGCCTTCGGCATGGGCGGGCACTTCCCGAAAATTGCTTCCAAGAAGCCTTTCCACGTGGCCTACAAAATCGAGGAGGAACATTGGCAGGGAGAATCCTACCTTCGCATGGTGGTAAAAGATTTGTGGTTGTGATTTCTATGGAAAAGCCATTGGCCATTGGCTGATGGCTGTTGGCCAAAGGGTTGAAAGCCAAAAGCCAATGGCCAAAAATTTCCGTTTGTTTCCCATATTTTTTGAAATTTGCGCCGCCGCAAAACCATCCGACTACCCAAGCGAATTGCCTACCTACGTCTTTGAAAATTATTGTGGAAAAAATGTCAAACAAGTACGGCTCCACCTGGTGGGGCCAGCAGTGGCTCAACGCATTCTCCAACATTGATGTCAGCAACCGATTGCCCCATGGGCGTAGCTATGCCAACACGGGGAAGGTGCATTCCGTGGAGGTGACCGAAAATAAAATAACGGCAAAGGTGCAGGGCAGTCGCCCCAATCCCTACCGCGTTGAAATCATTGTCCCGCTTTTTTCAAAGCCTGAAAAACAAGACCTGATAAGCGAAGTGGCCCGCAACCCGGCCCTCGTCGCCCGATTGCTCCACCGGGAACTACCGCCCGACGTGATGGAATACGCTGAAAATCATGGCATCAACATTTTCCCGAAAACATGGAAGGATTTTGAAATGAAATGCTCCTGCCCCGACTGGGCGGTGCCCTGCAACCACCTCTCCGCAGTGATTTACACGTTGGCAGAGGAAATTGACAAAAATCCGTTCCTGGCCTTCGAGGTGCATGGTCTCGATTTGGTGAAGGAACTCGAAGGCCGGAACGTCCGCATCGCCGATAAAAAACCGGAGCGGACTACGAGCGCCGCCAGCTTGCTCCTGCACTCCAGGAGTACCATCACCGACCTGCTGCCTCCGATGCCCAAACCTGCCCGGGCGCAACTTTTCAAAACAGCGAACGACGAAACCCCTCAGCCGGAAGCGCTCGATTTTACGGCCCTGCCCGACCTGGATGCCAACCTGTTGGCACTGTTCCGGCCAAGCCTGGTTTTTTTCGATAAAGATTTCAAAGAGGCCGTTCAAAAAATATACGCAGGCTCCGGCAGGGCTGCCCGCAAGCTGCTCGACGGCGATTTTGTAGCTCAGAAATTAGCGTACACCGTTGAGCCGGAAGACCGCCTGCAACTCGTTTTCGACGAAAACCTGCTGCTGAAAAACCTGCTCGTTTGGGACAAAAAAGGCACACCGAAACCGCTGAAAGAATTCCGGCCAGAGCATCTCGTGCAAATCCTGCTCGGCTGGGATTTGGAGATGCTCCGGTGTACACACCCCGGCACGTCAGCGCTGCTCGACGCGTTCAACTTCTCGCTGACGCTGGCCAAAAACGGGGCGATGATGCCGCAACTGCTCGAAGGGGCACCCGGCACGTTCCGCATCCGGTGGCTGCCAGCCGTCATTGCAGAGGAGGTCCGGGCCGTGTTTGAAAAAATCGCCGCCAGCCTGCCGCCAGACCTGCTGACGGTGCAGACCGGCAAGGAGGAGCGCCGCCAGTCGCAGGGCGAGATGCTCAACACGCTTTGCTCGGTATTCATCGGTACCTGCATGGCAGACAGCCTGAGTGAAGACCCGCACCCGTTGGCGCAAATGTTCCAGTTCACCACCGAAAACAAGCCAGAAAGTTTTGATAGTGAAGACACTGCGCAGATGCTCCAGGTTTGGCTCAATAATTTTTACCTCGCCCACAAGGACTACGTGCCGCTGCTGAAAGTGGTGGACGAGGGCAATCATTTTTCAGTTGAACTGCTGGTGGAAGACCGCCGTGATGCGCAGCGCCCACCTGTGCCGTTGAGCCAGGTTTTGAAGCAAAAACAGTACGAATCGGTGAAGCTCGACGTGCTGAAGGACGTGATGCGGGCGATGGAATTTTTTCCGCAACTCCACCGGATTGTGGAGTCGCAGGGCGAGCGGCGGCTGACATTCAGCCCGGTGGGCTTCGTGGACGTGCTGCTGAAAAACCTGCCTGTTCTGCGGTTGTTCGGCGCGGGCATCTCGCTGCCCGATGGCATGGAGCAATTCGTGCGCCCACAGGCTTCGCTGCTGGTGAAAAAAGCGCATGGCAAAAAAGAGAACCCGTCTCCCGGTTTTGCGGAACAGTTGGCGTTCGGCTGGCAGGTGGCACTCGGCGACGACCTCATCCCTATCGACGAGTTTGAAACGTTGGTCATCAACCTCGTCGGCATTGTAAAAATGCGGGGCCGGTACGTGCTGGTGGACGAGGACGAACTGGTGGAACTCTTCCAAAAATTCGACGAGCCGCCCCGCATCGGTGACATGGAGGCGCTGCAAGCAGTCCTCGCCGGGGAGTACGGGGATGTAAAAATCGGCCTGACAGCAGAGGCGGAAGCCCTCGTCCAACAGTTCTTGCAGCCCGCCGAAACGCCGTTGCCCCAGGGCCTGCGGGCAAGGCTCCGCCCCTACCAGCGCACCGGCTACGGATGGCTGCTCAAAAACGCCCACCTTGGCTTCGGCAGCCTGCTCGCCGACGGCATGGGCCTTGGCAAAACACTCCAGGCCATCGCCGCCCTGCTGCGTTTCAAGGAGGAGGGGCTTTTGAAAAAAGACAAGGCGCTGGTCATCGTGCCTGCCCCGCTGCTCGCCAACTGGCGCAGGGAAATGGAAAAATTTGCCCCGACGCTGACTGCCGCCGTGTACTTCGGCCAGCGTCGCAAACTCGACGTAAGCGACCCCGACATCATCATCACCACCTACGGCGTGGCCGACAGCGAGGTGGATTTGCTGAAAAAAATGAGCTGGCATTGCATCGTAATCGACGAGGCGCAGCACATCAAAAACGCAAACTCTGAACTATCGAAGAACGTGAAATCCATCCCCGCAGTCGTGCGCATTGCCCTCATCAGCATGTCGATGGAGAGTCGTCTGAGCGAGTGTTGGAGCATTCTGGATTTTACGAACAGAGGTTGGCTTGGTTCCTCAAAGCGGTTCACGGATACCTTCGCCAAGCCC
>JACRAN010000002.1 GCA_016234735.1 Bacteroidota bacterium | reverse complement strand
TTCTTTTGTAGATGTCCATGTTCTTTGAGACATTAGACGATAGACGATAGATTTTAGATTGAGCAGGAAGCTTGTCTCAAGTCTGTTGTCTATCGTCTAATGTCTTCTTGTTTGCAAGGTCCACATTGACCAAAACCGCCATGCAAAGAAAGAAAAAGGAACCGATTTTGTCGGTTTCCACCAGGTCGTTCATCAGCAGCAGGCCGTCGATGATGACCGTGGCCAGCATCACCATCATCACCAGCCGCTTGCGGTCGAGGTCGGCGGTTTGGTGGTAAATGGCTTCGCCCTTCAAAAGTACGACGAAAACCAGTGCCACGAACAGCAGCGCCCCGATGTAGCCCTGCTCCACCGCCGTCATCAGGTAGTAGCAGTGGATGCCGGAGCCTTCCTTGTTGTCGCTGACGTAGGTGCGGAACCCGTGCAGGGTGTACGTTTTGTAAAATTTGGTGAACGTGCCGGGGCCGAAGCCCAGCCAGGGCCGCTCGCCCACCATGTGGCCGCCCGCCACCCAGCGATAGACCCGCTCCATCGTGCTCACGTCCTGCCCTTTTGTTGTGGAGTTGAGCAGGTCGCCAAAGTCCTCGTGGGTGATGGTTTTTTCATAGACCGGCTTGTGGTCAAGGTAGTTGTTGTGGCGCACCATGCCCACCGTGTACAGCACCGCCAAAAGCGCCGCCACGGCCAGCACGGGCTTCATCCCCCGCCATTTTATCACAAAATAGGCCCCGACGCCCATCGCCAGCATGATGTACGCTGCCCGTGTGTACGAAAACTGGATGCCAACCAGCAGCAGCACCGCCGCCCCGGCAAGTGTCGTCCACTGCCACGACCACCTGCGGTACGTCTGCCGGGTGAACCAAACGAAGGGCAGGAAGATGGACAACATGCAGGCGTAGGCCACTTTGTTGCGGTAAAATGGATAGACCACCGAGTTGATGTCGGCGAAGCTGAACCCGACCGCAGCATGGTTGCGCAGCACATAAAAAATGGTGAAAACCAGTGGCACCAGCACCACCCAGGTCAGGGTGCGCAGGTCTTTTTCTTCCTTTAAAATGCTGCCTGCCAGGAAGAAAAACGTGGTGACGTACCAAATTTTTGCCAGCGAAAACTTGGCGGAAATGAGCAAGTCCTGCGAGGTGAGGGCCGTGAAAAACAGCCAGCCGAGGTGAAGCAGCAGCACCAGCGTGATGGGGTGTCTCAGGAAATCCGACCGCAAATTCCGCCCCTCCCGCAGGGTGTAGAGAAAGTAAATGCCCATCAAAACCACCGTCATCAGCTCCGTGGGCATGTCGGTGACGGTGCCGTTGGGCAGCCAAACCTCCACCGTGAGCGGGATGAAAAAGAAGAGCAGGTAAAAGATTTTGCGGAAATCAACGAGCGCCAGGTAGCCGAACAGCGCCAGCGCCGGGATGCCCGCCAGGTACCACCAGCCCCCGGCGATGCCGATGAGCAGGCTCGCCACCACGATGGCGGAGAAACCGAGGAGGAGGGTGCGGGTTTGGTGGTCGGCGAGGGTCATGGCTTGGGTTTCCCTCCTTTATTTTTCAAAAGGTTTTCAATGTCCTCAATGTCCTTTGGCCTACCTACCGCTTGTTTGTTTTGGATGAGGTGGTCGAGGTTGATGAAATTGTACTTTATATCATCAATTTCAACCTCCTCTCTGTTTTCAAAACATGTTTCAAAATTGATTCCCAAGGAACTGGAAAGAATATCAATCCTGTCTGGGGCTGCCCCGATTTGCACTGTGGTATTGGGAGTAGTAAAATTTTCGACTTGGAAATCATACACCTCGTATCCAAAATAAAGCAAGGCAAGTATTAGGTTCTCCGCATTTTCACGGGTTGGCTCTACGATAATGTCCAAGTCGCCCGTGTAGCGCAAGTACCCCCAATAATTGACTGCCTGCCCACCAAGTATTATGTACTTGATGTTATGTTCGTTTAATAATTTTATAAACTCTTTGAAATGGTCTGTCATGGACGTAAGGAATTTTTTGCCCCACACAATATAGCATCCATGCCTGTTCTCTAAGCCGGAGCATGGCATTCCACCGCTCTGATGGTGGCCTTGTTCGCCAGTATGCTACATCATTCTGTTGCTCGTCAAATGTTGTTATCCTGATAATTTTAGTTGCAGACATCTTGATTTTTTTTCAAAATTAATCCAATCAAGCTGAATTTCCTAAACCCATCACCTCCCGCCAATCCACATCCCGGTAAGTATCAAAAACCAGCACCCCGATGACGCTGAAAATGAACGCCACCGCCGTCGCCGCCAGCACCAGGAACGCCCGCTTTGGTCGCTCCTTGATGACGGGCACCTGCCCCTCCTCCAACAGGAAAATCGCCGGGAACTCCGAATTGTACGCCGCCTTCGACATCTTGTAGTGCTCCTTGTCCTCCGCCAATTGCTCGCTCGCTTGCAGTTGCGACTCCACGAGGTAGTCCACCTGCGCCATGCCTTTGTTGAAGGTGTCGAGGCGGATGTAGAGCTGCTCCAACTGGCTCTCGTACCCGGTGATGTTTGCCCGGAGGAGCGTGATGGAGTCCTTTCTGTTCAGCCCGTTCTTCAACCAGGATTCCATCTTCGCCTTGGACAAGTTCAGCCTTGCCTCCCCCGTCGCTATCAGTTCCGAGAGGTTTTACGATTGGGGGTTTGTGTTGTAAACGCCGTACCGGAGGCGTATCCGCTGCATTGAGTCGTTCATCATCTTCATGTCGGCTTCCTTTTGGGCAATGTTTGACTCGAATGTGCGCACAGTCTTGGCCTGGCCCTCCTTCACGATTTTTTGCGCCAGCGCATTGATGAAATTGCGGGCGGCATTGGTCATCCTGGCGGCTGTTTCCTTGTCCTCGTCCTCGATGCTCAGCTCGATGGCATCGTACTTCGTCTTCGTCACATCAAAGTGACTCTCGAACTCCAGCGCCACGTAGTACGGCCCCCGTGGGCTTTTCGGGTCAATGTCGTAGCGCTCGTACAGGTCGAAGCTGTCCACCATGAACGCCACTAATTCGCCGGAGTTGGCGATGCTCAGGATGCGGTCAATGTCATTCTCCGTGCCGTAGTAGTCGGGCGCCTCCGCCGATATGCCGAAGATGGCCGCCGGCACGGCCAAATCGGGGCTGGCCGCATAAAAAATCGTGGTGGATTTGTAGTAAACCGGCAGCACCAGCGACACTATCGCAGCGCCGATGGCCGTGGCCCCACAGGTGGCGAGGATGATTTTTTTCCACTTGAAAATGGTCGAGATGACGCCGAGCAAATTGTCCTTGTTGTCCATGAATGTTGAGGATTTGAGGGGTTGGGGATTTGAGGATTTGAGAGGGTCTCTGCTTAAGCCCTCAAATCCTCAACCCCTCAAATCCTCAAGAAAGCTGCAAAAGTAAATAGATAAACCGTCCAGCCAATTTCCCCTCATTTTTTCACCAATCCCGCCATCGTTTTCAAATTGACCATGCGCAGCACGAACGCCAGCAGCAGCCCCGCCGTTATGCCAGCCCCAAATTTTAGCAACCAACCGACGCCCGGAAGTTGGTAGAGCGCCCAATTTGCGGAGCAAACCAACGTAACGAAGGCTGCTATTTTCAAAAATTGGCGAGGCTCAAACGGCAAGCCGAGTTCTTTTTTTGCCAAAACCATCATGCCCACCAGCACGATGCTTTGGGTGAAAAACGCCGACATGCCCGCCCCCACTGCCTTCTGCGACGGGATGAGCAGCAGGTTCAGCGCCAGGTTCACCGCGATGCCGACGAGGAACAGCCCGTTCATTTTGCGCAAGCTGTCGTTGGCCGTCAGTAGGGTGGAATAGACGAAAATGCCGCTGAACGGCACCAGCGTCAGGATGATGAAGGCCAGCACCTCGCCGTAGTACGGCGTGGCGGTCTGCGGGTAGAGCCACAGCATCAGTTCCGTTCGGAAGAAAAAACAGGCCACCGCCACCGTCACCGTGCCGCCCCAGATGAGTTGCAGGGCGAAGCGGAGCAAAGCGAGGGTTTGAGGGTTTGAGGGTTTGAGGATTGGAGATGCCCCGGCATTGTTGGGGCGACCCTTGCGGTCGCCCTGTTCCCGAATTTCTTCTCTTCTCAGCATTGTCGAAAACATCGGGAGCAGCAGCCCGGCGAAGAGGAAGCCCGCCATGTTGAACGCATCGAGCAGGCGGTAGGCGGCGGCGTAAATGCCAGCCTCGTGCCGCCCGTCGGGCAGCAGCCACTCCAGAATCACGATGTCGAAGCGGGTGTAGGCCGTCATCAGGAAAACGGCGAGGGCGTACGGGGCGCTTTTTTTCAGGATGAGCAGCATCAGCGGCCAGTTCGGGCGGAAGCGGAGTGGCTGGCGGAGCACATTTTTTACGAAGAAAAATGCGGTGAGCGCCGTCAGCCCCCACGTCAGGTTTTGGGCATGGATGAACCACTCGATTTGAAATGTGCCGGGGAAAACGTTGCCCCACAGCAGCACGGCACAAACTCCAATCAGCAACAATTTGTCGAGCGTGGACACGAGGCTGTCCGTGCGGTACATGCCCAGCCCGCTGATGTTGGAGCGCAGGAAGGCAGTCAGCGAAATGAGCACGTGGTTGACGGCGATGAAAAAAATCAGGTGGAAAATGCCCGGCTCAAAGCCTCGAAAATACGCCGCCACGAACACCAGCAGCAGGTACGCCACCGTGAGCAACCCCTTCAACATCAGCGTGTTGGGCAACAGTTTGCCGATGAGTTGCGGGTGCCGGGCGATGTTGCGGTTGTTGAAATAATGGATGCCGAAGTCGTTCACCATGAACAGCAGGAAGGTGAAACTGAACAGCGTAGCGTACAGCCCGTACTCCTCCGGCCCCACCCGCTCCTGCACCGTCCGCTCGATGCCGAAGACGTAGAACGGCTTGATGAGCACGTTCACGAAGATGAGAAAAACGGCGTTGAGGAGGAATTCACGGTTCATGCGCAAATGTAGTTTGAATGGAGAATTGAAAATTGAAAATGGAGAATTCCCGGCCATCTCTCAATTCTCCATTTTCAATTCTCCATTTTTCAGACTTTTACCCCCTCAAAACTAGTCCATGCAATCCAGCCTCCGCCACCTCCAGCAGTCCCTCGACGGCGAGCTTCACTCCGACTCGCTCATGCGGGCGCTCTACGCTACCGACGCCTCGGTTTATCGGGAAATGCCGCTCGCAGTCGCCTACCCCCGCACGGTGGAGGACGTGAAAAAGCTCATCCGCTTCGCAACGGTAAACAAAACCAGCCTCATCCCCCGCACCGCTGGCACGTCGCTCGGTGGCCAGTGCGTCGGCACGGGCATCGTGGTGGACGTGTCCAAGCATTGGTGCAACATTCTCGAAATCAACGAAGTGGAGCGCTGGGTGCGGGTGCAGCCGGGCGTGATTCGGGACGAGTTGAACGAGTTTTTGAAAAAATACGGCCTGTTCTTCGGCCCCGTTACCGCTACGGCCAGCCGGGCCATGATTGGCGGCATGGTCGGCAACAATTCTTGCGGAGCGACCAGCATCGTGCATGGCACCACCCGTGAGCATGTGCTGGAAATCGAGGCGGTTTTGAGCGATGGGTCGGAGGTGGTGTTCGGCAGCGTTTGCGAAGCGGATTTTTTTTCAAAAACAAAAGAAAAAACGCTGGAAGGCGAAGTCTATCGCCAAATTTACGAAGCCCTGCAACTCCCTGAAAACCAGCAGAATATCCGCCGGGAATACCCCAAGCCCGACATCCACCGCCGCAACACGGGCTACGCCGTGGACCTGCTGCTCGACCACAAGCCCTTCAACCCAGACGGCCCCGATTTCAATTTTTGCAAACTACTGACTGGTTCCGAAGGCACTTTGGCCTTCACGACGGCAGTGAAACTGAACGTCGTTCCGTTGCCGCCGCCCGTGCCAGCCGTGCTTTGCGCCCATTTCACCAGCCTCGACGAAAGCATGGAGGCCACGCTCGTGGCCATGCAGCACCGCCCCGACCAGTGCGAGCTGGTGGATAAAATCACGCTGGACTGCACGAAAGGCAATATCGAGCAAAGCAAAAACCGCTTCTTCGTGCAGGGCGACCCGGCAGCGGTGCTGATGATTGAGTTCCGTCGGGAAATGCTGGCCGAGGCCGAGGCGGCGGCGCAGGAACTTATCGAAAACTTCCAAGCGGTGGGCATGGGCTACGCCTTCCCCATCGTCACTGGCAAGCAGACTGCGCAGGTTTGGGCGCTCCGCAATGCGGGCCTTGGCGTCATGTCCAACATCCCCGGCGACGCCAAGCCCTACTCCTTCGTGGAGGACACTGCCGTGGCGCTGGCCGACCTGCCCGCCTACATCCGGGAGTTCGAGGCGATGATGGCGGGCTTTGGGCAACAGGCGGTTTACTACGCCCACGCCGGGGCTGGCGAGTTGCACACGAAGCCCGTCCTGAACCTGAAAAATGCGGAGGGCCTGCGGCAGTTCCGGGAGATTGCGCTGGCTTCCGCCAAATTGGTGAAAAAGTACAACGGCTCCCTCTCCGGCGAGCACGGCGACGGGCGGGTGCGGGGCGAGTTCATCCCGCTGATGCTCGGCGAGGCAAATTACCAGTTGTTGAGGGACATCAAAAAAATCTGGGATCCGCACGGCATCTTCAACCCCGGCAAAATCACCGATGCACCGCCGATGGATGCTTCGCTGCGCTTCGAAGTCGGTGCCAAACCGCCTGAAATCCAGACGGTTATGGACTTCTCCGATGCGGGCGGGTTCCTGCACATGGCCGAGAAGTGCAACGGCTCCGGTGACTGCCGCCGCCTCGACCTCAGCGGTGGGACCATGTGCCCCAGCTATCGGGCGACGAGGGACGAGAAGGACACGACGAGGGCACGGGCGAATGCGCTGCGGGAGTATCTTTCAGTGGGCAGTTCGACAGTTGGCAGTGGGCAGTCCCCCCAATCCGAAATCCGAAATCCGCAATCCGCAATCGGAGCGGCGGAGGTGAAACGGGTGCTCGACCTCTGCTTGTCCTGCAAGGGCTGCACTTCCGAGTGCCCCAGCAACGTGGACATGACGACTATGAAGGCGGAGTTCCTGCACCAATATTACCAAGCCCATGGCGTGCCCTGGCGGGCAAAGTTCTTCGGGCATATCGGGCGGATGAACGCTGTGCTGTCGCACTTTCCACGCCTCGCAAATTTTTTCATAAACAACTCACTGTCAGGTAGTTTGGTGAAAAAAATCGTGGGCGTGGCGCAGCAGCGCAGCCTGCCGCCGCTGGCGAAAACCACCTTGCGAAGCTGGTACAAAAAGCACCGCCACGAGTTGAAACCGAGCGGGGTGGGGAAGGGGAAAGTTTACTTTTTCTGCGACGAGTTCACCAATTTTTATGACGTGGGAATTGGGGTGAAGGCGCTGCGGCTGCTCGCCCGCCTCGGCTACGAAGTGGAGATGCCGCAGCACCCGGAAAGCGGCCGGGCGCAAATGTCAAAGGGCCTGTTGCCAGCGGCGCAGCGGCTGGCGAGGGAGAACGTCCGCATTTTTGCGAAGCTGATTTCTGATAAAACGCCGCTCGTGGGCATCGAGCCGTCGGCCATCCTCGGCTTCCGGGACGAGTACCCCCGGCTGGTGGCGAAGGAGGACGTGCCAGTCGCTAAGTCATTGGCTGCCAATGCGTTGCTGATTGACGAGTTTCTGGCGAGGGAGATTCGGGCAGGCAATATCACCCCCGATTTTTTCACCAAAAAAAGCATGAAAGTGCTGCTCCACGGCCATTGCCACCAAAAGGCGCTGTCGAGCGTGGAACATTCTGCCTGGGTCTGCGGCCTGCCGGAGAACTATGTGGTGGAGGTCATCCCGTCGGGCTGCTGCGGCATGGCGGGGTCGTTCGGCTACGAGGTGGAGCATTACGAAGTGAGCATGAAGATTGGGGAATTGGTGCTGTTCCCGGCAGTGAAAAAAGCTGACAGTCAAGTGATTATCGCTGCACCTGGCACGAGCTGTCGGCACCAGATTTTGGATGGGACGAGGCGGAAGGCGTTGCATCCGGTGGAGGTGCTGTGGGAGGCGCTTGAGTGATTTACGATTTTGGAGTGACGATTTACGATTGGGTGCGCTGGTTTTTCAGGATTGAATTGGATATATTTGCAAAAAATCAGGCATGGCAAAAGACAAATACCATCAACAAGTTAGGGAGGCGTTGGAGAAGGACGGCTGGACGATTACGCACGACCCATACAAGATAATTTTGGGTCGGCGCAAAGGGTTTATTGACCTCGGTGCCGAAATTCTTGCAGCCGAAAAGGGCTTGCAGAAAATTGCTGTTGAAATCAAGAGTTTTTAGGGTTCATCTGATCTTTATCAATTCGAGGATGCGTTGGGCCAGTTCTTGGTCTATTTGCCAGCCTTGAACAAAAAAGAACCAGAAAGGGAGTTGTACCTTGCCGTTCCAGAAGAGTTTTATGACAATTTTTTTGAAGATGCTTATTTTCTGAAAATTGCGGAGATGTACCGATTGAAAATGCTTATTTTTAATGAAAAAAATAATTCAATCATCAAATGGACACGTTAAATAAAACATTGATTGTCAGCGACTTGGTAAAAGAAATCGGCAATATGGTACCTTCTGATGAATTCACGGAGACCCAAATCATTCTAGACAAGGAAGGCGGCCATTTCCTATTGTTCGACATTGGTTGGCATGGGAAGAAGCGGGTTTACCTTCCTTTCGTTCATGTTGATGTGATGCTAAATGGTAAGGTTTGGATTCAGCACGACGGCACTGACCTAAACATTGCCGGATTGCTGATTGAAAAGGGAATTCCCCAAAATGATATTGTAATTGGGTTTCGGGCACCGCATGTTCGGGCAATGATGGAGGGTTTTG
>JACRAN010000062.1 GCA_016234735.1 Bacteroidota bacterium | reverse complement strand
ATTGACAAAGATGACGTTTTGGGCATTGATGATAACCTCAGAAATGTTATTGGCAACGAAAGAATTGGCTTTTTCCTGTAATTTTTCAATGTACTCGTTCAGTATTTCCGTGCTGATAAGCAGTTCGTATTTTCCATCCAAAAAGTGGTCGAAAATTGGCCGGTAAGGTGAGTTACGGGAAATGGAAACCAGCAAACCGTTAGTGTCAAGTACAATTCTAAGTTTGCTCATTGCCCCCTGCTTTTGACCGCATGTGTTCATTGGCCCATTGCCGCATGGTTTCACCTGACCAGTCTCTTTCTTCCCAAAGCCTGTCCATTTCTTTGGTGGCCATTTCAGCAAAGTACCGGGTCAACAATTTCCGAACATCGACGAGTTGGCTGTCATCAAGCTTTACACTAAAAACCTTCAAAAGCTCTCGTTGCAAATTTGTCAGTTGGCTCGAATTTGATAGCGTCATAACAAAATATTTTATCACGAAAATACAATGGAAATCAACAAGTCACAACTCCAAAATCAGTTTCCCGTTCCATCCCTCATCCCTCGTCCCTCACCCCTCAAAAATGCTTCGTTCCGGTCCACATAAATCAGCAGGCACCTGAACAGTTTTTCCTGCTGCTCCTCCGGCGGAAGTTCGGTGAGCGTCTCCACCAGCAGCGGGTCGTCCTGTATCCAGGCCAGCAGGTTTCCGACGTTGAAATCGGCCACTTCGCCCGACTCGAACCGCAGCATTTTTTCGATGATGACCTCCTGCTCCCGCTTCACCTTGCCCTGCCGGAACGGCCTGCCGTTGAGGGGGTTGTAGGCCGCCACGAAAACTTCCTTCGTGCGCCAGTCGGGGTAGGTGAAGTAGCAGATTTTTCCCCGCAGTTTCAGGGCGGCAAAAGTAGGCAATTCCCGGTTGATTTCGCCGTGCGGCACCCGCACCGACGGGATGCCGTCCATGCTCACCGCCCACACCGAATCGAGGGGCAGTTCCCGTTTTTCTTTCTTCAAAAACACCCCGGAAACCGAAGTCAGCGAGGTCTGCGGATTGGTGAAACGGAGCACCTCCACCGCCTCCCAGGCATACGCCGGGCGGTTGGCCCGCAACTGCTCCGCCGACAAATAAACCCCGTCCGCAAACCGGAAGTTTTTGGTGAGCAACAGGCTGTCCTGGCCTTGCGATGATGCAAGCCACAAACTAAAAATCAATGCCGGTATTAATTTCAATCGAATCACGACAATCACAAATTCAAATGTTGTGTTGAACTTTCGCCAGAGTTGGGTTACTTTTGAAAAAAAAAGCAATGAATCAACCTGCTGTTCAACCGTTAACGAACCTTCAACTGGAGTTGCTTGAGTTGTACGCCCATCACACTTCAGAGGAGGAGTTACTGGAAATCAAGCAAATACTTGGCGAATATTACGCCCGAAAAGCCTTTGCTTTAGCCGATGAGATTTGGGACAAAAACGGCTGGAACCAGCAAACAATGGAATCATGGTCGAAGGAAAAACTCCGCACACCTTACAAATCGCAACAGGAGTTTTTCAATAAAAAGAAAAATAACTGACCATGACCGTCGTCCTGGATACCAATGTCCTGCTTCCTGCAATTCCGCCCAAATCCCGCACCCACCTCATTGTTACCGGCAATCGATTACACTTCCCGAACCTCACTTCGTCAACTCCGTGAACACATCCTCCACGCTCACCACTTCCTTGTGCATTTCGAGCAGCGTCAAGCCGTTGTCCACGGCGAAACGGAAGATGTCGCCCCGGATGTCCTGGTCGGAATCCGACACGATTTGCCAGCGGTGGCCGCCCAGCGGCTTCGCCCGCTTCACGTGGCGGATTTGCGCCAGCTTGTTCGCAGTGGTGTTCTGGTGAAATTCCACCGTGACGACCAACTCCCCGCTCACCCGGTTTCGCAACTGCCCGATGGCATCGTTCGCCACGATTTTGCCCTGGTTGATGATGAGCACCCGGTCGCACAGCGCCTGCACCTCCTGCATGATGTGGGTGCTGAAAATCACCGTTTTTTCCTTGCCCAACTGCTTGATGACGCTGCGGATTTCGACCAACTGGTTGGGGTCGAGGCCGCTGGTCGGCTCGTCGAGGATGAGCACTTCCGGGTCGTGGAGCATGGCCTGCGCCAGCCCCACCCGCTGCCTGTAACCTTTTGACAATGAGCTGATTAACTTGTGCTGCTCCCGGCCCAATCCGGTCAGTTCCACCATCTCCGCCACCCGCTGGTTGACGTTCGGAACCTTGTGCAGCCGGGCCACGAAGCCGAGGTATTCCCGCACGTACATGTCTTTGTAGAGCGGGTTGTTTTCGGGCAGGTAGCCGATGCGGCGGCGCACCTCCATCGAATCGGTCTCCACATCGAAGCCGCAGACTTCCGCCTTGCCCTCCGTCTGCGGGATGAAGCAAGTGAGGATTTTCATGGTCGTGCTTTTCCCCGCGCCGTTCGGGCCGAGGAAGCCGAGCACTTCGCCTTTTTTGGCTTCAAAACTCACATCGTTTACGGCCTTCTGCGGGCCGTAGGTCTTGGTCAGGTGTTGGACTTTTACAGACATCTTTCGATTTCGGATTTGGGATTGCGGATTTCGGATTGGAGACCTCGGATTTCGGAGCGAGTATGCTGAAAGCAACATTGTGTTCCTCCAATCGAAGAAAAACCTGTTGAAATTCGCAGCCGCCCAATCCGAAATCCGAAATCCGCATTCCGCAATCGAACGGCAAAGCTACTCAACGGGGGCGATGGGGCAAAACGTGCGTTTGGCCTTCGCCAAAATTCCGGGAAAAGTGCCGCCCCAACCGCCAAAAGTTGCATCCCGAAGCGCAGGTTTGTCGGGAGCAAGCACAAATCGGTACAGCCATTCGTTAAAAACTGAGGAACCAGTTACCTTTGACCAATGACACGGCCTCACCGCTTTTCTTTTTGAATTTCTGACAACCCTTTTTCAAAAAAACGATTTTAAAAACCGCCAAACCGCCAAACCACTAACTATAAAATCCTGTATCGAAATGCGACTACTCTACACACTGCTGATTTTCAGCATTTTACAAGCTCCCGGCTTCCTTGCGGCACAGTCCGCCAACCCGGAAACGGTTTCCAAAAAACTCCTCGACCGCCTGGCCGAAGCACCCGGCGAATTCCACTCGGTACACCTCGTGCTCGCCGACCGGGTGGACCTGGGACTGCTCGATGCCGAACTTTCGGACCAACGGGCCGCCCCGGAGCAACGCTCGGAAGTGGTGATTTTGGCGCTGCAAAACAAGGCCGCCGAAACGCAGGCCACGTTTTTGACCCAACTCAAAAACTCCCCGCTCGTGCGCCCCGGATCGGTGCATGGCTACTGGGTGGCCAACGCCATTTTTGCCGAAATGAAAAGCGAAATGATTGCGGAGCTAAGTCAGCGGCCCGACGTGGCGTGGATTGGGCTGAACGGCCAGCTCGAACTCGAAGCATTTGAAGTGAACCCAACGCCGCCGATGGCCCAACCAAACGGCCATGAAACCGGCCTCAGCGTCATCAACGCACCGGCACTGTGGGCGATGGGCTACACCGGCTACGGCCAGATTGCCCTCACCAACGATACCGGCGTTGACCCGAACGTGCCCGCATTGGCTACCAACTACCATGGAAATTATGTGCCAACGGAGCAGGCTTTTTTTGATTTTGACGATTCAACAAACTTACAAATTCCAGGTGTCGCTGCCTTCGATTGCCAGTACCACGGAACCCATGTGAGCGGCACCATCCTCGGCATCGAGCGCCAGAATTTTGACACCATCGGAGTGGCTTTCAACGCTCAGTGGATGGGTGCTGCCTCCATCGTTTGCAACGGCGGCACGGAACACCTTCTGGCCACATTCGAGTGGTCGATAGACCCCGACGGCAACCCGGCCACCGCCGACGACATGCCGGATGCCATCAACAACTCCTGGTACGACCCAAATCTCGACACCATCGACTGTTTCAGCGTGTACCTTCCCGTGCTGGAGGCGATGGAAGCAGCGGGTATCGCCGTCGTTTTTTCGGCGGGGAACGAAGGCCCCGGCCCGGCCACCATCACGCCGCCGCACAACGTCAACCTGAACCTCGTCAACTCGTTCACCGCAGGGGCGCTCAACGGCAACTCCGTGAGCCTGCCCATCGCCAACTTTTCAAGCCGGGGCCCGTCGCACTGCATCGCCACCGACAGTTCGCTGATTATCAAGCCGGAAGTATCGGCACCGGGCGTGGACGTGCGCTCCTGCCTGCCCGACGGCTACGGCCTGCTCAGTGGCACTTCGATGGCATCGCCGCACGTGAGCGGGGCGATTTTGTTGCTGAAAGAAGCCTTCCCGTACCTGCCGGGCAAGGAGTTCAAACTGGCGCTGTACTTCACCTGCACCGACCTTGGCAACCCCGGCGAAGACAACACCTACGGCATGGGGGTCATCAACGTGAAGGCCGCCTTCGACTACCTCGTGGCGCAGGGCCACGTGCCCGTTTCGCCGTTCGTGTCCAACGACGTGCTGATTGTTGACCTGCAAGCGCCGAAGGTGGCCTGCAACCTTGAAATTTCACCGATAATAATTGTTGAAAACGGCGGTTCCGAGCCGCTCACCTCGTTCGAGGTGGTGTACGAGGCAGGCATTTTTTCAAACAACTACACCTGGACGGGCAGCCTCGCCCAGAAGGAGCGGGTGAAAATCAACCTGCCGACTTTTTACCCCGACCAGGGGATTTACGACCTGCGGGCCACGTTGAAAAACCCCAACGGCGTGGCCGACGAGCGCCCATTGAACAACATTTTCCAGCGCCGGGTGCAGGTGTTGGCGAGGGAGCGGTTGGAGGCCAATGCCGAGGGCAGCAGCACCGCCTGCGAAGGTTCGTCCGTGCTGCTCCGGGCCGAGTACGGTGGCCCCGGCACGGCGGCAGTCCAGTGGTACGATGCGCCGTTCGGGGGAAATGCGGTGGGGCAAGGCTCCACCTTCGCCACGCCGCCACTGGCGCAGGCCGACACATTTTACGCCGAAGCGGTTTACACCATCCCGGCAGGTTTGGAAGATAAAATTGCAGGGGAAAATGAGCTGATCGACACCCAGGAACTGGGCCTCACCTTCGATGCGGAGGTGCCGTTCCTCCTGAAATCCGTCAAGGTTTTTGCCGAGGTCAACGGCCTCCGCCAAATCGTGCTCCTCAACGGGAACGGGGAGGAGATTGACCAAAACATCGTCAACGTGAACCAGCCCGGCGAGTTCACGCTGCCGCTCGACTGGGACATCCCTGCCGGCACAGGTTACAGCATCATCAAAAAAGGCGGCAAACCGCTCTACGCCAACACCGCCGGCATCACCTACCCGGTCGAAGTACCCGGTATCGTCTCCGTCACCGGCACCACGGACGGCACTTCCGCCAACGGGACCTACTACTTTTTTTACGACTGGCAAATCGAGTGGCCCGAACCCTGCGAACGCACCCCGGTGCCCATCGCCGTGACCGGGGCAGGCAGTTCGCCCGGTGCATCGTTCACCGTTTCCGCCGACAGCATCGACCTCACCGACAACCTGCCCGTGCAGTTCACCAACACCTCCACCGACAACGTGGCCTCGTTCGACTGGAACTTCGGCGACGGCGCTTCGAGCAGCGAGGCAAACCCGGCGCACAGTTTCGATGCCCCCGGCGAGTACGTCGTCAGCCTGGCCATCACCAGCCTCGACGGCTGCACCGCCTTCGCCCTCGACACCATCGAAGTGACGAACGACGGCGTGAGCGGCACCCGCCCCGGCTTGCCTGCCAGCGAAAATGTGGCTGTTTTTCCGAACCCGGTGAGCAACGAAATCAACGTGCAACTCGATTTGCTTTCCGCCAAGCCCGTGACGCTCCAACTCACCGACCTGACGGGCAGGTTGGTGAAAACCGACGGGTTCCTCGCTTCGCAAAAAGACGTGCTCCGCCTCGACCTCTCCGACGTGAGGGCGGGCGTGTATTTTCTTTTGGTGAAAATGCCGGGCGAAAGTTCCGTGTGGAAGGTGGTGAAGATTTGAGGTTAGCGGCATTTAAAAAACGAAAGAAATGGAACATAAAGCCAAATCAATTCGACCATTCATCGGAGCTAAAAACTTTGAACTGTCAAGGAGTTTTTACCGGGACTTGGGTTTTCAAGAAAGTATCTTGGCTCATAATATGTCCTATTTCAAAACGGAGGGATTAGGATTTTATTTACAAGATGCTTACGTCCGGGATTGGATAGATAATTCAATGATTTTTTTAGAAGTTGAAGATGTTGGTCGTTATTGGAACGAACTTTTGGCTTTAGGCCTGACAACTAAATATAAAAGTGTAAAGCTAACCCCAATTCGAGAATATGATTGGGGCAGGGAGTGTTTTATGCACGACCCATCTGGAATCCTCTGGCACTTTGGAGAATTTTTTTTCCATCAAGGTAACTCTAAACCACAATCAGGTTTGGACTAACGAAAATAAGAAAACAGCCGCTAACAACGGCTTGCTGTCCATGCTGCCCCTAAAACAGCCAGCCCTCAAAGCTAACGCCCGGCGACACGGCAGCAAGCCAACCGTTGGGTTCAACGTCGGCGAGGTTTGAAACCTCGCCGACGTTTGCTGCAATCAAAAACCCGGCTTCGGCACCAGCGTCTCCACCTGCTTTTGGAAGACGAGAATGGCATCGTACAGCGCCTGCTCAAGGGTCAGGCGCTCCTGGTTGGCGGGCATTGCCTCGGCCTGCTTCATTTCCTTGTTCCAGTTCACGAACGTGGCCTCGGCAGAGTCGGCGTCTTTGGTGAAGAGGATTTCCTCCTGCGTGAGCGCCCTGCCCTGAATGTTGATGCTGTTTTTTTGCTGGGCGAGTGCTTCCACTTTCGGGGCAACTTCTGACCCAACCGCCAGGGATTGCTCGTGGAGTTGTTTGATTTGAGGCTCAAGGTTGGGTTGGCAGGCGAAAACGGCCGTCAACATGACCGCTGAAAGGAAGGTGAGTAGATTTTTCATTGTCAAATTTTTTCCCAAAGCTAATGAAAATGCACCTGTGAAAACAAAACCGCTTCGGGGCAGTTATCTACTTTTGCACAACGGCGGGGCAAGACCGTAACGACACCTGCTCTTTTCAGATAAAATGCGGTGAAAAAACGCTTCCCATATCGCCATGCAGTGGCCGCTTGTCTGGCGGCGCTCGTCCTCCAGGTTGTCGTTCTGAAGGTGTTGCACCATGTGCAGCAACACCATGTTGTCGTTGCCCACCGCATCACCAACGGCTCGGATGGGAAAAGGAGGACATCGCTATCGAAAACGGCAGGTGGGGCCCTTCATCCGTTTCAAGAAAAACAATGTGCCGTTCCCAAAAGCGGATGGCAAAAAAATGACCTCGGAGGATGCAGCGGACCTGACGTTGCAGGACATTAAGGACATTATCGAGGCGGCATTGCCAGGTAGTTTCAAAAAAATATTGGTCATGAAAACAATTACGTTTCTCGTTTTTCTGATGATTTCCACCGTTGCATTT
>JACRAN010000070.1 GCA_016234735.1 Bacteroidota bacterium | reverse complement strand
ACTGCTGGTGCTGCTCGTAGGCCTTGAAGGTGACCTGGTTGTGGCGCTTTTTTGGTTTGTCTTTCATTCGCGGAAGTTACGACGACTCCCGAAAATAAAAAAGAGGCTGCATCAAGTACTTCTGATACAGCCTCTTTTTTTATGAAAAAATTGCACTGTCGTTATTTCATAAACCACTGAAAGTCAGCAGCATCCGGGCAGTTTTTCACTTCAGAAGCGTCACATCGCCCCGGATGATTTCACCGTCCGCAATGTTCAACCGGAGAATGTAGTAGTAGGTCCCCTGCGGGAGGTCGTCTCCCTTGTCGTTCGTGCCTTGCCAGTTGTTGGTGTATGGTTTTGAGTGGTAAACCACGTCGCCCCAGCGGTTGAAAATGATGATTTCATTGTCCGGGAATTTATCTTCCGAATTGTTCAGGAGGATGTCGAAAACCAGTTCGTCGTTGAGGCCGTCGCCGTTGGGTGTGACGCCGTTGGGAACCTCGTCGCACTGCTCTGCCGGGTCCTGCTCCACGAGGATGGTCAGGCTGGCCGTGTCGCAAAGGTCAAGGCAGGTGAGGTCACAAAGTTGGTAGGGGATTTCGATGTTGCCCGCAAAACATTTTTCTTTGGCAAAGGTCACATCGCCCGAATCGGTGGCGCTCACCACACCGAAAATGGTGGAATTCAACAAGTTGAACGAAGTATTCCCTGCGGTAAAATTGTCGTTGGCCAGCACGTTGAAAGTCACCTGCCCGCCGGTGCCCGGCAGCAGCGAGGTGTTGTCGTTAACCGCATTGGGCGCAGCCTGGCCAACATTTACCACGACATCCGCCGACGAATAATCCTCGCAATTGCCGAGCGAAAGCGTCCAGGTGAACACGTTGTCACCGACCTGCAAGTTGCCCGCCAGGGTGGTTTGTGCCGTCGGGTCTGCGATGACGGCACCCGTCGAGGAAGTCCACTCGCCGGTTGCGCCTTGCGGCAGGTTGCCCACGAGCATCGCCTGCGGGTCGCAGTCAGTGTAGTCCGCCATCGCCGTGGCCGGTTCGCCGTTGATGGTCTGCGTCACCTCGACATCGGCAGTCGCAGTGCAGTTGTTGTTGCTGTTGGAAACGGTCAGGATGTAAGTCCCCACTATTGAAACTGGAACCACCAAACTGCTTCCGACGATTGCACCTGTGGCGCTGTTAGTCCAGAGGTAGGAAATCCCGTTGCCGCTTTCCGAGCCGGTGCCATCGAGCAGGCTCGGTGCCCCATCGCAGCCGATTTCGACTGTTGAATCGACCACGACTTCTGGCAACACGGCGATGTCGATGACCGCTGCTGTGTCCCGTGCTTCGCAGCCGTTCAGTGTGCTCGTCACGATGACTTCGTAGGTCCCGGCAGGAACGTTGATGGTCGGGTTGCCGGATGTGAATATCCCACCGATTATTTGTTGCCACTGGATGGTGGTGCCGGTCAACGTGGAGCCGGAGGCATCAAGCGTACCCGTCAGGTTCTGGCAATCCGTCGAATCGTCCGCTCCAGCGTCTGCGACAGGTTTGATTTTGTTGGAATCCACCACCACAAGGTCGGCAGTGGAGGTGCAGCCGTTGACACTGGAGGTGACAATCAGCGTGTACGTCCCGGCGACCGTCACCGTTGGGTTGAGCGTGGTGGCATCGCCCATCGGCAGGTTGGAGGGAATGGACCCCCACTGCACGGTGAAATTAGACGCATCGGTGCTGCCTTGCAGCGCAATCGTGTCTTCGCTGCAAGTCAGTGTCACATCGCTTCCAGCGCTGGCCGAAGGCAACGTGGTGTCAGGTGCCACAGTGGTTTGGCCGGAGTCCACACAACCCGTCACTGTGTCCTGCACCGTCAGCGTGTAGGTGCCGGGGCAGGAGACCGTCGGGGTCAGTGTGCTGCCGTTTTGGATGCAATTGCCCATCGGAGTTGACCATTGAACGATGAGGTTCGGATTGATGGCCACATCTGCCTGACCGTTGAGGGTTGGGTCGCCGAAGCAGTTGATGAAATCATCGAGTCCAGCATTCACGAAAGGCGGGTCATCGTTGTCGGCTACTCCCACAGCAACAGAATCCACGCAATTGTTCGAGGTGTTCGTGACGACCAACTGGAAGGTGTCCGGCTGGCTGACGACGACCGTTTGACCCATGCCCACCGTTGCACCGGCACTGTTTTTCCAGGTGTAGGTGAACTCGGCACCTGCCGATGAACCCGCCGCATCCAGCGTGGAATTTGTCAGATAACAGGTAATCGGGTTCGACGCAACGCCCACAACATCAGGCAGTTGCGTGGAATCTTTCACCTCCACTTCCGAGTAAGCCTTGCAGCCATTTCCATTGTTGATGACTTCCAACTGGTAGTTCCCCGGAGTCGAAATCACAGGCGTCAAAGTGCCCTGCGCCACAACGTTGCCGGAAGGCAACTCCGTCCAGGTGTAGCTGTAATTGCCGTTGCCCGATGAGCCGGAGCCATCCAGCGTCACCTGGCTGACGGTGCAGTTGATGGCAAAATCAGGCCCGGCATCGGCCACCGGTTTGATGGTATCGCCCACCACTTCCACCAAATCCATTGCGGAGCAACCATTTGAAGCATTGGTCACCAGCAGTTGGTAAGTGCCGGGTGAACAGGCGTTTGTTGTCGGCATTTGCGTGTTGCCGCAAAGCTGGCCGGGGCCGACGGGCGACCATTCGTAACTAATATTTGCGCCCGTACTGGAGGCACCGCCAATCGGCACCGACGGGTCGTCGCAGCCAATCGGGACATCGCTGCCCGCGTCGGCCACCGGGTCAATTATGTTGTCTTCGACAAAAACGCTGTCAATCCCCACGCAATTGGTGAGCGGATTGGTAAAAGAAATGAAATACCAGCCGCCGGCATTCACGGTCGGGGTCTGGCTATTTTCTTCGCCGGGCTGGATGCCGGGGCCTGTCCATTCCAAATCAAAACCCAACGGTGGGTCCGACCCGTTCAGCGTCACCGTCGTTTGAATACAGGTGAGCGTGTCCGGCTCGCCTGCTTCAGGTATGGCCTTGAACGCTGTCGCAATGCACACCGTGTCCCTGTCCACACAGCCTGTCACTGAATCGGTGACAGTCAGTCGGTAGCATTGGCCGCCAATCACCTGGGGATTGCACATATTTTGCTGGCCGGGGATTACCAAACCAGCCCCCACGATGCTTTGCCAGAGGTAGGTAATGCCTGGCCCGGAAGTAGAGCCGCAGCCATTGAGGGTCATGAAGAAATTATCGCAGGTGAAAGTCGTGTCCTGCCCGGCCTCGGCGAAGGTGGCATCGGGCGTGTATTCCACCTGGAATTGCTGGCTGACTACGAGCGTCGGGTTGAGCAGGTCGGTCACGGTGACGGCGTAAGTGCCCACGTCCAGGCCGGTCTGGTCAGGGGCGGTGGGGTTCACGCCCGGCCCGGTCCAGTTGTACACGTACTGGCCGGAGCCGCCGGCAATGGTCAGGTCGATGCCGCCGGTCGGATTGCCGCCGCACCACACATCTACAATGTTGTAACTGACGAGGCTGATGGTTCCGCTCACGCAAACGCTGCCCGCATCGGTCACGAGGCCGAGGTTGGCGGGGCCGGTGGTGGCGCTGTTGATTTCAATGGGCATCGGATAATCTGTAATCGTGACCGGGCTGCATTCCCCGGAGGAGCCAATGACCGTAAAACAAATTTGAAAAATGCTCGTGCCGTTGGGCACCGTGGTGCCGATGACCTGGTTGAGGGCCGCCCAGTCACTGATCAACTGGCCGTTGCTGGTCAAAGAAAAACTTTCGTCGTAGCTCGCAGGGCCGAAACCTGCCAGCGCCCCGGTCAGTTGGATGCTCGCGTACTCCAAAATTTCGGGGTCCCAGTTGATGGAATACTCCGTGTTGGTCAACTGGTTGAAATTCTGCACGGTCACGTCGAGGCAAACGTTGGCAAATTGACCTGCGTAAATATCGGGCAGCGCAACGTTGAAACTGAACGGGTTTTGGGTGCAAATCTGCCCCGGTTGGCCGTTCATGCCGATGTCGAGCGTACCGTTTGCCTCGGCGTTGATGTCAATCGGCCACGGCACCTCATCAAACGTTATGATGGAGCAATCGCCGGGGTCGCCAATCAATTGAAAGCAAACCTGAAAAATCGCCGTCCCGTCAGGCACGGACACGCCCGTGGCGTTTTCCCATTCCACCCCCAACACGCCGATAGTCGGAGCTTGGTCCTGAAGGAAATTATCTATCGAAAGATTGGTCAGGTTGAAACCCTGCACCCCTGCGTATTGCAAAATGGTGGGTTCCCAAACGATGGTGAACTGGGTGCCGGTGAGGTCGTCGAAATCCTGCACCGTGAAGTCGATGCAGACGGTCTGGCCGGGGTTGGCATCGATGGAACCGGCCACGATGGTCGGTTGGTCCAAATCGCAGAGCGTGACGAAACCGTTGTGGTTGTTGATGCCAACGTCCACCACCAGCCCGCCGAATTTATCCACCAGTATCGGGTTCACCACCGCGATGGTCGTGTTCGACCCACTCGGTCCGTTGGCGATAAAATGCAGCCGCATCACGATGTACCCGTCCGGTTTGTTGCATCCCAGGCTAAACTGCTCCCAATCCATTTGCAGGATTCCGTTGGGCGTTTGAGAGGTGTTCACGCCATTTGAAAACGGCGTACAGGATGGCCCGCCAGGCTGTGGCGGAAAGGTAACTTGCTGAAAATCAATCACTCCCGGGTTCCATTTCAGGTTGAACATCATTTTGGAAACAATGGTGAAATCCTCCACCGTCACGTCCACCGTGAAACTTTGGCCGGGGCATACGTTTTTATCCTGGATGTTGAGCGTGATGCCGTTGGGGTTGAAGCACTTCACGGTGACTTCCCCCTCCTCCTGCAACAGGCCGATGCTGACCCCCAATGGGGAAGCGCCGGTGATGGCATCGATGATTTCAATGGGTTCCACAGGGCTGCTGTTCATGTTTTCGCTGATGTAAATCGGCGAACTTTGCCCGCATTGGCCTTTGATTTTGAAGCACATCTGCAAAATCTGCGTCCCGTCAGGGACGTCCACGCCAACAGTGATGTCGTTGGTGTACCAAATGGAACTCAACATGCCAAACGCCGGGCTAGGATTGACAAAATAGTTGCCCGGCAGGTTCATTTTCATCACACTTTGGAATTCAAGAATGGCCGTGTCCCAGAAGATGAAATACTGCGTGGAAATCAGGTTGTTAAAATTTTCCACCTTGAAATCGATGCAAACGATGTCGTTGGTGAAACCGTCGCCGGAGGAAATATTGATGGTCAGTGGCGAGGTGCCGATGGAGATGAACCCACCAATTGGGAAGGCCCCGATGTCAATGCAGTTGGCCGCCACCCGTCGAACAATCAGGTCCATGGGCGAATCGGTAATGTCCACCGGGGTGTGGAAGCCGTAGTCGCCTGTCGCCAGGAAGCAGAGGTTGAACAGGATGGATCCATCCGGAATGGTAACGCCGGTCGTTGCGGTCTGGCAGGGCAGGCCATTCGACCAGTTGAAAGTGATGTAGCCAAGCCCGGCGTTGGTGGTGCCAAAATCGGCGATGTCCAAGCCCGTCACCAACGGGTTGAAGCCGTTCACGCCAGTGTACTGAACAACTCCGGGGTTGAACGTTATCGTAAATTGAACACTCAAAATATCGGTGAAGTCGTTCACCTTGAGCGCCAGGCAAACCGGGTCCCCGACATCCACCTGGGTTTGTTCCGGCGAAAAGAAGAAGGTTGGCTGCGCAAACGATTTTTGCGCCAGCAGGAAAGCCGAGAAAGCGAGGAGGAGAGTTAACTTTTTCATGTGTAACAAGATTTGGGACTACAAAATTGGATGTTGAATACTTGATGCGTGTTGCTGAATGACCGGACTACTTTTCGAGGGCATACGAAATATTGATTTCGTGCGCGCCGCCGGTGTAGGGGCCGAAGGTGCTGAACGAATAATCGTAGCCGTAGCCGATGCGCAGCGTGTTGTCGAAGCCGAGGTTCTCGCCGAGCAGGAAGCCAGCCTCCACGTGCATGGCCTTGGAAGTGGAGCCGCCGACCCCTATCCAGAAACTCTGGGCCATCTGGTAGCGCAGGTTGAAGTCGGCGTTCACGGGCGCGTTCGGGGCGTATTTCACCCACACCGAAGGTTCGAGAAAACCCTCGTCCTTGAAAAATTTGTAGAAACCCAACATGCCGTAGAAGTGCTGGATCCGCCGGGTGTAGAACTCCCCGTTCCCGTCCTGGAACATGAGGTCGAGGCCGATGACCTGTGGCACCGAGATGCCGCCGTACACGTAATCGCCGTCGAACCCGCCGCCGTCCAATTTCCGGTAGGCAAAAACGCCCACGCCCACATCGGGGAAGATTTTGTTCTGGTCGTCGCCGGAAAGGATGTCACCGCTTTGCCGCAGGCGGATGTCGGACGTGTTCACCCGGTACTGCACCATTCCGAACGAGAGACCGACGGAGATGCCGCCGTAGTACGGGTCGTCGGACAGCACGCCGCCGATGCGGCCGTACAAGCCGGTGAACCCTGTCGGGCCGGTCTGGTCGTTGATGAGGTAGCCACCCCCCATGATGCTGACAGGACTTCCCTCGGTGTAGAGGAAATCGCCCCGCAAGTTGGCGGTGGTGGGTGCCCCTTCAAAGCCCTGCCACTGCACCCGGTACGAGGTACCGAACGTCAGGTTCTGGCCGTAACCGAGGTAACTGCTGCCTACTGCTGCCGGATTGATGATGGTCTGGTTTTCCCGGTACTGGGAAAAAAGGGAAAGCTGCTGGGAAAAAGACTGACTGGCCATGCCCAAAAAGAGGCAAGCCAGATACGATTGTAATCTGCTCATGGGAAATTGTAGTTTTGGTGAGCCAAAGGTATAAAAATTCCTTCGGGCAAACCGTCTCACAGCGAATTTTTAATAATTTATGTAAGAAAACTATCAAACTACCTGTATTCGGTTACTGGCAGTCTGACAATGCAAAGGGTGAGGGTGAAAATTCGACTGATTATTTTTTTCAGTAATACTATCTCCGTGCCAATTTTCAGTTAGGCAGTTAGGCAGTTGGCAGCCCTCAAAAAATATAGTGGGTAGTGTCAAACTTCCCGCTCTATTTTTTTGCATAGCTGACTGTCGAACTGCCCACTGAATTCAAAACCAACCCGACCGCTTGCGGCGGGTCGTGGTTGTTTTGATGCCAAACGCCCCCAGCAGCCCCCTCGTCAGTTCCCGGGCGAGGGTGTTGCCGATTTGGCGGGTGGTAGGGCTGTTCACCACTTTTTCAAACATGCTTTTTTCGGGACGGCGGGGTGACGACCTTTCGGCAGCTTCCCGCTGCTTTTGCAGTTCTGCCTGGTGCTCCTCCGACAGTGCCTCCTCCATTTTTTCGTTCAGAATCTCGTAGGCACTGTCCCGGTCGATGACCTCGTTGTATTTTCGAAGGATGGTGGATTTCCGCACGATGCTGTCAATTTCCACCTCCAACAGGATGTCCATCCTCGACTGAGGTGCCCGCAGCAGCGTGTGCGCCAGCGGGGTCGGGATGCCCTTCTCGTTGAGGGCAGTGACGAACGCCTCCCCGATACCCAGTTCCGTCAGCAGGTTTTCCACTTCGTAATACTCGGTGAGCGGGTAGTTCTGCGCCGCCAGCTTGATGGCTTGCCGGTCTTTGGCGGTGAACGCCCGCAGGGCATGCTGCACCTTCAGGCCCAACTGGCTCAACACGGCTTCGGGGATGTCTGCCGGATTTTGCGTGACAAAGAAAATGCCCACGCCCTTGGAGCGGATGAGCTTGATGATGGCCTCAATCTGGTCGAGCAGCGCCTTGGATGCCTCCTCAAAAACCAAGTGCGCCTCGTCGATGAAAATCACGAGTTTCGGCTGGTCGAGGTCGCCCTCCTCCGGGAAGCTGGCGTAAATCTCGGCCAGCATTTGCAGCATGAACGTGGAGAAAAGTTTGGGCTTGTCCTGGATGTCGGTCAGCCTCACGATGGACACCATGCCCCGGCCGTTTTCGTCCAACCGGCAGAGGTCGTCCACCTCGAAGGAGCGCTCGCCGAAGAAAACATCGGCCCCCTGCTGTTCCAGTTCCACGATTTTCCGCATGATGGAACCCACCGTCGAAGTGGAGACCATGCCGTACTGCTTCTGGAAATCGTCCTTGCCCTCGTCACCGACCCATTGCAGCGTTTTTTTCAAATCTCTCAGGTCGAGCAGTGGCAAATTATTGTCGTCGCAATATTTGAACACCACCGCCACCACCCCACCCTGCGTGTCGTTCAGCCCCAGGATTTTGGAGAAAAGCACCGGCCCGAACTCCGTCACCGTCGCCCGCAGCCTCGCCCCTTTTTCATTGGAGAGGGTCAAAAACTCCACCGGGCTGCCGGAGGTCGTGTACGGCACCCCGATTTTCTGGTGGCGTTCCTCGATTTTCGGGTTGCTCTGGCCCGGCATGGCGATGCCGCTGAGGTCGCCCTTCACGTCCATGAGCAGCACGGGCACACTGTTGGCCGAAAGTTGCTCCGAAATGACTTGCAGCGTTTTCGTCTTGCCCGAACCCGTCGCCCCGGCAATCAGGCCGTGCCGGTTCATCATTTTCAGGGGCACTTTGACCTGCAAGCCGGAGATGGCTTCCTTGTCGAGCATGGCACCGCCCATGATGATGGACTCACCTTTAAACGTGTAACCTGCCGTGAGGTCGGCGATGAATTTTTCTTTGTTCATAAAAAAGGGTTTGAGGGCTTGAGGGCTTGAGGATTTGAGTGGTATTGGCAGATAGTTGCCTCAAACTCTCAAGCCCTCAAGCCCTCCAACCCTTCATTGATAATTCCACTCCTGCACCCGGCGCTGGAACTTCTTTTCGTTGGTTTCCCAAAGGTTTACGTCAAAATTGGCTTCGAGTTCCCCTTCGAGTTCCGGTTCGAGCAGGTACTGAAAAAAATTGATGCCCGTGCGTATTTCCACCTCGTCCACCGAAACGGCGAAGGTTTCGATGGGTTCCACGGAGGTCTGGTTCGGCACGATGAATCCGATGGCCTTCACCTCCGGCTCCCTCAAATCGAGCAGCACCTTGTAAAATGCCGGGGCGACCGCCACCTGATTCTCCCCCAGCCAGAACTGGATGGGCTGCGACAGCACCGGGCCCGTTACGACGTACAAATGTTTGTTGCGTTTCGCCCAGTCACGGGTGAGTTCTTCCAGTTCCCGCCACACACCCTTGTTGAAGCCTGGCTCCTGCGGTGAAATATTGCTCATCAGGAAAGTCTCCGACATCGCCTCCTCCGAAAACGCCATGTCGGCGGCAGGCACCAGGTGCCCCCGGTCGTATCGGCTGCGGCGGTAGTCGTCGAGGGTGGAACTGCCCGTCCCCACCTTCGGGTCGGGGCGGAAATCCTCGGAGCGTTCGACCCATTGGGTGTTCAGTCGGTCGGCGGTGAGTTCGTAGGCTACCCACTCCGGAAGTTCGTATTTTTCCACGT
>JACRAN010000069.1 GCA_016234735.1 Bacteroidota bacterium | reverse complement strand
TTTGCGTTCAGGTGAATTTCTTCAATCAGGCCACCGACAGTCGGTTCGACGGCACGTTTCACTTCAATCAGCCGGGCCACGTACATCACGCAGGGCAGTTGCTTGCCGCCCAGCGTCCCCCAGATGTGGTTCATCTCTTCGAACGACGGCGAAAACATGTCGAGGATGATTTTGAACTCCTCCATGCGCTCGGTGGCCGGCACGGCGTTGGCCGGGGCCACCGGCAACGTGTTTTCGTGGGTGAACACGTTTTTTGCTTGAAAAAAAGCGACAATCCTCGACAGGTAGATCAGTGCGTTCGTGTAGCTGTTTTGACTGGCACTGATGAGCAGGTACAGATTGAGAAAAACAGGCGGGTTGAAGTATTCCGTTTTCAGGGTCACGTCGTTGCGGCGGGAAAACGGGCCGTTTTTCAGGGTTTTTTCCTCTCGGATGTTGATGAGGCTGACAACGATTTTATTTTTCAGGTTGCTGGCTTCGCCCTGTTCGGGCAAATCAAGTTGGGCGATGTTGCCCAATTGAACTTCATCGTTGGTGTCTGCACCAAACGAATTGAGGAAACTGTTCAACTCTTGCCGGATTATATGGAGGGCATGAACAAACATAGCATTTGGTTTGGCGGACGGAAAATCCGCTGGGTAACTAAACTTGGTCAGACAGAGAACAGGGAATCAGATGTGGAGCGCGGTTTCAGGGCTTTCAATTCAGGTGTGTGGGCAAAGGTGAAGAGCAGGAAAATAAAATTTCAGCGTGAGCAAATATGGAGTAAAAAAATTATCTTACACAAGTTTTTTTTGTAATTTTTTTTTGAAAAAAAAGTGAGGCCCAATTTGTCTCTCCAAAAACAGCAAATCAATTTTTCTGAAAAAATGGCCTGGAAAAGAACCCCGAATTTTCATTACAAAATTGGATAAATAATAGCCTGGGGGAGCGAAATTCAAATAGCTGCACCCTACCTTTGACAAGACACTTCACCTTTGTTTCACCACTAAAATTCTTTGCAAAATGAAAGATTCAAGACGGAACTTCCTTAAACAATCGGGCCTCGCAATGGGCGCAAGCATGCTCTGGCTGTATGGCTGCGGCCCCAACGACGGCAAAACCGGCGACCAGACGGGCGAGCAGGCAGACTCTACGGCTACTACCGAAGCACCCAAAGCCCTGTTTTTCAAAATCTCGCTCGCCCAATGGTCGCTGCACAAGACCATTTTTGACAAAAAATTGGACAACCTCGACTTCGCTGCCACGGCCCGCAACACTTATGGCATCGAGGGCATCGAGTACGTGAACCAGTTTTTTGCCGACAAAGCCAAGGATACCGCTTACCTCGCCGAGATGAACAAACGGGCTGCCGACAACGGCGTAAAGCAGGTTTTAATCATGATCGACGGGGAAGGCGGCATGGCCGAAACGGACAAAAAAGAATTGGCGAAGGCCATCGAAAACCACAAAAAATGGGTGGATGCTGCCGCCACGCTCGGCTGTCACAGCATCCGGGTCAATGCGTTCAGCAAAAATCCGAAAGCGGAAGAGGCGGCCAAAGCTGCCGTGGAGGGCCTCGGCAAACTCGGCGAGTACGGCAGGCAGGCCAACATCGGCGTCATCGTGGAAAACCACGGCGGGTTCTCCTCCAATGGTGCCTGGCTGGCCGGGGTGATGAAGCAAATCAACATGCCGAACGTGGGCACGCTGCCCGACTTCGGCAACTTCTGTGTGCGGCGTGACAACAAGGACGGCGACCCCTGGGGGGGCAAGTGCCTGGAAGAATACGACCGCTACCTCGGCATCGCTGAGATGATGCCGTTCGCCAAGGGCGTCAGTGCGAAATCGAACGAGTTCGATGCGGAGGGCAACTGCGTGGAAACGGACTACCGGCGCATGTTGAAGGTGGTGAAGGATGCGGGCTACGCGGGTTTCATCGGCATTGAGTTTGAGGGCACCAAACCCGAGGAGGAAGGCATCCGCCTGACGAAAGCCCTGATGGAGAAAGTGGGAGCGGAAATCAGTTGAAGAATTTAGGGGCGAGAGGGTGAGAAGGTGAGAGGTGAGAAAGCGAATTGCCCACTCTCTCACCTCTCACCTTCTCACCCTCTCACCCCTCTGCGTATTTCGGGGACGGGTCAAATTTTGGTGGAAACATTGACGGCCAGTGCATTCAGCAGCCGCTTCGGCACCGAGTTTTCAGGGCATAAAAAAACCTCGTCGCCCTCCTTGCTCTCGTTGTTCAGATAGGCGCAAAGGAAAAAATCGGGTTGATAGTGTTCTTCGAGCGCCAGCGAGAAAAAGACACTGCCGGCGATGGCTTTGTTACCTACAAAATGGGTGGAAATTATCTGGTTTTTGCCGAAGCCTTCCCGCTGCGTGATGAAAACCGCTGCGCCAAACCCGGCCTCGTTTTTTACAAACTTGCATTTTTTCAGCTCTATTTTTCCCAGGCCGAGGTCGTTGTTGCTGAAAATGGCCCCGCCGCCCTTGCCTGCCTTGTTGCTGACAAACGTGCAGTTCTCCATTTTCAGGGAAGCCTCGCCCTCTTGCCCGTGGTTGAAAACCGCACCGCCTTCCTCCGCATAATTTTCCAGGAACACGCAGTTTTTCAGGGTAGCGAGCGAGCGGTTGCCCCTGCCCGCACCGTCGTTGAACAGTCCGCCACCGGAGCGGTTGCGACTGCCCGCCTGCCCCCAGGCATCTGCCTTGCCGCCTGTGATGACGAAGCCGTCGATGAGGGTTCCCTCGCCCGTGTTTTTCAGTAGGACAACATTGAAAGAATTGTCGGAATCATCTTCGGTACCAATTTCGCCGCTGAGTTTGGTGGGGTGGGCGTACCATTTGCGCTGGCCCAGAGAGTTTTCGGTGCCGCTAAAACCACCGTAGAGCTTCACGCCACTGGGGATTTTGAAAGGAATTTCACGTTCCTGTACGTTGCAATGGTCGCATTTGATAGGAAAATAGGTCCCTTCCGCCACCCATATTTCGGAGCCTGGTTCGGCGGCGGCGAGGGCATTTTGCAAATCACCGAGGGCCTTGCCCCAGGTGGAGCCATCGCCGTTTCCCCCTTCCCTGACGTAGATTACCTGTGCAGAAACTTCGGACAACAATAAGATGGTAATAACCAACTGCAAGACAATGCTTTTCATTCGTGTTTGAGTTTGTTTAAATTAAAATCGTAGAAATGTGCTTGTCGAGAAGGAGAACCGAAAAAAGAAGAGGGAAAAATGTTTCTGAGAAGGATGGAGGAAATGCTTAAAAATTACCCGACAAAGATACCCTCATCAACTGTGACACGCAACCGGGCGATATTTTTTAAGCCAACATTTTTTTTTGATAGCCTTGAAATCCCTTTGATTACTGGCATCCAGAGGTTTGTGCCGGGGAAAATTTTTTTTCTTGTAATCTGTCGGGCCGCTGTTTCAGGCAAGGAAAATTTCCATCAAAAGCCAAGCACAGCAAAGAGTTTGACGCTGGTTCCAGGTATCTGTATTTCTGTGACGTTGAAAAAACAGTCACTTCTGCCAAATGAGGGCCTGATATTTGTAAATTAACTAAAGTGAAGCAATTTCTCCGCTGACCGACTGTCCGAAAAGCGGCTGCGTACAATATTTGACAAAAGCCTGATTGTCGAAAGCAGAATGCTGCAATCGGCTTACTTTTGAGAGCAGTATGGCTAAAAACACAAGCAACAAAAGGCGGCTCACCTTCGTTTTGCGGTTTTCGGCGGCCTGCTGCCCGATTTTTTTTTTTTGCCTGCACATGGGAAACAAAAAAGGTTCAAACCACCTTTAACCCACACAGGGGCAAGCAAAGTGACCACCTTCAAACCACATATTCTGCTATTTTTGCCGGTCTTTCAGGAAAGGCAATTCTTTCAAATCCAATTATCGAAAAATGCTTTACCGATTATTCCCATTAACATCGTTTTTGTTGTTTACACTCACAGCCCGGGCGCAAGTGCCGCAGTCCATCCAGCTTGAAAAGGGCGGAAAACCCGGCAGCCAGGCTAAAATGATGGCCTGTGCCGACCAGTTTGCAGGCACGATTTCCTTTTCCAATTTCGTTGGCCAGAGCAACGACATTGATTTGGACACCATTTACTTCTGCTACGGCGACCAAATCGACATCGTCCACAACAACGATGACGACCTCTCCGGCGACCCCAACCCGTTGACTTTGCCAGGCATCACCTACGGCTATTTCAACTGCCCGCCCACCGTCAGTGGGCCAGACCTGACGACCATCTTGACAGACCCCTGCATCATCACCACCCCCCCCCCGATCAACGACCTCTGGATAACGGGTGGTGGGCAGGCCAATGGCAACATTACGTTCAGCAACACTGGCAACTCCCAGGCGATTTTTAACGGCGGCGACCCGGTGCTGCTCTGGTTTGCCCCGATCACCATCGACCGCTTCCCGAATATTTACGAACCCGACCCCATCACCGGCGAAGCAGGCCCCTGCACCAACCTCAATGTGGCCGAAGCTTTCGCCGTCGTTTACCTCAATGAAATTACCACGTCGGGATTGAACACGAACTCCGGCCAAAGCGGTTGCCACGGCACGTTCGACGTGTTCGGTGGCCTGCCGGAATTCGACGGCAGCGATTACACCTTCGACATCACGCTGATTGGGAACTCCTCCGTTCACGGCACCGTCATCAGCGGCGCTGCCACCAACGGCTCGACGGTGGAGTTTGAAGTGCCGGTGCCTGGTGTTTACAGCATTTCCATCGAAGACGGCAAAAGTTGCGGCGGCTTCCTGCTGGCCAACATGAGCGCTTGCGTGAGCGTATCGCAAAGCATCCAGAGCGTCTCCGCTGCCCCCGGCGATATGATTTGCATTGACGTGACCAACGAGGGTGGGTTTGACGACCTCGTGACCATGCAGTACGCCATCACCTGGGACGAATCGGTGCTGCAATTCAACAACGTCACAAACCTGACGCCCCTGCTTCCCGGTTTTACCATACCGACCAGTTTCAACAGCCTCGGCGACACCCTCATTTTTTCGTGGGCAAACCTCTCCGGCATCGGTGTGACATTGCCGATAGGCACCGTGCTGTACCAAATTTGTTTCACCGTCGTGGGCAGCGACGGCGATTGCACCGATGTTTCATACACACCCGCTGAAGGCTCCATCATCGAAGTGGTGAACGAGCCAGGTTCGTCGCTTGGTTTCAACGGCATCGATGGCGAGGTGTGCGTGTCGTCGTCAGCGCTGGTGGTAAATTTCACCCAAACAGGCGCGACCTGCCCCGGTGGCACCAACGGCAGTTTCACCGTCACCGTCAACGGCGGGCTGGCACCGTATGAGGTGGCCTGGCAAAACACAGGCGGCGGCCCGATTGGTGGCCCCGGCATCATCAACATCGACGGGGGTTCCTTCACCGCCAACGGACTGGCGGCAGGCACGTATTCCGTGACCATCACCGATGCGCAGGGCACCCCGCTGATAGCGACCGAGCAGGTAGTGGTGCCCGGCCCGCCCTCGCTGAACATTGTTTTCAACAATACCTCGCCCCTGTGCAACGGGGACAACAACGGCAGCGTGTCGGCCTCGCTGATTTCAGGCGGGATGCCGGTGAACAACCCAACGGCCAACTACACCTTCGCCTGGAGCGTTGGCGGTGGAAATGTCACAACCATTTCAAACCTCATCTCCGCCAACTATTCGCTGACCGTGACCAACAACAGCACGGGCTGCACCGTCACGGGTTCCACTTTCCTCTCGCAATCTTCACCGCTCAACGTGGTCGTGACGCTCGATTCCGCATCCTGCTCCGGCATTGGGGATGGTTCGCTGCACGTCCTCGTTTCGGGTGGAACGCCCGACAACAACGGCGACTACGTGATTCAATGGCCGACCATCGGTGCAGGTTTGACGGTCATCAATTCGACCTCGAACGTGACCGGCCTGGCTTCTAAATTTTACCAGCTTGTTGTCACGGATAATAATGGCTGTGTGGTGGACCAAAACATCTGGTTGCCAGCCATCAAAGTGTTGTCGGCCAATGCCGTCGTCACCGATTTGAGCTGCAACAGCGTTTGCAGCGGGGGCATTTTCCTCGTGGCATCTTCCACAGGCGGTACGCCGGACGCCGTATTCAATTTCGACTGGTTCGGCATACCCGTGCCGCCGCCCACCTGTGCTGAAACGAACACCACCAGCACACTCTGTGGGCTTTGCGCAGGCACCTACACCGTTGTGATTGAAAATGCCGACGGTTGCGAAATCGACACGACTTTTTCCATTGTTGCCCCCAACGCACTGGTTGCTTCCGTGGCAAATGTTCAAAATGAGTCCTGCCTGCCCGGCAACGACGGCAGCATCACCGTTGGCGTCACGGGCGGTACCACGCCCTACACGTACACCTGGGACACACCCAATGGCTCCGGCCCAACAGCCTCCGGCCTTTCCGCCGGAACATACTCGGTCATCGTGGAAGATGCAGGCGGGTGCATGGACACGCTCACCGCCACCATCATTTCCCCTACCCCGCCAACCATCACCTCCTTGCCCGACGACATGGTCAGTTGCCCCAACAGTACGGACGGCTCGCTCACCGTGACAGCCGTGCCCGGTAGCGCACCCATCGTCATCTACAACTGGTCGAATGGCCAGTCGGGGCAAACCATCAGCAACCTCGCTCCCAACACGTACATCGTAACCGTGATTGACAACGTTGGCTGCTCGACCACCGACACCGCCATGGTTTTTCCAACGGCTCCGCTCGTACTTGACAGCCTCGTGCTGACTTCGCCGCAATGCCCCGGGCTGGGGGGAGGCACCATCATCGCCTACGTCACCGGAGGCACCCTGCCCTATTTTTTCAACTGGTCGAACGGCATCGCAGGCCCCGGCTTCAACGTGAACGGCAACCTGATAGCAGGGCCGTACAGCGTCACCATCCAGGATGCCAGCGGCTGCCCGCCCATCATCGCCGACACCGTGCTGGCCGACCCTGATTCCATTGTCGTAACTTTTTCGGCCATCGACTCAGTGAGTTGTGCCAACACCGGCCAGACTTGCGACGGCACTGCCACCGCCACCGCCTTGTACAGCGACGGGGCAAGCGGCGTGTTCGACTTCATCTGGATCAGTGGCGAAACGGACAACAACACGACCAGCAGCACCGCCGTGCAACTCTGTGCGGGAATGCAGCAACTCATCGTCTCGGACGGCATTTGCAACGATACATTCACGGTGAACATCCCGGCACCACCGCCCATCACGCCCGGCCAGACCATTGAAAACGTGAGTTGCAATGGCCTCTCCGACGGCGAAATCACCCTGCTGCCTACCGGCGGCACCCCGCCGTACAACATCGTGTGGGGAAATGGAACGCAGGGGCCAACCATCACAGGTTTGCCCGCAGGCAATTACACGGCGGTGATTACCGATTCCAAAAATTGCAATTTCACCCACACCGTCACCATCATCGAACCCGATCCCTTCGAGGTGTTCCTCAACCCCACGCAGACCAACAACGTCAGTTGCCCAGGGGAAGCGGACGGTACAATCTCCGTGGTGGTGCAGGGCGGAAATATCAACATTGGCCCGGCGGTTTACTTCTGGCAAAACGGCGTGGCCCCCACCAACGCCAACACCGCCTCCGGCCTTGCCCCCGGCACCTACTCCGTCACGGTGGTGGACCCGAAAGGTTGCGAAGACAGCCTCACGCACTCCATCAGCGAGCCGCCACCCATCCAGTTTATTTTGGGTGAAATAATGCCCATCCAGTGCTTTGGGCAGAACACTTTCATCACCGTCGATTCCGTCTGGGGCGGCAACCCGACTGCGAACTATGCCTTCTCGGTGAACAGCGGCACCAACCTGCAACCCGGCCAGCAAACCGCCGTCGTGGCAGGAAACCAACTGATTGAAATTGTCGATTTGTTCAACGGCTGCACGGCTGACACGAGCATCACGATTGACCAGCCACAGGAAATCGGCGTCGAACTCCCTGCGGTGGTGGTAATCGAACTCGGCGACTCGCTGACCATGTTCGACCCGGTCATCATTTCCACGCTGCCCATCGACACATTCATCTGGGAGCCTGCCGACCACCTGTCGTGCGCCGATTGCAAAAACCCGAGGGTGACGACCGTCATCAACGACCAGCTTTACACCCTCACCATCATCGACATCAACGGCTGCACCGCCTCTGCCCAGGTGCTGGTGGAAGTGGACCGCAACCGCAACGTTTACATCCCGAACGTCTTCTCGCCGAACGGCGACGGCATCAACGACAAGTTCCAGGTCTTCACCGGCATCGGGGTCACCCGCATCAATTTCATCCGGCTCTACGACCGCTGGGGCGAACGGGTTTACGAAGACTCCGACGTGCCGCCTTCGTCAGACGGAACGCCCGGCTGGGACGGCGTTTTCCGGGGGCAAAAAATGAACCCCGCCGTTTTCCTGTACCTGACCGAAGTGGAGTTTTTGGACGGTCAGGTGCTGCTCTACCGAGGCGATGTTACTTTGCTTCGCTAAAAAAAAAGCGGGGCAGCCAATGGCTGCCCCGCTTTTTTTTATCCATTTTTTTTGAAAAATCACTCCACCACCACCTTCTCGACCCAGCTGCCCGCCGGGCTTTCCATTTTCAAAAAATACACCCCGTTTGCCAGCCCACGAACGTCGAAGCGGGCATCCGGGCCATCCGCTTCCGCCGTCTGCACCGTGCGGCCCGCAACGTCCAGCAGGGTAAACTTTTGCGGAGCAAGGGTACAATCTTCCCATGCAACATTCAGGAAATCCTGCACCGGGTTGGGGGAAATTTGGAAGCGGCAACCGTCCACCTCCGAGGTGGGCGTGAAGAACTGGGTGTCGGCCCACCAGGTCGTAGCATGCTGGATTTCAGCGAGTTGTGCGAGTGTTG
>JACRAN010000058.1 GCA_016234735.1 Bacteroidota bacterium | reverse complement strand
GGTTTATCATCCGGCTGATGTCCCAGTCTTTTTCCACTTTGTTCTTTTCCGCTTTTTTGCGATAAAGCATGGCGGGGGGGTTGAAATAAAACCGCATCACTTTTTCCGTGCGGCGCTTCAGGGCAGGAAAAAATTTGCAGACCTCAGCCGCCGAGATGCTCACATCGGGGGGGGCTTGCAGCGTGGTCGGGTCGTTTTCGATGCCCCAGCCGCGCACGTCGGGGATAATGGGGAAAAAATAACCCTCCACCGCCCCGTACTGCACGGCGCAACGTTCCCGCATCTCCGGCGTCCAATCGCCGAGGATGGGGCTGGTTTCCGGCACGGTGAAGAACTTGCGGAGAAAGGACTGGCAGTTGCGCCGACCGAGGAGGAAATCGTGCTCCCGGAATTCCCGGCTCAAAAAGCCCCCGAAACCGTCGAGCGAGGCGCAGGCAATGGCAAATTTGCGGTAGCCCTCCCCGTTCGCATTTTTCTTGCGGGGAAAAATCAGCCCCCGTGTATAATCCACCCCTCGGAATCCCCTGCGGATATCGCCCTCCTTGAGCATCGCCTGCCTGCGCAGCGCACCGAGCAGCTTGCCCGGAATGGTCGTCAATGATTCCTTGCTTTCCACTTCCTCCGGCGATTCAAAATCGGGGAAGGGGTCAATCATAATGATGCCGAAGTTTTTATGGGCTTCCGTGGCGATGCCGTTCTTGCAATCCTGGTCAAACAGGTCTTCGAGGATATTGTCCACCTCGCCGATGGGTTCGTTGTTGATGGCGCCACCGTCCACCGCCACGAACCGGAAGGGTCTGTCGAGGTCCACCGGCACCTTGAACCGATCCTGCCGCTCCATGCCGAACAACCTGCGCACCTGCGCCGAGACATAACGCCCATCGGGCATTTCCAGCACCCGGTGCTTCAAGCCCATGGGGAAAGCACCCGTCGCTTTCGCCACTTCGATAATCATTCGGCGGTGCTCGGGAACAGCAAGGTCAATGGGCAGCACATGTTCCTCCAACTGCCTGGCCGTACCCTTGAAAAAAGAGAACTGCCCCACGCCCTTGTGCAGGAACATGCGGTGCGCCGGTGTGGTTGGAGCAATTTCCGTTTTGGGAACGACCATTTTCGTGGACTCTTCCTTCGTCGGCAACTCCACGGTTCGGGTATTGAAACTGATGTCAATCGGGATGCCCCGCAGGCTGCAAAGCGTCAGGATAAGGTTCAGGTCGGGCGACACGTAGCCGAGGTCGTCCAATTGCTGGTTGACCTTGATATTGTCGAGCTGGTCCGCAATGATGTCAATGGGCTTGGAATTCAGGAGGGAACTCACCGTGCCGTCCTCGTCAATGTCTGTCGTGTCCAACATTTGCTCGAAAGTCGGGCTGCCCGGCTGGTCGTTCAGGTTGACCCAGGAGGCGTACAGGCGGTTGGAGGCGTTCTTGTCGGGCGAATCTTCCTGGTAAAAATGGAATCCCTCGAACATCGAAAGCGCCGTGATTCCGGCAGTCATACCGCCAGCCGAAGCGCCCGCCAGTGCTTCCAGCACCACCTGGTGCATGGGGATGCTCGGGTCGAAGTCCTCGTGCTTTTTGGCGGCTTCCCAGTCGTCGCCACACTCAAGGAGGATGCGCCGGTTGATGCGCTTTTTTTGTTCCCAGAGTTCGAGGGTTTCAAAAAGGTAATCCATGACACCAGCGGTGTAAGCGCCCGCCGATACGGCACCTGCCATGACGATGCCGAGCCTGAAGATGGGTGGTTGAAGCATGATTTTTTCGATTCGGTTTTTCTGTTTCAATAACGGCCTAATTGCCTGAGCGGCGCAAATTACAAACTTGCGGCAATTGGTGAAGTCAGGAAGCGGGGACGAGTTGCCTCGCCCGCTACAAATCCATCAACTCTGCCTCTGTGAGGATGAAAACGAGGTGGTCGGGGTCAGTTTCGTTGAGTTTGAGCCTGCCTTTGAACACATACGGTTTGTCGATTCTGAAATCCTTCATGGCTTTTTTTGGGATGACCTCGGCCACGGTGCCCATGCCCGCTTTGCCGCAGAAAAAACACATGCTGTACGTGTATTTCGACAAAATCAACCCCTCGTAGCCGGAGGCATCGGCGGTGGGGATGATGTAGCCACTGAGCATGATTTCCTTGCCCTGCCACGAGCGGATGTTGTCGTCGAACTTCGGCCAGGGCAGGAACATACCGTAGTCCTTGAAGAATTTTTTACCGAACTCTACTTGGTCGAACAGTTCCCAGCCGTTTTGGGTTTGGCAAAAAGCGCCGGGCATGTACAGCAGCCAGGCCATGAAAACGAGGGGTGTGACGGTGAATTTTAGAGGCATCTTAGTTAGTTGTGATGAGATATTGGGATATTTTGGAAGTGTCGAATCACTCAATATCTCAATATCCAAATATCCCAGTCACGGCTTCACCTTCGCCCGCTGCATCGGGTTCGGCTTCTGCTCCTCCCGGTTCTTTTTGTACACCTGGATGAGTTGTGGCTGTGCCGGTACCGGCTTCGAGTTGTTCTTTTCGTCGATGTCCGCCGTCTCCCGGTAGGGGTCGAGTTTGACCGATTTGACGGCCAAATCTTTTACAAAAACCTTCGTGACGTTGTTCTCGTTTTTCCGCCAGATTTCGGCGGGGATGCGCTCGATTTCCGTCGTGCCATCCTCGAACGTCCACTCGAGGATGATGGGCATCACGAGGCCGCCCCGGTTGGTGAACCTCAGTTCGTAGTAGTTCTTTTTGCCAAACTTTTCCGCTTTTTCTTCCTTCGTAAAAAGCTCGTCGTGGAGGTAAACTTTGCTGGTCTGCACGGAGTCGGCGGTGAGCCAGGGGCGGTAGGTGGTGTAAAAATCAACGAGGTCGGGGTCGGCCTCCACGGCAAAGGCCATGCCCGACTCCCGGTTGCGTATTTTTGAAATATCCTGGAAGGGCACTTCCTTTTTTTCCGTGTTCACCACCGTTTTTTGCTCCGGGTCGGTGTTCAAATCGACCTTCAGCCAGGCGATGCTGTCCATCGAAATGTCCACCGCATCAATGCCAAAAAACCAGCCCCGCCAGAACCAGTCGAGGTCCACGCCGCTGGCATCTTCCATCGTGCGGAAAAAGTCGGCGGGAGTGGGGTGCTTGAAGGCCCAGCGTTGGCAATATTCCTTGAAGGCGTAGTCGAAAAGCTCCCGCCCCATGATGGTTTCCCGCAGGATGTTCAGCCCGGCGGCGGGTTTGGCGTAGGCGTTCGAGCCAAATTCGACGATGTTGTCGCTGTTGGTCATGATGGGTTCAAGCTGGTTTTTCGGCGAAGCCATGTACCCGGTGATGGTATTGGCGGGGCCACGTCGCAGGTTCCAGTTGTTGTCGAATTCGGCCTGTGCCAGCGTCTGCACGAAGGTGTTCAACCCCTCGTCCATCCACGACCACTGCCGCTCGTCGCTGTTGATGATCATGGGGAAATAGTTGTGCCCCACCTCGTGGATGATGACGCCGATGGCACCGAGTTTGGCCCCCTCGGTGTAGGTGCCGTCCTCCTCGGCCCGGCCAAAATTGAAGCAAATCATCGGGTACTCCATGCCGCTCGATGCCTCCACCGAAATGGCCACCGGGTAGGGGTAGGGGATGGAATAGTTCGAGTAGGTTTTCAGCGTATGCGCCACCACCCTCGTGGAATATCTGCTGTAAATCGGGTAGGATTCCTTCGGGTAGTAGCTCATGCACATCACGTGTTTGCCGTCGGCGTTGTAGTGTGGCATGGCATCCCAGACGAACTTCCGGCTGGCGCCCCAGGCGAAGTCCCGCACGTTTTCAGCTTTGTAAACCCAGGTTTTCGTCTTTTTGGTTTTGGTGCTTTGTTCGTTCTTTTTGGCCTCGTCGAGCGTCACGATTTCGACGGGGTCGGTGGCCGTTTGCGCCTGCTTCCAGCGCTTGAGTTGGGTGGGCGTGAGCAGCTTGTCGTAGTTCTGGCACTCGCCCGTCGAGCCGATCATGTAGTCTTCGGGCAGGGTCATTTTTACGTTGAAATTGCCGAAGGTAAGGGCAAACTCGCCCCGCCCGGTGAACTGCTTGTTTTGCCAGCCCGTCACGTCGCTGTACACGCAGAGCCTGGGATACCATTGGCTTATCGTGAAAATGTAGTTGTCGTCTTTTTCAAAATACTCGTAGCCGCCCCGCCCCCAGGGGCCTTTGATTCTGTTCACGAGTTTGTAGTTCCACTTCACCCGGAACGGGTAGGTTTCGCCTGGTTTCAACTTCACAGGCAAATCCACCCGCATCATCGTCTGGTTGATGGTGAATTCCAACGGCGAACCATTGGCATCGGTCACCGCCTCGATGTTGTGGCCGTATTCGGTCAGGTCTTTCCATTGTTCCATCATGTAGAGCGCCCGCTCGTCCATCACCTGCTCCACTGTGCTGCCGTTGAAATGGTGCATGTCGTTGTGGCCAACGTGCTGGTTTTCATCGAGTTGCAGCCAGAGGTAGGTCAGCGTGTGCGGCGACTGGTTGTGGTAGGTGATGAGTTCCTCACCGCTCAGGCGCTGGTTTTCCACGTCGAGGGTGCAGGCGATGTCGTAGTCGCAGCGCTGCTGCCAGTACTCCGGGCCGGGCGCGCCGTCCACGCCCCGGTAGGGTGTCGGGTCGGGCAAATCGGGGCCGAGTTGCTCGAACTTGTTGGCGTGGTTGGAAGTGTTTTGGGCAGTGGTTTCGTCAGCGAAAAAGAGGAATGTGAGGAGGAAAAAAATGTATTTCATGTTAGGTGATTTTGTTTTGTGCGGGGTGTGTACCAGTTGCTATCAACATTTTTCTCAGATTAACTATGCCATCCCGGTTCATCATCAACAGTTCTACCGTTGCTCGCCCTATCGGGGTACTCCCCTGGATTGTTGACAAATCTTCACTCCAAAAGAAGTGTTCGTCCCAATCATCATCTCTGGGATGAAAGAGGGGCACGATTATACCAGTCAACGGGTCACGGTTTTGTGTGTGCATCCATTTCTTTGAATTACAGCCGTCACATGCCAATGCAAGGTTGTCAAGTTCGTGTCGGCCACCTTTTGCAATTGGGAAGATGTGTTCTAAGACAAAGGAGGTATGAGAATAATCCAAAGGGTGTTTGCAATATTCACATAGTCGGTTTGCCCGACTGACCACCGCAACCTTTTCTTTTTCGGAAAACTTGTGCCTGCTCATAGCTTAGGCTTGATAAATTCAGCACAGACTTTGTCAAAACTTTCATTTCTCAATTTTGCAAGTTCTGCTAATAAAGCCAGCCGTTCCGCCGCTAAGTTTTCCAGGTAATTGATGGTAACGCCCAAGTCTTCCTTCTCTTTTTTTGTAATGGTGTCATTATGGAGTTTTGTCATCAAAGATTTTTCGTACTTCAAAATCGAGGCTGGAATTTTCTTTTTTATCTCCTTCACCAATTGTGCTTCACGCTCTGCTTTTGTTGGTTGTTTGCGCAATGCCACTACCTTCCCTATCTCACCTGCGAGCTTTTCTAAGCTGCCGGTGTCCAACTTGCGCAGGCTCTTTACCAAGTCGCTAAATCCGATTTCTACGCCTTTTGCTACTTCGATTGATTGCATTGCTTGCTATTTTTTACAAACTTACAAATATTCGAGGAACATGCTTAAAACACAAACTCCCCCTCCGTATCCCCGGCATCCAGCACCTGCGTCAGCTTCGGTTTCCCAGGGAAAATAACGTACACCATGTTCGTCTGGTCCCGGAACTTCTCGGTGAACACGGAGTTTTTCACCGTCATTTTCGAGATGCTTTTGGCTGCCACTTTTGGAGTGGTGAACTGCACGAGCACCTGGTCGTTTTTCTGCCGGATGGACTCAAAACTCAGGGCCTGGCGACCGCCGTTCACCGTCAAGTCAAAGTGTTTCAGGATGTAGTTGCTGATGGTTTCCCGTGCCGGCAGCGCAGCATTTGGGTCGCCGGCGAGGGCCGCCGTGAGGTCGTCGGTGAACAGGTAGAACTTCACCTCGAACGACTCGCTCTCGGCAGAGTAGATGACCTCGCAGACGCTCATTTTGAAGTCGTGGTCGGCGGGCGAAATGCTCCAGAACGGCAACAAGAACGAAACTAAAAATTTGATTATCAGCATGTTGTGTTGTTGACTTGATGGGATACGGATTGAACGGATTAGACACGGATTTTATCACTTCAAATCCGTGTCCAATCCGTTCAATCCGTGCCCCATCCATCACGCAAACAGATTTTGCAAAATCAGCACCAATGCCCCGCCTGCACCCAGGCCGGAGATGAACAAATTCCAGTCCCGGTGCTGCATTTTGAGCCATTGCGCCAGCAAAAAATACAAGCCAAAAAACACGCCCACAATCATCAGTTGCCCCAGTTCGATGCCCACGTTGAACGCAAAAAGTGGCGTGACGATGCTCCCTTCGTCGCCCATCAGCGAGCGGAAAAAATTGGCGAAGCCCATGCCATGAACCAATCCGAAAAACAGGGCCAGCCCATAGTTTGTTGAAACGGCTTTGGAAAAAATGC
>JACRAN010000067.1 GCA_016234735.1 Bacteroidota bacterium | reverse complement strand
GAACATGGTCTCAAGAAAAGAAAACTACTATTTGAGAGCAGAGCCACAGGGTGTTTATTCCCGTATGACCTTGCGGATTCCGTCTTTGTATTCAAAAAGCCTGGCACCTTCCGTCTTGGGCTTTACAACGGATTCCACGAAATGCAGTGCCGCCGCTTTCGAGGAGAAGTTGGCCATGATCAGGTACGAGTAGCCGCCCTCCTGCAATTTTTCGTAGAAAACGTTCCCAAACTGTCTGAAAGCAGGATTGGCCCGATCCAATGGATAGGTGGAGGCGGCGATTTCGATAGCCATGCCGTTGAAAAGCTGCGGGAACTTCTTGTGGAAACGATTGGCAGCCGAAGCAGGTGCTGCCTTTTTTTCTGGCTTGCCGACGGGAGCAAAGACGCTGTTCCCGGATTCCAGAGAGGCAGTTTCCTGGCCGAAGACAAGGGAGCCAAAAGTCAGGAAAATAAAAACAAATAGTGTGGGGAGTACATTCATGTTCACGGGTTTATAAATTAAAATAATTTTCATGTAAAAATCATGCCAACCCCTCCCCGCAAAAATTTTGCGCAGCAAGCAGTACGGCAACAGAAAACCCATCAGAGCAATTGCCCTGATGGAATTTCTTTGCGGGAAGACTTGTAATCGGTTGAATGACGGTTCCGTGAGAATGAAGATGAATTGCTATCTTCTAAGGATTCTGATGAGCGGGCCGTATGAGACGACCCAACGGTGAAAAGTAATAGACCGAATGCCAAGGCTGCGAGGCCCAACAGTGTGACAGAGTGTTCCATGATTGTATATGTTCTGGATTAAAAAAATAGTATCAGTTTCCTATCAAAAGACGCAATGGCTATCGGTGAGATGTGTGTTCAGAACAATGACGCTGCAAACATAAGAAAATTTAATATTTAATATTCAAACTTATTCCATTTTTTTTCAAAAAATATTTTTTTGAAACCAAACTTTCAGATTTGCTTTATCTTTGCCCCGCTTTTTTAAGTAAAGTTTTCGGTTTTTCAAATGCAAAATACCCGTGTGGCGAAATTGGTAGACGCGCTACTTTGAGGGGGTAGTGTCCGCAAGGATGTGCTGGTTCAAATCCAGTCGCGGGTACCCACAGAAGCGCAACGAGTTGATGTTGAACTTGTTGCGCTTTTTTATTTCAAAAAAACGGAAGGGCATCAAGTAGCTACTTGATGCCCTTCCGTTTTTTTCAGGAACGGCGCGGGTCAACGAACCACCAACTTGTGTGACTCGACCTTGTCGCCTGCTTCAAACTTCAAAACATACATCCCGGCAGGTACTCCTTCAAGTTCAAAAGAAACCCGATGTTGACCCTGCGGCAGGTTTCCAATTCTTTTCAACTGCATTTTTTCTCCCAGCAAATTGAGCAATTCCAATTGCACACTGGCCGGTTGCATCAACTCGAAATCGACGTTAACCACTTCCCCGGCAGGGTTTGGCGACAACGCAACTACCTCTGGTCGTATCGTTGTTTCCACGGCGGCTGAAAAGACACCAAACGTGGCCTTGTCCAGTGCCACGTGCATGATGTACTGGTCAGGTACGTCAGTGTTCGCTGGCGTCAACCCCGGCACGTAGTCCTGTTGGTAGATGATCTGAATCGCATCGCCCGTGCGGGGCGGTATGGACGGGTAGGCCGCCTCCACGAACTCCGGCACCTCGGTAATATCTTCATTGACAAGGTCGTAGGGAGCCGACCAGGTTTCGCCGCCATCTTCTGATTTTACGATGAAAATGTGGCGGTACGTCTGGTCATCGGAACTGACAAATTCCTCGTGGAACGCCATGTAAATGAGGTAAATATTGCCGTCTGCATCGATGGTGGCCACCGGAAAGCTCGCAAGCCCCGAATTATTGTAGCGATATTGACCAATATCGCCTGCAAGAGTAATCACGCCGTCTCCATCCCAATCAGCGGCTCCGGTGATCGTGGTAAGCATCTCCGTTGCATCGTTCCAGTAGGCAATGCCATTGGTGCCAAGGTTAAGGTAAATACCCGTATCCACAGGGTTACCGGTAGCATACAGTTCTGCAAAAAACAAGTGGACGATGCCGTTGTCGTCAATCACCAACGAACCGGAGCCGTCGGTACTGTACGTGTAAAGCGAGTCAGGCGCATTTGGGTCGGCTGGCAGGTCGGCAGCCGTAAATGGCTCGCCGTTCCATTTATCCAAAGGAAAATCGTACACCGTTTTCTTTTCCCAGGAATCGCCATTGTTCTCCGATTTCAAAACCAGAATATCGCCAAACAAGGGAAGTATGGCAATTGCGACTGTTTCTCCGTTCGCCTCGATGGTGTAGTTTTCTGAACCCACGCTCAGGTAGAGCGAACTATCTACTCCTGGAAGTATCACATCCTGCTTGTCCCAAGTTTCTCCGCCGTCGGTGGAACGCCAGTAGAGCGGATGATTGACCATGCCGTTGTAAACTACACCACCAAAGGAGGGGTTCAGGCTGATGCCAAGCACGTGCAGCGTGTTGCCGTCGGGGCCGCCAGCGGCGATTTTAGCCCAAACATTGCCATTGGGCACGTTGGAAGGCAGGATGTGTTCTGACCAGGTGGTTTCACCGAAGGCTTTCGTGTAGGCTATGAGTTGCCAACCCGCCGGGAGTGCCTTATGCGAAATAATGACTTCCGTTCCATCTTCAGTGACGGTGTAAGAAGGATAACCAGAGCGGCTACTTTCAACCTGGTCGGTCGGGTTTGGTCCCCAACTGCTGCCGTCGTACTGGTTGTAGCCAGTGCCACGATCCGCAAAGCCCGGCTGTGGTTCAAAGGCCATCTGCCAGGTTGCGCCAATGGTGCCGTTGCCCGGCTCACCGATGCGGCGGCCCAGGGAGGCGAGGGTTTGGATGTCAAAATTAGTAGTGCCGATTTCCTGCTCAAACACCCGGAAGCCCACTGCGGGCGGCACGGCAGGTTGGAGTTGCTGCCCGCCGGGGTGCTGGCCCCGGAGCATGGGAGCGGTTGTTTTGCCACCGTTTTTTAACGTAACCGGTGTTCGTTGGCCGTAGGCCGCTACAAAAGCCAGCGAAAGGAATGCGATGAGTAGTGTTTTTTTCATAAGTGCAGATTTTAGTTCGTGAAATGGTTGAGGATGGGAAGGTAGGGATTTTTGTTTCAAAGCAAATGGACGGAGCGCCTTTGAAACAAAATTTTGCCAGCGGGTGTACCTTTGTCGGCGTAAATGCTAATCAACATGCCCAAAATCAAGGAAATCATCGCCCACCTCGAATCCATCGCCCCACCGCAGTACCAGGAGGGCTACGACAATGCGGGCCTCATCACTGGCGATGCGGATGCCGAGGTGACGGGCATACTTTGCAGCCTCGATGCGACCGAAGTAATTATCAACGAGGCCATCGAGCGGGGATGCAACCTCGTGGTGGCACACCATCCCATCGTTTTCAAAGGACTAAAACGCCTCAACGGGCGCACCTACGTGGAGCGCACCGTCATCAAAGCCATCAAAAACGACGTGGCCATTTACGCCATCCACACCAACCTCGACAATGTTTTCCATCGGGGGGTAAACTCCAAAATTGCCGAAAAACTGGGCCTGCTGCACACCCTCATCCTCTCCCCGAAACCCGAAACCAACAGCCTTGAAATCGGTGCCGGCCTCATCGGTGAGTTGCCGATGGCCATGAACGAAACTGATTTTTTGAACAACCTGAAATCAACCATGCTGGCCGGGTGCATCCGTCACACCCGCCTGCTCGGCAGGCCGGTGAAAACGGTGGCCCTCTGCGGGGGTGCCGGCAGCTTCCTCCTGCCTGCCGCCATCGCCCAAAAAGCGGACGTTTACATCACCGGCGACTTCAAATACCACGAGTTTTTCGATGCGGACGGGCACCTCGTCATCGCCGACATCGGGCACTTTGAAAGTGAGCAGTTTACAATTGATTTATTGCACGAAATTATCTCTGAAAAATTTTCTACTTTTGCGCCCCTCAAAACAAATGTGAGTACCAATCCTGTATTTTATATTTAATGGTTGGCCGTTGTTTGCCCCTTGTTTTTCAACCTGACAACCAACAGCCATCAATCAACAACCATCGAAATAACATGGCAGAACTGACCGTCGAGGAAAAACTCAAAAGCCTGTACGAACTGCAACTCATTGATTCTCAAATCAGTGAACTCGAAATCCTGAAAGGCGAACTGCCGATGGAGGTGCGTGACCTCGAAGACGAAATCGCAGGTCTCGAAACCCGTTTCCGCCGTTTGCAGGAGAACATGGAAGACCTGGAGGGTGAAGTAGGACGCTACGAATCGAATATTGCCGAGGCAAAGGCATTGATCATCCGCTACGAAAAGCAGCTCGAAAACGTAAAAAACAACCGGGAATACGAGGCCCTCACCAAAGAATTGGAGATGCAACGCCTCGACATCCAGCTTTCGGAGAAAAAAATCCGGGAAGTCAAGGTCAATGTGGAGGCCAAAGCCGGCACACTGAGCGCCACCGAAGAGCGCTTCGAAGGCAAAAAAGCCGACCTCGAACGCAAGCGGGTAGAGCTTCAGGCCATCCAGGAAAAGACGGAGAAGGAAGAAGAAAAACTCCGCAAAAAGAGCGACAAGGCCCGCAAGAAAATCGAGGAGCGCCTGCTCAAAGCATACAGCAAAATCAGGGGTTCGTACCGCAATGGCCTTGCCGTCGTTACCATCCTGCGGGATGCCTGCGGGGGCTGCTTCAACCAGGTGCCGCCCCAGTTGCAACTCGAAATCGGGATGCGCAAGAAAATCATGGCCTGCGAGCATTGCGGCCGCATTCTCGTGGACTCCCACATCCTCGAAGCAATCGAAGCTGTTGCCGTGGAAGTGGAAGATTAAAAAAACGCCCCTTCGAGCGAAAGTAATTTTAAGGTAAAAAGCCCCTTGGGTGGACTCATGGGGCTTTTTACGTTGAAAAAATTGAGGAGATTTACAATCCGCACCAAAAAATCTACCATCCATCGCTATGTCCAACCTTCGTCTTCGCCTGCTTTCGTACATCATCATGGCCTACATGCTGATGGCTTTTGCGTGGTGGTCGCTGTTGCTTTTTACCAAAAACAAGGATGCGTTTTACGCCAAACGAGACCTGATGGAAATCAGGATGATAGCGGAGGGCCTGGTAAAAAATGACGGAGAATTTGAGCAAATGGCTGATTATCAAGAGCTTTTGACGAAATACAAGCGGCAGGAGCGGATGATTTTCGGCGAAGCCTGCGTGTTTGTCATCACGCTGTTGACGGGGGTTTGGTTCATCAACCAAGCCTACTTCCGGGAAGTGAGGGCCAACCAGCAGCGCCGGAATTTCCTGTTGTCCATCACCCACGAACTGAAGTCGCCCATCGCTTCCATCCGGCTCGTGCTGGAGACGCTGCTGCGCCGGGAACTGCCCAAAGACAAGGCCAACCAGCTTGCCACCAGCGCCCTCAAAGAGAACGAGCGCCTGTACGAACTGGTGGAAAACCTGCTGCTATCTGCCAAGCTGGAAACAGCGTACCAGCCTCATTTTGAGCAACTAAACCTCGCAGAGCTGCTCGAAGATTTGATGGCAAAACTTGCCGACCGCCACCCCGAAGCGACCATTGCCCTCGAAAAAAACGATGATTTCCCGACGGTGAAATTGGACAAGCAGGGTATCATCTCCATCGCCAACAACCTGCTCGAAAACGCCATCAAGTACGCCGACGGCCCGCCTGAAATCGAAGTACGGCTCTCTTCCTCCGAAAAAACGGTGGTGATGGAGTTCGCCGACAAAGGCACCGGTATCCCTGACTCCGAGAAGAAACGTATTTTTGACAAATTCTACCGCATCGGCAGCGAGGAAACCCGGCAAACAAAAGGCACCGGCCTTGGTTTGTACATCGTCCAGCAGATTGTGAAAGCCCACAACGGCCGCATACAAGTGCTTGATAATCAGCCGAAAGGAACAGTTTTTAAAATAACTTTTACGGTGGACGGTTGACGATGGACGGAGCAATCATTGCCACCGTCCACCGTCCATCGTCCACCGTCCACCGTAAAACATGAGAATTTTATTGGTTGAAGACGAAGAAAACATCCGGGACGTGGTGAAACTGAACCTCGAAATGGAGGACTACGAGGTGGTGGCCACCGGCAAGGGCTGGGATGCGTTGAAGTTTTTCAGGGAGCAACATTTCGACCTCATCCTCCTCGATGTGATGCTGCCGGAAATCAACGGCTTCCAGATTTGCGAGCAGATCCGGCTGACGGACATGGAGGTGCCCATCATTTTCCTCACCGCCAAGGACGGCTCGAACGACCGCATCACCGGGCTGAAACGGGGTGCCGACGACTATCTGACCAAACCGTTTCACCTCGAAGAACTGCTGCTGCGGGTGAGCAACCTCATCCGCCGCACCAGCAAGGCGGTGGAAAACACGCCGGAAATTTACCAGTTCGGAAAAAACAAAGTGAACTTCCGCACCTTCGAGGCAGAGGGCAACGACGGCCCGTTCATGTTGACGAAAAAAGAGGCGATGCTGCTCAAAATGCTCATCGACCGCAAAAACGAGGTGGTGTCACGCAACCAAATCCTGCAATCCGTCTGGGGCTACGATGTGTACCCCTCCACCCGCACCATCGACAATTTCATCCTTTCGTTCCGAAAATATTTCGAGGAAGACCAGCGCAACCCGGTGTTTTTTCACTCCGTGAGAGGAGTGGGGTACAAATTCAATGGATAATGGAGAATTGAAAATTGAAAATGGTGTGGTTCATTCTCAATTCTCCATTTTCAATTTTCAATTAATCAGTGGCATTTGAAATAATCAAACGGCTCTAAGCACTCCCGGCATTGGTGGAGGGACTTGCAGGCAGTGGAGCCGAATTGACTCACCATTTTCGTGTTCAGGGAGCCGCAGCGGGGGCACTCGATGGCCGTTTTTTCACCCAGCAACGAATTTTTGTCGGAGGAACCGACCGGCGGAGCGATGCCGTAGGCTTTGAGTTTGACCTTGCCGGACTCGGTGAGCCAGTCCGTCGTCCAGGCGGGGCTGAGGACGGTGGTGATTTTCACATCGTCGAAACCTTGCTCCTGCAAGGCCGCCCGGATGTTGATTTCGATGGTGTGCATGGCGGGGCAGCCCGTGTAGGTCGGCGTGATGACCACTTCCACCTGCCCGTCGGCTGCCAATTTCACCTCCCGCACAATTCCCAAATCCAGCACGGTGAGCACGGGGATTTCCGGGTCGCACACGCCTTTGAGGATGTCGTAAATTATTTCCGTAACCATAAAAAATCTGACAGTCAATCAATTACACTTTCGCCAAGTCCAGCCCCCTCACCATCCACAGGTACGATTCGGCGAACGCAGGCATCGATTGGAAAACCAATTTTTTCACATCGGGTTCAAGGCGGGGATAGGAATGTTTGTGCCCGTCCACGATTTGGCGGATGGCCTGCCGGATGCCTTTTTCGTCGAAAACGCCGTTTTCAAAAAACGAATTGAAGCCCAGTTCCCGGAAGTAACCGTCCTCCATGATTTGCGTCAGCAGGTGAAAAAAATCCTTGTCGGGCTTCGGCAGGGCGAAGTTGAACAGCGACCGCCCGACGATGAAGCCAGGGATGGCCAGTGCGATTTTTTCGTGGCCGTGCTCGTGGTACCACTTCATGTTGGGCAATTCCTGGTCAATGAGGATGGCCAATTTCGAGTGGTCGATGGGGCCGGTGATGCCGAACGTGGTGCTCACCTCGTACATTTCCTTGAACAATTTCTCCTTTGGACGTTCGAGGATTTTTTGAAATTCCTTGCGGAGCAACCCGTTTTTTTGCGCCGCATTTTTGCCGTCCTGGGCGAAGGCGAGGCGGTGTATCCGTTCCAGCGCCTCCATCAGGTAGCCCTCCGGCTTGGTGAGGTAGTCGAGCTTGTAGCAGAGGAGGAGCAGCAGGTAGGTGATGGCCACCGGGTACTGGTCGGGGTTGATTTTTCCGCTGTCGATTTCCTGAAAAACCGCCTCGATTTCATGCTGGATGTAGCCGTGTTTCACTTCCTTCTCCCAGTCGGGCAGTTCCCGCCGCACATGAAAATCCGCCACGTCCAGCGACTCGAACTCATCGAGGAGCAGGTCGTCGTGCTTGTCGGCATGGGCAGCGAGTTCCTTCAAGGCTGCGTAGAGTTTGTACGGCGAACCGTCGGTGGTGTACGTGTCGAAGACGATGGCGATTTCGTTGGCAGGGGTGAGGGCGTAGCGGCTGTACTTGAGTTCAAAATTGCCATCCAGCAGCCGTCGCATGAAGCTGGATTGCAGGGTGCGCACCCTGGCGATTTTGGCCTGGGCGAAGAGTTTTTTTTCGTTGGCGAAGCCGGTGATTTTTTTGGAACCCTGAAAAAACTCGAAGCGCAACTCGCTTTTTTCCTCCCAAACCTGCACGTTTTGCTCCTCCTCATCCAGCAAATAGTTGAAAAACGAGACGTAGGCAGCTAAGTATTTCCCCTTGTGAAAATCCCGCACTGCGGCATCGAACGCCTCCTCCTGCACCGCCGTGCGGTAGTTGTCGGTGAAGCGGCCAAAGCGGATGGCAGGCTGCTGTGGCAGGTCATTGGTGCCGAAAAGTCGTCCGAAGAGGTTCATGTGCTACGAGTTTGAGAGTTTGAGTGCTTGAGGGTTTGAGTATGGAAACCGAAGGCTCTCACGTCCTCAAACACTCAAGCACTCAAGCTCTCACTTGCGTCCAAAATCAGCCGGAATCTCGCCCCAGGCTTCGGTTTCCCATTTCAGGACGGGGTTTTTGTACGTGTGCGTTTTGAGCCAGTTTTCGGCCCGTGCGATGACCTGATGGAGGTTTTCGGTTTTGGCGTTCCGCACGAGCTTGGTCTTGCAGGTTTTTTGTTTTACCCAAAGCATGGCATTGCGGGAGTCGGTGTAAATGGGCGTGCCTTTGCCCGACTTGTGAAACATGGCGAGGGCATGCACGATGGCCAGGAACTCGCCGATGTTGTTGGTGCCGAGCGGGAATTTTTGGTGAAAAACCTGCATCCGGGTTTTCGAGTCCACGCCCTGGTACTCCAACACGCCGGGGTTGCCGCTGCACGCCGCATCCACGCAAATACTGTCCCAGAGGATGGAAGTGCTTGAGGGTTTGGGGGGTTGGGGGTTTGAGGGGGACTTTGTTGGCGATTTGAACTGGATGTGCTGCGAGAAATTGCCCTGGAAGGCAGCTTCCGCCTCCTCCCTGCTCCCGAAACTTTTATATTTCGCCTGCGGGTAGCCCTTGATTTGCAGTTGACATTGGTCCCAACTGTCGTACACGCCGGGGTTCATACCTTGCCACACCACGTAGAATTTCTTTTTTTCGGACATCGTTTTTGAATTTGCCGGACAGAAAGCGAAAGTAGAATTTTTTCTTACTTCGTAATTTCCGTTTTTCATTTCTACTTTTGGCACGAATCCTCAACCTTGTGCCGGAAGTGCAACCCTCCGGCCTTCAAATTTCAAATCATGACAAAACAAGAAATCCTCGACCTGATTACCGAAGGTGAAATTGCGCAGGCCATCAAAGCCCTTCGCCAGGCAATGCCAAACGACAACACCATCCTCAACCTGGCCGGGCAATGGAACCGCTTGCAGAAGGACATCATCAACGGCATCATTTCACCGGATTTTGCTCGGCTCAGCCAAAACCAAATCGTGAACAACCTGATACTGGCAGCGGAAAAAATGCCCAACCAAACCGGTACCGGCAGCACTGCAACTGGCGGCAGTTCGAGCGGTGGCGCCAAAACAGTTTTCATTTCCTACAACCACAAGGACATGGCCGTGGCCGGGCAAATCAAATCCTTCCTCGAAGGCAGAGGCATCAAAGTGACCATCGACTCGGAGGCGATGAAGCCCGGCGAGGACATCAAAACGTTCATCAACAACTGCATCCGCAACGCCGACGTGACCCTCTCGCTCGTTTCTACCAACAGCCTGCTGTCGGCATGGGTGGGCATGGAGACCATCAACACGCTGGTCGGGGAAAGCATTGCCGACAAAAAATTCATCGCCTGCGTCGTCCAGTCCGATTTTTACGACATGAGTTTCGTACGCACTTCCATCGTGGCCATCGACGAGCGGCTCGCCAAACTCAAGGAGGAAATCATGTTCCGGGTGGACAACAACCTGGGCATCGAAGATTTGCAGAACGAGCGCACCCGCAACCAGTCGCTCAAAAACGACCTGCCCAAAATCGTCGCCAACCTGAAAGACCGCCTCAACGTGGACATCAACGGCGACAATTTCAAGCCCGGCATGGAGCGGATTGTCAAGGCGATTTTATCCTGAAAACCCCTCTCACTTCTCACTCGTTCACTCGCTCACTGCTAAAAAAATGAAGGACGAAAATTTCCTGTTTGCGCTCGCCGATGCCGAAAACCTCGTGAAGGGTTTCACCGATTGCACCCTCCCGAAGGCCGAGTGGACGCACGAAGCCCACCTCATCACCGGCCTGTACCTGCTGGCCCGCTACGGCGAAAATGCCCTGCCCGAAATGCGCCTGCGCCTGCTCCGCTACAACGAATCCGTCGGCGGCGTCAACGACGACCAGAACGGCTACCACGAAACCATGACGGTCTTCTGGCTCTGGGCGCTCCGGGAGATGTTCGCCGACGAAAACGGCAAGGCCCACTGGGACCAGGAGACCCTCGACGACCTCGTTTTTGAGGAATCCCTCGCCGACCGCAACATCTGGACGGACTACTACTCGAAGGAACGGATGATGTCGGTGGAGGCCCGCCGGGGCTACGTTGGCCCGGATTTGCAGCCGATGGATTGATCTGCTGACGCCCCTGCTTTCCCCGTTCATCCCCTGAATTTGCCCGCTCGGAAAGGATTGGCTTCCCAAGCGCAAAGCAGGGCCTACCTTTGAACCATGAAAACAAATGTTTCAAGGAGGAAGTCCCTGGTTTTGGTAGCAGGCCTGTACGTCGTGGTGCAGATGGCCACGTTGGGCACTTCGTGCAAGCACGAGGCGTTGTTCGACGACATCACGCCGCCCATCGACACCACCGGGAATCCGATTGACACCACTGGCCCCATCGACACGACCACGTACGGTACGCCCTGCGACCCCGACGTGGTGTATTTTGAAACGCAGGTGCTGCCCATCCTGATTTCCAACTGTGCCAAGTCCGGCTGCCACAATGCGGACTCGGCGCAGAAGGGCGTGGTGCTCGACAACTACGCCAACGTGATGGCCACCGGAGAAATCAATCCATTTTACCCCAACGACAGCAAGGTGTACGAGGCGATTACCGAAGACAACCCGGACAAACGGATGCCTCAACCGCCCGCCACCGCGTTGAGCCAGGACCAGATAGCCACCCTTGAAAAATGGATACAGCAGGGTGCCAAAAACCTGACCTGCGACCCCAACACCGGAGGCTGCGACTCCACCGATGTGAGCTACGCCCAAACCATCAGACCCGTCATCAACACGCACTGCAAGGGCTGCCACAGCGGGGAGAACCCGTCGGGAGGCATCAGTTTTGAAACCTACGAGGGCGTGAAAACAATGGCGCAAAATGGCAAGTTGTACGGTGCCATTTCCTGGGCAAACGGGTCTCCGAAAATGCCGCAGGGCGGCAACAGACTGCCCAATTGCAACATTGCTCATTTCAAAGCCTGGATAGATGCCGGAGCATTGGAGAACTGAGTTGGCAGGAATTTAGGTTAAACAATTTTGATGAAAAAATACCTGATAATCAGCGTTTTAGGGATTTCGGCTACATTTGGTTCCTGCTTTTACGATGTGGAGGAGGAGTTGTACCCGTCGCTGGAATGCAGCACCGCCAACGTGACCTACAGCGGGACGGTGCTCGCCATCATCCAGGGAAAATGCTACAAGTGCCACGATGCAGCGACCAACACCGGCAACATCACGCTCGAAGGCTACGCCAACCTGAAAAAATACGTGGACAGCGGCCAGTTGCTGGGGGCCATCAAGCACAGCGCCGGCTACTCGCCGATGCCGAAAAACGAATCGCAGTTGGTGGAGTGCGACATCGCAAAAATCGAGACGTGGATTACGGAGGGGGCTTTGCAGAATTAGTGGCAAAACCGTTGATTTTCAATCACTTAAACCTTTTGACAATGAAAAAAATCCTGATAATCACCGCCGTTTTCATCCTCGGCGCAGTTGCGGTCATGTTCTATCTTTCGCAAAAACCGGTTCCATCAGTGAACGACCTGAAAACCGATTTCACCGTGACGGCGACCGACCTGTTTGCCGAGTACCAAGCCAACGAGGGGGCAGCCAATCAGAAATACAACGGCAAAATCGTCGAAGTGAGCGGCGTGATCAAGGAAACAAAAAACAACGAAGCCGGCCAGCCGACCGTCGTTTTGGAAAGCGGCGATCCGATGTTCGGGGTCATCTGCGAGTTGAAAGAAAAAGGACAGGCTACGAAATTCAGCAACGGCCAGCAGGTGACGCTCAAGGGCGAATGCACCGGCTACCTTATGGACGTGGTGTTGGCGAGGTGCGTGGAAAAATAGCACCTGTCGGTTCGCTAATTAGCTCATTTTCAATTTCTTATAAACCAAGCATCAGCTTCTGACAATTTGGAAAGATGTGCCCTGTTGTCAGTTGAAAGTTGCTGACGAGGGCGGTTTTTGCCAAAAAGTCAGCCCATGCTCAACCATCAAAATCTAAATCAATGAAAAAAAGCATGTTCAGTTTAATCGCCCTCGTTTTTGCCCTCAACGGCCTCCATGCGCAAAAATACTTCACCCGGGAAGGCAAAATTTCCTTCCACTCCAGTGCTGTGGTGGAAAAAATCGAAGCGCACAACACCTCCGCCACCAGTGTGGTGGACACGGAGACCGGCAACCTCGAATTTGCGGTGCTCATCAAGGCTTTCCAGTTTGAAAAAGCGCTGATGCAGGAGCATTTCAACGAAAACTACTTAGAAAGCGACAAGTTCCCGAAGGCCACGTTCAAGGGTGCGCTCGTGAACAAGGCCGATGTCAACTTTGCCAAAGACGGCACCTACAAGGCCAAAGTGAAGGGCAACATGACCCTTCACGGCGTGACCAACCTGGTGGAAACAACGGCTGTTTTTGTGGTGAAAAGTAGTGTGATTTCGACCTCCTCCGAGTTCAGCATCGCCGTAGCCGACTACAAAATCGAGATTCCGTCGCTGGTGAAAGACAACATCGCCAAGGAGGTGCAGGTCGTTGTGAAGGCGGATTTGCAGCAGCTAAAAAGCTGATTTACAATCATTTAAAAAAATTCCTCCCGACTGCTGGCCGGGAGGAATTTCGTTTTTTTGACCTGATATTTTTCGATGAAAAAACTGATTTTCCAATTGCTGTCCATCTGCTTTTTTGCGCCGCTCGCTGCTGCGCAGGACGACCTGCTCTCGCTGCTCGGCGAGGAAGAACCCGTCACCGAGTACGCCACCGCAGCGTTCAAAACCGACCGGGTCATCAACCTGCACTCGATTGAAAGCACGGCGGGCAGGGTGCTGGACGTGAAGATTTCGCACCGCTTCGGCTTCGTAAACGGCGGGTTCTCGGAACTGTTCGGCCTGGATGCCGCCTCCATCCGCATCGGCGGCGATTACGGCATCACCAACCGGCTGACCGTCGGCATCGGGCGCAGCAGCTACGAGAAAACTTACGACGGTTTTTTGAAGTACAAATTCCTGCGGCAAAGCTCCGGGGCGAAGACGATGCCCGTCACAGCGGCGGTTTTTGCCGGCATGGCCATCAAAACCACTCCGTGGGCCAACCCCGACCGGGAAAATTATTTCAGTTCCCGGCTCTACTACACTTTCCAGATGGTGTTGGGCCGGAAGTTCAGTGACCGTTTCAGCATGCAACTGTCCCCGACGGTGGTACACCGCAACCTCGTTCGCACCAAATCGGAAAGCAACGACGTGCTGGCGCTCGGCGCAGCCGTCCGGCAGAAGCTGACCAAGCGCATCTCCATCAACGCCGAGTACATTTACGTGCTGCCCAACCAACTCGCCGATGGCTACCGCAATTCGCTGTCCATCGGCTTCGACATCGAAACCGGGGGCCATGTTTTTCAACTACATTTCACCAACTCCACGTCCATGATTGAGAAGGGCTTCATCACCGAAACGGTGGGCGATTGGGCCAACGGCGGGGTACATTTCGGCTTCAATGTGTCGAGGGTTTTTACGGTAAAATGGTAAACGGTGGACGGCAGAGGAGTTTTGAGTCCCCAACCGTCCACCGTCAATCGTCAATCGTCAATCGTTTACCGTCAGGAAAACACCAATTTGCTGAGGTAAGCCGCATCGGCCTCGGCGCTTTTCAGCGGTGTGGAGTTGTCGTAGCGCTCCTGCTCCACGATGTAGTACTGCATCCCGTTGTCCTGCGCCACTTTCAGTATTTTTGGAAAATCGATGCCGCCCGTGCCGAGGTCGCAAGAGGCTTCCTGCTCTTCGGCGGGAGCGTTTTTCAGGCGGTCCTTCACGTGGCAGAGGCGGAAGCGGTTCGGGTATTTTTGCAGGTAGGCGATGGGGTCGGCACCGCCGGTCACCACCCAGTAGATGTCCATTTCGTAGTCCACCAGGGCGGGGTCGGTGTTTTCCATCAGGAAATCCTGCGGGACGACGCCTTCCTGTGCCTGGAATGAGTAGCCGTGGTTGTGGTAGGCGAAACGGATGCCTGCCTTCTGGCAAATGCCGCCCAGCCGGTTGAATTCCGCAGCGATTTTTTTCCAGTCGTCCATTTTTTTCTGCGGGCCTACCCAGGGTGCGATGAGGTACTTCATGCCGATTTCGGCGGCCTGGGCAGCTTTCTTTTCAAAATCTTTTTTGGTGTCGCAGTGGCTGGACACGATGGTCATGCCAAGGTCGTCCATGAGTTTTTTAAACTCCGTGTTCGTCATGCCCCAGAACATGCCCTTGTCCCCTTCGTAGCTTTCGACTTGCTTGTAGCCGTAGCCGGCAAGTTGCGTCACCACCCCCTTCGGGTCGGCGGGCAACACGTCGCGCAAGGTGTAAAGTTGGCATCCGTACATCGCCAGGCTTGGCGGCGTGGCAGTGGTAGTGGCGGTCGAGTCGGCAGCGGCAGTGGAGGTGTCGGCTTTGGTACCGTCGGATTTGCAGGCCCAATGCGGCAGGAGGATGGCCCCTGCGGCTGCGGCCCCGGCATACTGGAAAAATTTGCGGCGATTGTAGTTCATGTCCGTATGTTTTTAGAAGTGAGAAGCAAGAGGTGAGACGATGAGAACCCTCACTTCCTCACCATCTCACTTCTCACCTCTGTTTGATGGCCCGCTAAATTAAAGAAAAATCGAATTCGCCAGCATCATTTTTCAAAAGTCGGCAGATACGTTGTAGATAGCGTTGTGCAGGCATCCCGTCGGGCACCTATTTTTACAGGTGAAAAAAGCGGGACGGGCGGGCGTGGGGAAGGTGGTGGTTTTGAGATGAACGATAGTTCTAACCGATAGTTCTAACAGCGCTTCAAGCGCTGTTAGAACTTTTTTTTTTCTAAAATCCCATTGCTTCAATCACGGAGTTTGCTCCACGACGGAACAATTGAGGTATGTGCAATTCGCAGCAATGACATTATAGTAAAAGTTGGCACGGTCGTTATTCGGCCCCATGTAAATGACGTTCCCGTCCAGGTTCGTATCTGCCTGTGAATACCCTTGGGCTATGAAGTTCAATAAAAAGCTGGTATTGCCTGGGGCGTACAACACATGGGTGAACACCAATAGGAAATCATTGCCCGGCCCTTGTACGCTCACTTTTTTATCCCGGTTCACATCCCCAAACCAGAGGGACCTTGTCGTGCCGTTGTTGGCGCATGGATTCGTGCCGTACAGTGACAGGGCAGGGTCGGTAAAGTCCACCACCACAGGAACGTTGGACAAGCTCAACGCCTCGGCACTCATCACGCCAAGGTGGTTGCGGTGGCGTACCACAACGTGGTACTGCCCCGGTGCTGCCGTCAAGAAATGCACGGGCGACACGCCGTCCACGCCCACTACGTCGCCGTCCCGTTGGAGCAGGGCTGCGTGGGTGGCCACTGGAGTGGTCAATGCGTTCGGGCTGCGAAGCTCCAAAATCACCCAGTCCACGATGGCATTGGGGCCGGTGACCTCGAACACGGCAGGGTTGCTGACCGTCTCACCACCGCCATCGCCGTAGTATTGGAAATTGGCAAGATTGGAGTAGGGTTCCGTGCTTGGCAGGAAGCCTTTTGACCGTAGGTCGTCACGCATGAGGCCATTCCCGCTCAGGGCGCCTTTAAGAAACATTTTGGCACTGACCAATACGCCGTTGTGGGCGCTGAGATTGAAACATGCTGCCAACAGCAGGAAAATCAGCAACAAATAAATTTTTTGTAAACAATTGATTTTCATGGAATTGGAAGTTTTTGAGGGGTTGATTTTTTTTTTGGAAGTTTTCTTCAAAACTCACGGCAACTGCTCCACCAGCCCGCAATGCGTCCCGTTCGGGCAGTAGTTTTGCCAGTAGGAAACGAGGATGAAAAACAGCATCCCCCGGTCTTCTTTCGGGCCCTGATAGACGGTCTTCCCGTCGAGGTTCACGTCCGTTTCGGCGTAGCCGGTGCTGATGAAATTCAAGTCGAAATTGATGTTGTCCGAATCGTACAGCACCCGGGTGAACAGTTTCATGGCATCATTGTCCGGCCCCTGGTAAACACAGCCGCCATCGTGGTTGACATCACCGCCCCACATGGCCATCCGGTCGCCGAGCAGCACCCTGGCGTTCATGCCGTAGGTGGCGAAATCAGGGTTGGTGAAATCGAGGTTTTGCGGCGCTTCCGACAGTTGGAACGGCGCTGCGGACATGATGCCGAGATGGTTGCGGTGGCGCACGGCCACGTGGTACTCGCCGGGTTCGACCGTCTGAAATTTCAGGGGGGAAACGCCGTCCACGTCCACCAGGTCGCCGTCCCGCTGGAGCAGGGCGGTGCGGGTGGCCTCGACCACCGCAGGGTCAGCCGGGTTGCGCAGCTCGACGAACACCCAATCGACGATGGCATCGGGGCCGGTGGTTTCAAAAACAGCGGGCGAAACGATTGCTTCATTTCCGCCGTCGTTGCCCACCTGCCGGAAATTGCTCAGTGCCGTGTAAGGTTCTGTCGAAGGTAGCAAGCCCTGCTCCCGCAAGGCATCCCGCATGAGTGCGTCAGGGCCGTGTACGCCCAGCAGGGCCCCTTGCAGGTACACCCGGATTTGGAGTTGAACGCCTGCATGGGCAGGTCGGGCGGTGAAGGCTGCCGGAGCAAAAAAAACAAAGGCCAGCAATGCGGCGAAAAGATGTTTGATGCGCATGGATTCAATGTTTTGAATGTGGTCGGTGGAAATGAAACGGGCCGTGGAGGGAAGGAGCCAGGTTT
>JACRAN010000066.1 GCA_016234735.1 Bacteroidota bacterium | reverse complement strand
GTGGTCGCAGGGCCAGAACACCGTGCCGGTGCTCATTTCCAAGGACTACCTGGCGCTCTACAACTTCGGATTTGCACCGAGCCAGGGTCTGCCACAGGTGACGCCCGCCACTGTCAGCAAGCTGAACATGGAACTCCGCCTCAGCGGCAGCGGTCGCCAAAAAACCTTCAATGGCCGCATCGTAGGGTTCAGCGACCGCATCAACTCCATCCTCGTGCCCCCGGATTTTATGAAATGGGCGAACGAAAATTTTGGCGGGGACGGAGGCCAAACTTCCCGCCTGATTTTGAAAGTAAAAAATCCGCTGTCGAAAGAATTTCAGGCATTCCTGGCCGAAAAAAACTATGAAGTCAGCACGGGTAGGCTCATCGGGAGCCAGTTCGGCGTGTTGCTGCGGGTGGTGTTGGGCGTGGTTTGGGCGATGGGCCTGCTGATTCTGACACTGTCCATGCTCGTTTTCACGCTGAATTTTCAACTGCTGGTGGCTCAGTCTGCCCCCGAAATCCGCCTGTTGCTGGAAACCGGTCACTTCCCCCGGCAAATCAGCGGGCTGCTCGGCAAACGTTTCACCACCATGTTCGGCGGGGTGCTGCTCGCCGTGTTCCTGGCAATGCTCGCCTTGCGGGTCTGGCAGGTGCAATACTTTGAAAATCAAGGATTTGAACTAACCTCCGGCCTGCATTTTTGGGTATGGGCACTGGGCGGCGGTTTCTGCATTTTGCTGCTGCTCGTCAATCTGGCCAACATCCGGCGGTCGGTCTCCAATCTCGCCTGACACAGCTAAAAAACAATCCGCCTGCCGTGGTACTCCGTCGTGCCCACCGCCCGGTGGACCTCGGCGAGGTTTCCCTTTGTCACTTTCCCGGCTGCCAAAATGACTATCCTGTTGCCAGCCACCGCCACCATTTCTCGTAAAATTGCCGCTCCTCGCAGGGCGGTTTCCGAACCCCCGGAGGTCAGAACCCGCTGAATACCAGGCACTTGCAATAATTTCCGAAGGGCACCCACTGGGTCAGGCGTAATGTCGATGGCCTTGTGAAAAGTGACTTGCAGCGGCTGCGCCAACGCCGCCAGTTCCCTCGTTTTTTCAAGGTCAACCTCATTTTTCTTCGTCAAACACCCGAACACCACGCCTGCCGCCCCGACATTTTTACAAAATTCAATCGAGCGTTTCATCGCCTCGAACTCCTCCTCCGAGTAAACAAAATCGCCGCCTCGTGGCCGCACCATCGCCATCATCGGAATTTGGAGTTGCTGCACGGCTTGCTCCAACAATTCATCAGGCGGGGTCAACCCGCCCACGCTCAGGTCGGCGCAGAGTTCGATGCGGTGGGCACCGCATTTTTCCGCCAAAACCGCCTCGTCGAGGGTCTCCACGCAGGCTTCCAGCAGGAGGGTGGCAGGGTCAGGATTTTTCATTTTCAAAAATTTCTTTTCTTCCGAACTGGCTGCAAATCAGGCACTTGTGCGGGTAGTGCCCCCTCGCCGGGCAATGCTCCCGGCCGTAAAAAATGATTTGCAGGTGCAGCCGGTTCCAGCTTTTCTTTGGGAACAGTGCCTTCAAGTCCCGCTCCGTGTTCACCACGTTTTTGCCGTCGCTGAGGCCCCAGCGCCACGCCAGCCGGTGGATGTGCGTATCGACCGGGAAGGCGGGCACTCCGAAGCCCTGCGACATCACTACCGAGGCGGTTTTGTGGCCAACACCGGGCAGTGCTTCGAGCGCCGCCCAGTCCTGCGGCACCTTCCCGCCGTGTTTCTCCATCAAAATTTGCGACAGGCCAAAAATCGCTTTCGATTTTTGTGGGGATAGGCCGCAGGGCCGCACGATTTGCTCGATTTCCGTCACGTCCAACTTCACCATGTCGTGCGGATTGTCCGCCCGCCCAAACAGGATGGGCGTCACCTGGTTCACCCGCACGTCCGTGCATTGCGCCGACAGCAGCACCGCCACCAGCAGCATGTAGTTGCCCTGGTGCTCCAGCGGAATCGGAGTTTCCGGGTAGAGCCGCTCCAGGATTTCGGCAATGGCGGCCGCTTTTTGGCGCAATGCCGGGGCGTAGCGTTTTTTGACCGGGCTTGTTTTTGCCATGCTATTTTTTGATGAAAATCTGGGAAAATGAATAATCGCCTGACCTGATTTGCAAAGAAAATGCGCCCGCTGGAATTCCCGCCAAATCAATTTTGCTCATGCCCGGTGCAATTTTCTGTTGAACCAAAATTTTACCGTAAATATCTGAAATACAGGCAGTTGCGGCCTGTTCACCCGGCAGGCGAATTTGTAAAAAATCAGTCGTCGGGTTCGGGAAAACGGCCACCTGCGGCACTTGCCCCACCTCCGCTGCGGGCGACGGCATGTCCGAAGTCGTCACGTTGTCCACGCAAAAATAAGTCGGGGTGTTGATGCCAAAAATGCCCACATCGGTGGAGGTGAGCGTGAAAAGCAAGCTGTCCGCGTTGCCCAGCGGGGTGAGGTTGAGGCTCGTCCAAGTGTCCACGATGTAGTCCTGGCTGTTGTTGGCGAAGCGGTAGTCGGCGAGGTAAAAGTTGATGCTGTCCGTGCCGAGTTGCCCGTTCAGGTATTTTTTGATGGTCACTTTGAAAAAATCGGGGTCGTCGCCGCTCTCGCCGCCGAATTTTTTGGAAAACGCATCACCCTCCAACATGCTGAGGTAGGCGTAGGTGCTGTTCGTGAGGTCCAGCCGGATTACTACGCCGCCCGCCGCTTCGTCGGAAAGTTGGACGACCGCCCCGGCGTAGGCGTAGGCAACGGCGTAGGTTTTGGAGCCGTCTGCACCGCCGCCGGTGATGGCGCTGTACTGGTTGAGATAGCCGGGCGTGGTGTTGTCCACGGTGGCGGAAATGGCCCAACCCGACCAGGCATCGAAGTCGGCATTGTAGTCGTTGGGCAGCAGCACGTTGCCGCTCTCGAACTTGCCGCTGGCCCCGGCATCGTTGAGGTAATCGCCCGCCGTGAGGTTGAAGTTTTCAAAATCCGCCACCGTTTGGGCGGAAAGTTGGAGCGTAGGCAAGAAAAACAGGAGTGTTTTGAGTGATTTCATTGTAAATTGTTTTTGTTGTAAATGGTTGATAATCAATTTTTTGAAAAAGATGCCGACACACCGGCCCGAAAATACCGCCCCGGCATGGGCCGCCGCTCGATGACCCGGTATGTTTCGTCCCAGAGGTTTTCCACCGTCAGGAAAAAACGGGGTTGCCAGTGGCGGAACGGTGCTTCGTAGTCCAGCCGCAGCGTTCCGGTTTGGTAGGCGGGCAGGCTGCCCAACTCGGTGCCCACGCTGCCGGTGAAGTGATGCAGGTAGCTGATTTCGGCATCCCGGAACTGCACGGACGCTTGCGCAAATGCCTGGTGTTCAGGCACGTAAATCAACTGGCCACCCGCTTCAACCTTCGGAACGGCCAGCGGTTTTTCGTTGGTGGAGCGGATGAAATCGTACCCACCGTTCAGTTTCACCTGCCAAAAACCCCGCTGCCACGACCACCCGAACCGCTGCTCGATGCCCCGGCTCCACACCTCGGCGATGTTGGAAGCCGACCACCAGGGCTGGCCGTCCGCAGGGTGCCAGAGAATCCAGTTTTTGATGTGGCGGTTGAAAACCGAAGCTGTGAAGCTGCCCGCCTGGTGCTTTTTTTTGAAGGAAAACACAGCGCCGACCTCCTCGCCCCAGCCGTTTTCAGGCAGCAGGTCGGGCTGGCCGCCGGGCTGCCAGTGCAGGTCGTTGAGGGTGGGCAGTCGGTAGCTTTTGCTGACTTTCCCACTGATTTTCAGCCAGTTGCGCAGTGTTCGCTCCACGCCCAGCGACGGCGTGAACGGCACGACCTCGCCGTCCACCCACTCCGTGCGCCCGTTGAATTGGGCGCTCCACGCTCCTTGCCGGATGCGCCACGAGGCGAACAGGGCCGATTGGTTCCTGACTGGCAGCGAGGCATAATTTTTCGAAAATGCCCTCGTAATCGTCTGGTTTACACCGACTTGTACCGACATGGCTTTGCCCAATTGCCGTTGAAATTCGGCCTCGCTGATGCTGGTCCAAAAACGGGTGCGGGCATCGATGCCAGTCGGTTCGTCCCGGTAGCGGATGGTCTCCCGAAAAAAAGCGGTGCGGGCTTGGAGCATCCAGCGGCTCCCGGCCAATTTCCAGTGCAGCGCCGTGCGCCAGACCTCGTCCGACTGGTCGGCCTCACTGTGGGCCTGGGTGGTGGTGGGCGGTATTTCCCGGCTGGCAGTTTGCAGCCAGGTTTGCAATGAAAACTCCTGCCGGGCGGAGGGCCGCCAGTAAATTTCCTGCATCCCGCCGCCTTGTTTTTGGGCGGCGTTGGCTTGTCGCCGTTCCGGCTGGCCGCTGGCGGTTCGGAACGGGAAGTCGTTTTCGGCAGTCAGGTAAAAAAGCCGGGTGGCACTGGCAAACCTGTTGCCCGCCAGTTTCAACTTCAACTGTTCGCTGAACCAGCCAAAGCTGCCTGCCGCAGACTCCGCCCGGAGGCTGATTTTTTTCTCAAAATCAGGCTGGTTTTCAAGCGAAACCACGCCCCCGACGGCACCGCTCCCCCAAAGCGAGCTGTTGCCACCGTACCGCAACGAGATTTCATCGGCGAAACTGACCGGCAGCAGCGACAAGTCCAGCAGCCCCAGCATCGGGCTTTGGATTTGGAAGCCGTTCCAAAGCACCGCTGTCTGCCCGGCGCTGCCGCCCCGGACGGAGGAGGTGGCGAGGCTGCCCAAGCCGTAGCTTTTGATGAAAATGCCCTGCCCGTGCAGCAGGTCGGAGAGGTTGGCGGTGTTGTTTTTTTGGAGGGTAGTGGAATCGAATGTTTGGGAAAAATCGCCCGGTGGCGAGCGGCGTAGGGAGGTGGCCGAAACATCGACCTGCGGCAGTTGCAGCACGGTGTCCACCTGGCCGGAGGAGGCTGCCTGGCCCAATAAAAAAACCAAAAATGGAAGTGTCGATTTTGTCAAAACAACCTGTGTGACGGTGGGCAGGAAAATACAGGTTGGAAACGTGGAAGAAAGCTAAAACCTTGAATAACAAGCCGTTAGACGAAGGCTGCGACGTTCCATCCCCGGCTTTTCCTCCGAAAGCCCGAATGAATGACTGTGCAGCGGCAGGTCTTCTGACTCGTTCCGTTTTTGACGCCTTCCCGGAGATAGTTATGAGTTATGAGTTAGTGAGTTTGATTGTTACTCGCTAACTCACTAACTCACTAACTCATAACTTCTTCCAGTGGCATTTTGTCAAAAACTGCATTGGAACTTACAGCAGCGGGGACTGTCCCGGACTCTCACCGGATTCCCTTTTCAGATTGGTGGCAGTGCCACAAATCACCGTTGCGGGGCAAATGTAGAAACTATTTTGAGAATGCAAACGCTTCGAAATCACGCGTTGTGGCGAATGGCATCCACAGGGTCCATGCGGGCTGCCTGCAAGGCCGGAATCAAACCGGCTGCCACGCCCACGATGATGGAAATGCCGAAACCCCAACTGATATTGCCGAGATCGAGGTAGATTTCGAAGGGCATGTTGCTTTTCAAAACGGCCAAAAGCAGATAAACGAGGATCAAGCCGAGGATACCGCCAACGATGCAGAGTATCACCGATTCAACCAGAAATTCGAGCAAAATGGTGCCCTGCCTGGCCCCGAGCGCTTTTTTGATGCCGATGATGTTGGTACGTTCTTTTACGGAGACGAACATGATGTTTGCCACGCTGACCATGCCGACGATGATGGCGAAAATGCCGATGATGAAGCCGACCATGTTGAGCAGGCCGAACACATTGTCCAGCAATTTGGCGAGGATGGACATGGTGTTGAGCGAAAAATTGTCCTCTTCACGAGGTTTCAGTCTGCGCTCGGCCCGCAGCGAGCCGGTGAGTTCGTCCTTGAGTTTATCTACATCCACGCCGTCGGCTGCTTTCACATTGAGGGCAGTGCCCCAGAGGTCTTCGGATTTGACGTTGGCGATTTTTTTGCCCAACTCGTACGAAATGATCAGGGCCTGGTCAAAATTCATCACTTTCAGGAGGTCTTTGCCGGATTTTTTGAAAACACCAATCACCTCCATGTCACGCCCGTTCAGGTTGATTTTTTTGCCAATCGGGTCCACAGAGCCAAAAAGCTGCTCCGCAACCGTGTGCCCGATGAGCACTTTGTTCATGGCGTAGTGGTACTCCGTGGGCGTGTAGTAGCGGCCTTTTCCGTATTCCGGCTTGAAAATTTCATCGAAGTCGTAGGTAACTGCCACGCAAAAAACGCCTTCCACCGAACTGGAGCGATACTTCAGGGTGCGCAAACCGATGAAAACATGGAAGTCGGCGAGCCCTGCCGTTTCGACCTTTTCTTTTACGGCTTCAAAATCCTGATAGCTGGGGTTCGGGCGGCGGGCGTACTTCCAGTAGTTGGCGTGCGGGTCTTCCGTCCACGACATTTTTGAAACGTACACCACGTCGTCGCCTAATTTTTCGAGGCTGCCCATCACGTTGTCTTGCAGGGAGTTCACGGCGGCCTGCACGGCGATGATGCAAAAAATGCCAATCGTGATGCCCATCAGCGAGAGGAAGCTCCTGAGTTTGTTGCCCGTCAACTGGCCAAATGCCTGGAGGGTGCTCTCATAAAAAATCCGTAATAAAATTCGCATGTCCGTATTGTTTTGCAGTCAGCGTGACCCGCTCACCGAACTGTCGCCGAAAGTGGCGCTTTTTTTCTTTTCCGTTGAAACGATTCGATGAAAAACTGTTTTTTTTCCACCAAAAACAAAAGTACGGAACCACTTTCATCGAGCAACTGAAAATCCCTACTTTCGCCATCCGTTTTTGCGGCCTGTTTTTAAAAAAAAATTCCTTTTGTCCGTTGAAAAAAATCACAGCCTCCGAGATGCTGGAACCGAACGATGGCAGGGTGCTGTTCGACGTGCGCACCCCGGCGGAGTATGCCCAGGGCCATGTGCCCAGAGCGAAGAACCTGCCGCTGTTCAGCGACGAAGAACGGGCGGAAGTGGGCACCATCTTCAAGCAGGCCAGCCCCGAAAAAGCCTTCCTGCGGGGGCTGGACATCGCCGGTGCGAAGATGTCGTGGTACGTGAAAGAAGCACTGCGACTGGCTCCGTCAAAATCGGTGGCCGTCCACTGCTGGCGGGGCGGGCAACGGAGCGGCAGTCTGGCCACGCTGCTGACGTTTGCCGGGTTCGATGTGCAGGTGTTGCAGGGTGGTTACAAGGCGTACCGGCAGTACGTCCGGGAACAATTTGCGCTTCGCAAAATCCGGTTCGTAGTGCTGGGCGGCAAAACCGGTAGTGGCAAAACATTGATTCTGAGTGAGTTAGCCCGGATGGGCGAGCAAGTCATCGACCTGGAACAGTTGGCCCGGCACAAGGGTTCGGCATTCGGTGCGCTCGGTGAGGAACCTCAGCCGAGGGTCGAGCAGTTTGAAAACGACCTGTTTTTTCAACTGGAAAAAATGGACCTGGAGCGCCGGGTTTGGGTGGAAAACGAGAGCCGGAGCATTGGCCGGGTGTTCATTCCCGACGATGTTTGGACGCAAATGAAAACCAGCCCGCTCCTCCACCTCGAAGTGCCGTTTGAAGAACGCATTGAATATTTGGTGGCGGGGTACGCCCATTTTCCGAAGGAAGAACTGGAGGAATCCCTCCTGAAAATCACGAAACGCATGGGCGGCCAAAACGTGAAAGCGGCACTCGAAGCCTTCGCCGAAGGTGACATCCGAACGGCCACCGGCATCGCCCTGAACTACTACGACAAGGCATACACCTTGGCCACCGGCAAAGGAAATTTCACTGCAACGCTCGAACTGCCGTGCGAAAAAATCGACGCACCGGCCATCGCCAAACGCCTCGTCGAATTGGCGGACGAACACGGATTTTGACATGGAAAACATCAAACTCACGCAATTCAGCCACGGGGCGGGCTGCGGCTGCAAGATTTCCCCGAAAGTGCTCGACCAAATCCTGAGCGGCACGGGCGAGCAGGCGCATTTCCCGGCGCTGCTGGTCGGCAACGAAGGCCGGGACGATGCCGCCGTGCTCGACATCGGCGGCGGGCAGGCGCTCATCAGCACCACCGATTTTTTCATGCCCATCGTGGACGATGCCTTCGACTTCGGGCGCATCGCCGCCGCCAACTCCATCAGCGACGTGTACGCCATGGGCGGCACGCCCCTCCTGGCCGTCGCCGTGCTGGGTTGGCCGGTGGAAAAACTGCCTGCCGAACTGGCGGGCCGGGTGCTCGAAGGGGGCCGCAGTATCTGCCGGGAGGCGGGCATCCCGCTGGCGGGCGGCCACAGCATCGACTCGCCGGAACCGATTTTCGGGCTGGCGGTGACGGGCATGGTCAGTCACGAAAACCTGCGGAGGAACAATACGGCCCACGAGGGCGACTGGTTGTTTTTGACAAAGCCGCTGGGCGTCGGGGTGCTGTCCACTGCCGGGAAAAGAGGTGCCTTACAGCCTGAACATCAATCGGTTATGATTGAAAACATGGTAAAATTGAACAGGGTAGGGGAGGCGCTGGGCAAGTTGCCCGGCGTGACGGCCATGACCGACGTGACGGGCTTCGGGCTGCTCGGCCACCTGCTCGAACTGGCGGACGGGAGCAACTTGAGCGCAGAAATTTTTTATGAAAAAATACCTGTACTGAACGGTGTGCGGAGCTACATTGCGCAGCGGATTTTCCCGGATGCCACCACCCGAAACTGGGGCAGCTTCGGCGAAAATATCAGTTTCGGCCCCGGCGTGAACGTGCTGGAAGCCTTCACCCTGCTGCCCGACCCGCAGACCAACGGCGGCTTGCTTTTTTCGGTGAAAAACGAGGGGCTGACTGAGGTGAAGGCAGTGCTGGAAGCGGCTGGCCTGGCCGGTTTTGCGGAGCCAATCGGTCGTTTGACCGCCAAAAAAGAGAAAACGGCGTACATTGTTTAACCCTCACAAATCAAAAAAGAAACCGTGAAAATCCGTGTCTCATCCGTCCAAATCCGTGTCCCGTCACGGCAGGATTGGACACGGATTTGGACGGATGAGACACGGATTTTTTACCTGAATCAGCAAAAATGGGCATCGAAAAATACAGGAACAAGGTACTCCACCGGGACGTGATGGAGGTGCTGCGTGAGTTGCCGGACAACTGCCTCGACATGGTGTACGGCGACCCGGACTACGGCGTGGGCATCAATTATTCCGGCAAAACCTACCTGACGAAGTGGAACGAGTACATCGACTGGTACATCGCTTTGACCAGGGAATGCCTGCGGGTGCTGAAGCCGACCGGCAGCCTGTTCATGCTGAACTACCCGAAGCAGAACGCCTACCTGCGGGTGAAATTTCTGGACGAACATGCCTTTGACGTGCAGGACTACGCCTGGGTGTACAACACCAACGTCGGGCACAGCCCCCGGCGGTTCACCACGGCGCACCGCTCGATTTTGCACGCCACGAAGTCGAAGGACAACCATTTCTTCAAGGACCAGGTGGCCGTGCCATACCAGAACCCGACCGACAAGCGCATCATGGGACGCATGGCCGACGGGCACACGGGGCGGATGCCGTACAGTTGGTTTTACTTCGATTTGGTGAAAAACGTGAGCAAGGACAAGACTTTCCACGCCTGCCAGATTCCGCTGGGGCTGGTGGAAATGCTCATCAAATCCTGCACCCGAGAGCAGGACGATGTGTTCATTTTGTTCGGCGGAAGTGGGTCGGAGTTGGTGCTCTGCCAACAGTTGCGGCGCAACTTCCTAAGTTGCGAACTGCACCCGGAGTATTTCAAAATGATCAACGACCGGCTGAACAACAACGGCCATATCCGGGACGAATTCAGGCTGGAATTTTTGCAGGAAAAAAAGGGGCAATAAAAAAAGCCGAACCCATTGGGTTCGGCTTTTTTTGTTTGTGCCGAAGCTCAATCGTAGCATCCGGGCCGGTTTGCGCCCCGCCTGCGGCTGCCCATCAGCCCGTTGTCGAGGAAGTTGTAGCTGACCGTCAGGCCGAGGATGAAGTACCAGTCTTTTTTCGCATCATCGCCCCGCTGAACGCCGGTTTCGACGATGACAGGTTCGCCGCCGCTGAGTTCTCCAGTGCGGTTTCCGAGCGCTGCGGCCAGTTCGCCGTTGCCCAACAGCAGTTCCGGGTACGAAACGTAGGTCGTGCTCACGTCGTCTAAGTAGTCGGTGAAAGTGCGGCGGGCACCGAGTTCGAGGCCGAGGTTGATTCGGTCGGTGAGGGCGTACTTCACGCCAACCCCAAACGGAATGGCCAACGTACCGAGTTTGTAAGGGTCACGGTCGGGGAACTGCTCCATGCCCTGGCCTTCGGTGCCGAGCGGCTGAAGTGCTACCCAACTGCCCAGGTAGCGGGTCTTCGGATTGAACTTGGTGAAAGCGATGCCCCCGAAAATGTACGGCGAAAACGGCCGGGCCAGTGCGTAGGGCTGGTAGCCGAGGATGTTGAACTCGCCCGTCAGCGAAAATTCGAGCAGGCTGGAACGGAAGCTGAGGTTGCGGTCATGGACGAAGTCGTCGTTGCGCACGTTGGCGTCCCGGCCTGCCACCCTGGCGTAGTTGAAGCCGAGCCTGGCGACGAACAGGTGGTTGAAGTTTTGGCGGACGAAAATGCCCACCGCAGGCTTGGTTTCCTTGAAATAAACCTGGCCGGAGTTGTTGGACAAATCACCGAGGTAGTTGGCCCCGCCGAGCAGGATGCCTGCTTCGAGGTGTTGCGAAAAAACCGTAACGGGAAGCACGGCGAGTGCGAGGATTTGAAGGACTTTTTTCATAAAAATGATGTTTGAAAGCGTTTTGGCGTTTTGGCAAGTTAGCGTTTTGGGATGAAATTTAGTTTTGCGAAGCAAACTCCCTGAAATACCAAAGTGCTAAAACGCCAATATTCCAACACGCCAGGACTTAACGAAAACGACTGTCCAAAACTTGCGCCATTTGCCCCTGAATTTCGAGGGCGGCGGTCCTGGCTTTTTCAGCGAAATCCTCCCCCCGGCCTGCAAAGATGATGCCTCTGGAGGAATTTACCAGCAATCCTGCCTGGTTGTTCAGCCCGAAACGGCACACGGCCTCCAATTCGCCGCCCTGCGCCCCGATGCCGGGTACGAGCAGGAAATGCTCCGGCGAAATACGCCGAACCTCCTCGAATTTCTCCGGGTGGGTGGCCCCGGTCACGAACATCAGGTTGTCCGGTGTACCCCAGTTTTGCGCTTTGCGCATCACTTTTTTGTACAGCGGCTCGCCGTTTTCCTGCGGGGTGAGTTGAAAATCGGCGCTGCCCTGGTTGGACGTGAGGGCCAGCAGGATGACCCATTTCCCCTCGAATTCGAGGAAGGGCCTCACACTGTCCTCGCCCATGTACGGGGCCACCGTCACGGCATCGAAATTCATCTCCCGAAAAAAAGCCCTGGCGTACTGCGTGGAGGTGTTGCCGATGTCGCCCCGCTTGGCATCGGCGATGGTGAAATGTTCGGAAGTGAGCAGTTGCACCGTTTTTTCAAGCGTCCGCCAGCCCTTCCAGCCTTGCGATTCGTAAAAAGCGAGGTTGGGTTTGTAGGCCACGCAGAGGTCACAGGTCGCTTCGATGATTTGGCGGTTGAACTCGAACACCGGGTCTTCGTGCCCCGACAAATGCGGTGGAATTTTGGCCGGGTCGCTGTCCAGACCGATGCACAGGAAGGATTTTTTCGCAAAAATTTGCTCGAAGAGCTGCTGTCGGGTCATGCAGTTGGTTGCTGATTGTTTATTGTTGATTGTTGCAAGTTGTTGATTTTCAAACAATTGACAATCAACTATCAACAACTTTTATTCACTTGTCCGATAAATTTCAACACCTCCTCCCGCCCGGTCCTGCGAATGGCCGACGTGATGAACTCCTGCGGAAGTTCGTTCCACGATTCCAGCAATTTTCCCCGGATGACTGCCAGGCTGTTGTTCAACTGTGTGTTGGAGAGGCGGTCGGTTTTGGTGTAGGTCAGCACGAACGGGATTTGGCACTCGCCCAGCCAGTTGACGAACTCCTGGTCCAAATTCTGCGGCGGCACGTAGGCATCAATCAGCACGAAAGTGCAGGCGAGGTTGGGCCGGGTGGTCAGGTACTCCGTGATGATGTGTGCGAAACCCTTGCGGGTTTTGCGGTTGGCTTTGGCGTAGCCGTAGCCTGGCAAGTCCACGAGGTGCCAGTTTTCGTTGATGAGGTAGAAGTTCAGGGTCTGGGTTTTGCCGGGCGTGTTGGAAACGTGCGCCAACCCCTTGCGTGCGCAGAGCATGTTGATGAGCGAGGATTTGCCGACGTTGGAGCGGCCAATGAAGGCGTACTCCGGCAGCATGGGCGGCGGGCAATCTTCCTTTTTTACAAAACTTCCTTTGTATTCTGCTGATTGGATTTCCATATCGGCCAAAGATGGGGAGAAGAAATTTCCCGGCTACGCTTTTGAGGCAAAAAGGCGCAACTTTGTAAAAATAAACGACCTGCCGATGCGCAAGATTTATCAGGAAAACAAGGATTACTTTATGTTGTTGGCCATTTTCATTGTGGTCGGAGGCGTTTATTTGGTGGAAACAAACAAGGCAGATTTCATCTTTTTTTTCAGTGAAAACAGGCACCCCTGGGCCGATGTTTTTTTCAAATCCATGACCAGATTGGGCGAAGGCCCGGTGTATTTCGTCGTCGCAATTGCAGCGCTGACGGTGAGGCTGCGCTACACGCTGCTCGTGGCTGCCACAGGGCTTTCCGTCATGGGCGTGAGTGCCGGCCTGAAACCCCTGTTTGCTATCGATAGGCCATTGGCTTTTTTCACCAAGCAACATTTAATCGAAAACGTCCAACTTGTGGGCGGCGTTGACCTCCACTCCGGCCCGACGAGCTTCCCCTCCGGCCATGCAATGTCGGCATTTGCACTTTACAGCCTGCTGATTTTCCTGCTGCCCAGCCAAAAACGGTTTGTGGTTTTCTTCTTTTCACTGGCGTTGCTGGTGGCCGTTTCGAGGATTTATCTCGTGCAGCATTTTTGGCCGGATGTGTATGCGGGCGGCATCATCGGGGCGGTTTTGGCAATGGCGGTGTACGCTGTCCATTCAAAATACGAACTGTCGGATGCCCGCTTTTTGGACAGGCCGCTGATTGGGCGGAACCGGAATGCAGTGATTGCGGGGAAATAAAAAAGCGCAAAATCGGGTGTCGATGTTGCGCTTTTTTATTTCAAAATCTTACCGTCAATTCCCGCCCTTGAAGGCTGGGTCTTTTTCCGCAGGCTCATACTCGTACTCCATCTGCTTTTTGGACAACACCCTGCGATACCGCTCCGGGTGCAGACGGATGTCACGCAGCAGCAGGTCCAGATTTTTCACCGTGGTTTCGAGGTTGGAGGCAAATTGCTTGTCGTTGAGGAGCATGGCCACTGTGCCGTCGCCCGATTTCAGGCTTTGCAGCAGGGCGCTCAGGTCGGCAATGGCCTTGTCGGCGTTGGCGAGCGTGGCCTGGAGTTTTTGCATGGTCACTTTCGTTTCACCGACCATTTTCGACACACCGGCATCTTTCAAATCATTGGACACTGCCTCGGCATTGGCGAGTATGGTTTTGATTTGCTGGTTGCTTTCTTTCAGGTTGCCGGTGATGGATTCGATGTTTTTCACGCTCCGCTCCACCGAACCGGCGGAGTTGTCCATCACCCGGTCGAGTTTGTCGGTGGTGGAGCGGAGGTTGGTCAAAATGACCCGGACATCCTGCACACTTTTGTTGATTTCCTTGCTGTTTTCCAATCGGTCGGTCAGCGTATCGAGCAGGTCTTTCAGGCCGGTATTGAGTTCGGTCATGTAAAGTTTCGCCTCTTCGGGCGTGACCATCGATGCCAACATACCTTTGGTGAGGCCCCTGAGTTGGCCCCCGTCCTTCAAACAGCCTTCTCCACTGCACGTGCCTTCAAAAACAAGGTTGATATGGTTGCCGCCCATCATACCGGAGGAGACAAGCTCTGCAACTGTAGTCGTAGGTACTTTTATATCTTTGTCGAGGTTCATTTCCACCGTGATGGCATTCAAATCGTCGGCTTTTTGGAAAATGTCGGCGACCAGCCCCACCTGCAAGCCATGTACGTAAACGGGCGATGAAATCCGAAGCCCATCCACCCGTTGGTAGGTGACGAAAACAACCGTTTTTTGGCTCAGGATGTTGAATCCTTTCAGGAATTTATAGCCCCAAATGGCGAGCGCCACCGAAATGATGCTGAAAATGGCAATCTTAGTTTCTTTACGCATGTGTTTGATTGAGGGTTTGGGGATGTGAGGGCTTGAGGGTTTGAGGGCTTGAGGGTTTGAGGGGTGTCCAGTTTACTCAAACCCTCAAGCCCTCAAATCCTTACTTCACCCGCTTACCATTTTGATAGTAGGCCACGAATGCATCGTTGAAACCCAGCGAACGAAGTTTCTGTTTCGCCGAGTTGGCTGCTTCCAGGGTGGCGAAATTACGGACTTGGTATTTAAACAGGTTGTTTTCTTCTGTCACTTCGATTAAATATTCCACTTTGGCCCATTTCCCGGTGCTGGTGTCGAAGTGGGTAGGGGAGGCAGCAAGCTGTACACGATATTGAATATCAGCCGTTTGTGTGTCCGGCTTTTTTTCGGGTTTCGCATTTTCCAGCACCGGGTTGGAAGGGATAATTTTCCCGGCATGGGCGGGAGATTCGTTTGTTTTTTTCGACGGAGTGACCACGACTGCCTCTTCTTTTCGGGCCTCCACCGGGGGCATGTTCTTCTTTTTCTCCGGCTTGTAGAGTGGGGGAGTGGCTTCGGCTTCCTGTTTGACAGGTACGACGATGGCGGCTTCCTCCTTCACCGGGGGGATTGGTTTTTCCTTGATGTCGGGTTTGATTTCAGGTTTGTATTCAAGTGAGGCTGTTAAAGATTCCGAAGCTGCTTCCGATTTTTCGATGTCTAATTTTTTCACTTCCACCACTGCATCTGTTCCTTCCATTTCCCGTTTGTAGTCCCTGAACGCCAGCAGCAGGGCGTTGGCCATCGACTTTTGGCCGGTCTGCGAGCGGAGGTAATTTTCTTCCGTAGCATTGGTGAGGAAGCCGGTTTCCACCAGCACGCTCGGCATGGTGGCATGGCGCAGCACGAGGAACCCGGCTTGTTTCACGCCCCTGTTTTTGCGGTCGGCTTCGCCGCTGGAGTTGTTTTGCACCTTTTCGGCGAAGCGGATGCTCTGTTCCATGAACGCATTCTGGAACATGGAAAACAGGATGTGTGCCTCCGGCGAATTGGGGTCGTAACCATAAGTTTCCTGGTAATTTTCCTCGTAGAGGATGGATGCGTTTTCCCGTTTGGCCACTTCGAGGTTGGCCTCGGTGGCGTGAAGGCCCAGCACGTAGGTTTCCGTCCCCATCGTTTTGCTGGCGTTCGGAATGGCGTTGCAGTGGATGGAGACGAACAGGTCGGCTTTGTTGCGGGTGGCGATGGATGCCCGCTCATCCAGCGGGATGAACACGTCCGTCGAGCGGGTCATGATGACTTTCACATCGGGGAAATTTTGCCGGATGGCCTCGGCAAAATACTTGCCGACCGCCAGGCAGATTTGCTTCTCTTTGGAATGGCTGCCGCTGCAACCGGGGTCATGGCCGCCATGGCCGGGGTCGATGACCACCGTCTTGATTTCGTAGCTGCCTTTTTTTCGGAAAACGGTCATCTGCGGGACCGAGCCGGAGTCGGACGGGAGGACGGGCGGCAGATAAACTGCGCCGTATTGAACAGCTTTGATAATTTTGCCCGCCTCCCTGGTCGGGTTGTTAAGTTTTGGCAAACTCCAGGAGGTCAGCAGTATCAGTAGCGTTGGAAGGAGAAAGATAGCCTTCTTCATGTTGTTGATTAATAGGGCGGAATATGTTGGTTCCTGCCCTACGTTTTTTCGGACCGGGCATTTTTGGGGAGCAAAAAAACCGGACTCAACGGCAACCAAACAAACTTCAAACCAAACATTTGCTGGCAAAGATAGTCATATTTCTTTCATTCCTGATGCTTTCAGCCGGGATGGTCCGGGGTCAGGAGGTGCCGCCTGCCGGGAGCGTGCAGCTTGGGCCAAGGGGCACCGCTGCCCCACCCGCCGACTCGTTGCCGCCACAGGGCTTCGGTCGGCCCGCTCCGCCCCGCAGCGCCAACCTCGACAGCATCCAAATCTCGCCCGATGCCCTCGATGAGCAGGTGGACTACCAGTCCGTCGATTCCATGTTTTTCGACATCAAAAAAAAGCAAATCCACCTCTTTGGGCAGGCCGAAGTCAAGTTCCAGACCATGACCATCCAGGCGGATTACATCCTCATCGACTGGGACTCGAACATCATGTCGGCACAGGGGAAGCGCCTGCCCGGTGGCGAATGGCTCGGCAAACCGCATTTTACCGAAGGTGACCAAAACTTCACCGCCAGCAAAATAAAGTACAACTTCAAAACCTACAAGGGCATCATCTACGATGCCCAAACGATGCAGGAGGGCATGAACATAGTGGGGGAAAAAGGCAAGTTCTTCGGCACCGGCAACGACACGACCAAGGCCAACGTCATCTACAACAAAAACGCCATCTTCAGCACCTGCGACCTGGAGCACCCGCACTTCGGCATCCGCAGCAACAAGCAAAAAATCGTGCAGGACAAAGTGGCCATCGTCGGGCCATGCAACCTCGTCATCGGCGACATCCCCACGCCGCTCTGGCTGCCGTTCGGTTTTTTCCCGCTGAAACTCGGCAAACGCACCGGCCTCATTTTCCCCCGAAACTACGAATACTCGGAGGCGTGGGGCTTCGGCCTCAATGAGGTCGGCTGGTACCTGCCGATGGGCGACAACTGGGACCTGACGCTCACGGGCGACATTTACCTGAAAGGCACCTTCCGGGTGCATGGTGCCTCCAACTACCGCAAGCGATACAAGTTCAACGGCAGCGCCACCATTGACTTCGCCTACCAGAGGACGGAGGTGGAGGGCCTGCCGGAATATTCGCCGTCGTTGAGCATCCGCTGGAACCACACCCAGGATGCCAAGGCGCACCCGTACCGCAGCCTCGGTGGCAACATCAACTTCCAGACCAGCGATTACCAGCGCAGCAACCAGACCGATGCGCAGTCGAGGCTGCAGAGTTCCATCAGTTCCAACATGAGCTACCGCCAGCGTTTCGACAAGCCGTTCGACTTGAGCGTGGCGTTCAGCCACTCGCAAAACACGAACACCCGTGACGTGACCATCAGCTTCCCGACGGTGAACTTCCAGACGCAAAGCCTGTACCCGTTCAAACGGAAGGTGAAAACGGGCGGCGAGCAGTGGTACGAGCGTATCCAGATGCGCTACACCTCGGAGGCGAGGAACCAGTTCACGGCGAAGGACTCGACCATTTTTACCCAAAAAACGCTGGACGATGCCAAGTTCGGCCTGCGGCACAACCTGACGGCTTCCACGAGTTTCAACCTGCTGAAATATTTCACCGTGTCGCCCAGCGCCAACTACAAGGAAGTCTGGTATTTCAAAACCGTCAACAAGAATTTCGACCCGATGCCCACAATTGAGTTGGACACAATTTACAACCCGGAAGACTCCTCAGAGATTGAGGTGCTGATGGACACGACCGAGTTCGGCAACATCATCGATGATGAAAACTTCGACTTCAAACCCCTGCGGCAGTACAACGCCGGGGCGAGCATGAGCACCAAGCTGTTCGGCACGCTGCTGTTCAAAAAAGGCAAGGTGCGGGGGCTGCGCCACGTGATGACCCCCAACTTCGGCTTCAACTACACACCCGACTTCACCAACCCCGACTGGGGCTATTTCAAAACGGTGAAAAAAGACCTGCGCAACGACGAACTGCTGACGTACAGCGTTTTTGAAAACAACCGCCTCAGCGGCTTCGACCAGCCCAGCACCGGCGGCAAACAGATGGCCCTGAGCTATGGCTTCGGCAACCTCTTCGAGGCCAAAATCTTCTCCAAACGGGACTCGACGCTGAAAAACGTCAAGCTCTTCAACTCCGTAAACGTCGGCGGCAGCTACAACTTCGCCGCCGACTCCATGAATTGGAGCGTGGTGAACATCACTGGCAACACCAACTTTTTCAACGGCCTCACCTCGTTCCGTTTCGGC
>JACRAN010000064.1 GCA_016234735.1 Bacteroidota bacterium | reverse complement strand
CCTTCCCTCCGCTCATGCTTTGCCTTATTTTCCGCAATCAATTTCAAAGCTAATTCAGACATAATGCATTGATTTTAAGTTGATTAATCAACCCATTTCACCGCTGGAACAAATCCATGTACTCCCGGAACACAAACACCCGGTTGCGCCGGGCGCCTGTCAGTTCATGGAGGATTTGGAGGCGGACGAGGTCATCAATCAGTTTATAGGAAGAAACCAGGGAAACGCCCGTGATGGTGGCCACCTCCTCTGGCCGCACGATGGGATTGGAAAACAAGTGTTCCAGCAAGCGGCGGGCATTGGGCATCCGACGGCCCAACTGGGTCAGCCTGTTCGTTTCGCAATCGCTTTTCAAGGCAATGATGGCTTTCAGGGAAGACACGGCTTTGTCGCAGGTTTCGACCGTGCCTGCCAGAAAGAACCGGAACCAAGGCCGGAGGTCGTGCCCAGTTCGTACCCGTGTGAGGTGGTCGTAGTAGTGAGGTTTGTTTTTTTCTATAAAATCAGAGATGTAGAACGCTGGTTTTGAAAGCACGCCCGCTTGAATGAGGTAGAGTGTTATCATCAGGCGGCCAATCCTGCCGTTGCCATCGAGAAAGGGGTGGATGGTCTCAAACTGGTAATGGGCCAGTGCTATTTTGAGCAGGTGGGGCAGGTTGGTTTGCTGGTTGTGGAGGAAATTTTCGAGGTCTCCCATCAGTTCCTCCACTTCCGTCCATGGGGGCGGCACGAATGCAGCGTCCATTGGCGTGGCCCCGCCAATCCAGTTTTGGCTGCGGCGGAACTCACCCGGCGATTTCCGCTCGCCCCGCACGCCTTGCAACAGGATTTCGTGCGCCCTCCGTATCATCCTCGAAGATAGCGGCAGCTCCGGCAGCATGGCGAGGCACTCGTTCATGGCCTCGATATAATTGCTCACTTCTTGCCAGTCGTCCCGTCTTTCAGGGGAGATTTCTTCTATTTTGAGCAGAGCCTCTTCCACCGAAGTTTGCGTACCTTCTATCCGGCTGGAATAAGTGGCCTCCCGCACCACGAACAATTTGATGAATTGGTCCACATCCGGCACCAGTTCCGACCAGGTGTTCAACTCGCCAAGCTTCAGGCTGGCCGCTTCCAACAACGGCAGCATCTCCAGGTCATTGAAGGTGAAAACACGGTTGATTTTGGCAGGAAAAAAGGCTCGATAACCCGTGTTCTGCCTGTACTCGCCGGATTGGAAGGATTCCATCGAAGTTTTTTACAAAGTTAAATAAAAATGCTGCTATTTAACTTTTCAACACTAAAGATTAAATAACAAAAACAGCGTAGAGACGCACGGCGTTCGTTTCAACACCCAAACCCAGGAATTTTTGAAAGTGCCATCTTCCTCATTCCCCCAAATCCTCGCATCTTCGCATCCTCAAATCATCCGCTCACATGTACGGAAAAGAAGAACAACGCCGCCTTTTCGACCTGTCCAAGCGCCTGCTGCTCCAGGCACCCGACCCCGTCAACGCTTTGGACGCCTCGGCCATGGCCGCCGAGCTTCGGGAAACCATCATCTACCACGAATGGCGTTACTACACCCTCAACGACCCCGTTGTCAGCGACTTCGAATACGACATGCTCTACAAAAAACTGCAAGCCGTCGAAGCTCGCTTCCCCGATCTCGTCACGCCCGAATCGCCCACGCAGCGGGTGAGCAGCGACCTGACGGAAGAGTTTGCCCTCGTGGAGCACCTGACGCCCATGCTCTCCCTCGACAACAGCTACGATGCCGCCGACCTCGCCAGCTTCGACGAGCGCATCAAGAACTACCTTGGCCTGCCCGCCGACCTCGACATCGAATACTGCGTGGAGCCGAAATTCGATGGCGGCACCATCGCCCTCGTGTACGAAAACGACCAGATCACACGGGCCGCCACCCGTGGCAACGGCGCACTCGGCGACGAAATCACGCCCAACATCCGCACCCTGCGCTCCGTGCCGCTGCGCGCGGAGTTCTCCAAGTTCGGCATTGCGAAGGCGGAACTCAGGGGCGAGGCCATCATCCGCAAGGATGTTTTCGTGAAAATGAACGAGCAGCGGGCAGCCGACGACCTGCCGCTGTTCGCCAACCCCCGCAACGCTGCCACGGGCGGCCTGCGCACGAAAGACCCTTCGGAAACGTCCAGCCGCCGCATCGAGGCGTTCGTTTACCAACTCGGCTATGCCGTGGATGCCAATGGCAACAGCGCTTTTGGACTGCTGAAATCACACGACGGCACGATTGATTTGCTGGGGAATTTGGGCTTCAAAATCCCACAAAAAAGCACGGATGGTGGGGAGCGCCGGGTTTGCCGAAACATCGCCGAAGTCGCCGCTTTCTGCAACGAGTGGCAGGCCAAACGGGAGCAGTACGCCTACGAAATCGATGGCATGGTGGTGAAGGCCAACAGCCTCGAACTGCAACAGCGGGCGGGCAGCACGGCGCACCACCCCCGCTGGGCCATCGCCTTCAAGTTCAAGGCGAAGCAGGCCACGACGAAGCTGCTCCACGTGGAATTTCAGGTGGGTAAAATCGGCAGCATCACGCCGGTGGCGAAGCTGGAACCAGTGGCGCTCGCGGGGGTCACGGTGTCGAGCGTGAGCCTGCACAACGAAGATTTCATCCGAAACAAGGACCTGCGCCTCGGCGACACGGTGCTGGTGGAGCGGGCGGGCGACGTGATCCCGTACATCGTGAAGCCGATGGAGGAACTGAGGGACGGCTCAGAGCGGGAGATTGCGTTCCCGACCAACTGCCCCGTCTGCCAGAGCCTGCTGGTGCGGGCGGAGGACGAGGCCGCCTGGCGCTGCGAGAACCCTGATTGCGAAGCGCAACTGCTGCAACGCATGATTTACCACGTCTCGAAACATGCGATGGACATCGATGGTTTCGGCGAAAGCCAAATCGAGCGCTTCTACCGTTTGGGCTGGCTCCGCAATATTGCCGACATCTATCGGCTTGATTATGAAGCCATTGCGAAGCTGGAGGGCTTCGGTGAAAAGTCAGCGACGAACCTCCGGAAGGCCATCGGAAAAGCCAAGCAGAACCCCATCCACCGGCTGCTGCACAGCCTGAGCATCCACCACCTCGGCATCAAGGCGAGCAAAATCCTGGCGGCGGAAATCGAAAACGTGATGGATTTGCAGGGCTGGGACGGGGAGCGTTTCCGCCAAATCAAAGACATCGGCCCCGTCGTCACGGCGAACGTCATCCGGTTTTTTCAGCATGAAAAAAACGTGGGACTGCTGAGGGAAATGGAGTCGCTCGGCGTGAATTTCACGCAGACGGAGGACGACCGCCCGAAGGCCGTGAGCGCCGATGCACCGCTGGCCGGGAAGACGATTCTGTTCACCGGCACACTGGCAAAGATGGGCCGGAAGGAAGCCCAGGCCAAGGCCGAAGCTGCCGGGGCGAAGAACATCAGCGCCGTGAGTGGCAACCTCGACTACCTCATCGTCGGCGAGGACGCTGGCAGCAAGCTGAAAAAAGCGAAGGAACTCGGCACGGTGACGATTTTGACGGAGGATGAGTTTCTGACGCTGGTGGACGGCTGACGGTAGACGGCGATCGGTGGACGGCTGACGGTAGACGGTTGACGGTAGACGGGCTATGTAAATGGTTCATATTCAGCGTATTGGCAACCGTCAACCGTCAACCGTCTACCGTCAGCCGTCCACCGTTAGTACATCGATGACCGTTTTCAGGGCCACGAACATCGGCTCCCGGCCTTCGGGGGTGAGGTGGAAGGATTCGCCGTCTTCGTTTTCGGCCTCGCCGGTGAGGGCATCTTCGACGAAGGCCATGAGGTCTTCCTGTGGCGATTTTTCAAAAAAAACATCCAGCCGTTTGTGAAAATCACCGGCTTTCGACGATTCCATGAGCGACCAGTTGGCCTCTTCGGTTTCGGAGATTTCCTCCTCCTCCGCAACGGGCACATCGGGATTGGCCGTCTCCACCGACTTGAAAATGACGAGCGCCAGGTACAGCAGGAAGTCCTCCTCGTCCTGCGAGAAGACCCCCTCGTTGTCGGCGATGAGGAACGAGAACAGGGCGGGCTGCCGGTCGGCAAAATCCTGCACGGTCTGCTCGTAGTCAACTGTCTGGTTTTCAAATTTTTCGATGACCTGGTCGATGATGGATTCCGGTATCATGTGAATGGTGGTTGGTGATTGGCCTGCGCAAAAAAACGTTGGAACATCCGAACAACCAAGCATCAAACCTGCGAACTTTACGGAATGAAAATTTACCGCCACGATGCCCTCCGTTTTTTCACCAAACTCACCCCCCGGCGGGTGTGGAACGTGGCCAAAATTTTCACCTCCTACCACCTCACCCGCCTCGTGAAGCGCCCCATCCAGTGGGGGATGCCGATGACGGTTTCGCTGGAACCCACCACTGCCTGCAACCTCCGCTGCCCCGAATGCCCCAGCGGGCTGCGGGCGTTCACCCGTCAGACCGGCAACCTGAAGGAAGATTTTTTCCGAAAAACCATCGACGAACTGCACCGGGATTTGCTCTACCTGATTTTTTATTTCCAGGGCGAGCCGTACATCAACCCGAAGTTTTTGGACATGGTGCAGTACGCCCGCAGCAAAAAAATTTACACCATCACGTCCACGAACGGCCATTTCTTGAACGACGAAAACGCCCGCCGCACCATCGAATCGGGCCTCGACCGGCTCATCATTTCGGTGGACGGTACCACGCAGGAGACCTACGAGAGCTACCGCAAGGAGGGCAAACTCGACGTGGTGTTGCAGGGTGCCAGCAACGTGGTGAAGTGGAAAAAACAGTTGAACTCAAAGACCCCGCACCTCATTTTCCAGTTCCTCGTGGTGCGGCCCAACGAGCATCAAATCCCCGACATCCATCGCCTCGCCGCTGAAATCGGCATCGACGAAGTGAAGCTGAAAACCGCCCAGGTGTACGACTACGAGCATGGCAACGACCTCATCCCCACCCTCGGCCAGTACGCCCGTTACGAAGAAAAACCGGACGGCACGTGGCGGGTGAAAAACCGCCTGCTCAACCACTGCTGGAAGCTCTGGCACGCCTGTGTCATCACCTGGGACGGCCTCGTGGTGCCCTGCTGCTTCGACAAGGACGCCCTGCACCGCCTCGGCGACCTGAAAAAAGTTTCCTTCAAAAACATCTGGCAGGGCGAAGCCTACACCCGCTTCCGCCGCTCGCTACTCGCCGGGCGTGACCAGATTGACATCTGCACGAACTGCACGGAAGGGTGCAAGGTGTGGGCGGAGTGAGGGGCTTTGAAATTTTTGATTTAACTTTGGCTAAAATTCACTGCCATGACTGCCGAAAATATCAAGCTGAACATTATCGAGAAGCTACTTCCCTTGGACAACTTGGACGTTTTGCTAAAAATCCAGTCTTTCTTGGGAAAAACCCTGAAAAATGGCGGCGGACAAGTCACGAAGGACGATGCTACCGGAGGGCAGGCATTTGAGGAATGGAACCAACAATTCGAAGATGATGAAAATACAAATCTCGACGAGTACTTGCCCGAACATGGGATGACCCTCCGCCAGTTTCGCCGATTGATTTGGGAAGGAGAGCAAGACGAAACAATGACATTTGAATCTTTTGTGGAAGACCAGAAATCATGGCGGAAGTAGGTTGCGCCACTAACCCTCCCCAACTATGAGCAAACCTTTACCTTTCTTTGTTGCTGCCTCTTTTCGGAAGAATTTGATGGAAATTTACAACTACATCCTTCCCAATTCCACCGAAGCCGCCGAAAACTTCGTTGACGGCATCAATAAAATCCTGCCCGAAATCGCAAAATATCCGACGGCCTATCCTTCGGAACGCCGCCTTCCAACCAAGCGCAATTTGTATCGTTTCCGGAATTACAAACGCAATTACAAAATCATTTTCAAGGTACTGAAGTCCAAAACCGTTTTTGTGGCCATTACCTTTTCCGGCAGAAGCGACGAGGCATACAAGCAGTTCAGGACTGCGAAGTATTGATGCCGCCTGCATGGAAGGGTGCAAGGTGTGGGCGGGGTGAGGGTGACTAATTTTTCCGCTCAAACACCTTCTTCAAAAACGGATAGCTGAACACCACCACCAAAATCAGCAACACGCCCCAATAGAAACCGGGCGAAAGTTCTTTGCGGTCGTCGAGCAGGAGCCAGGCGAGGAAGATGCCGTACACCGGTTCCAGGTTCACGGTGAGGTTGGAGGCGAAGGCGGAGAGGTGCTTGAGCGCCCGCAATGCCAGCACCCAGGTGAGCGTGGTGCAGAGCAGTGCCAACACGAGCAGCAGCAGAAAATCTTTGGCCGAAGGCAGCAAAGCGGCCCCCGGCTCGGCATGGAAGAAAAACGGCAGCACGGCACTGAGGAACAGCCAGGCACTCGTCATTTCGATGAAGGTGATGGGCAGCGGCTCGGCGTTCTGTATCCATTTTTTGTTCAAAATGCTGAACATCGCCGCCAGCAGCGCCGACAACAGGCCCATCCAGATGCCGGTGTGCATCGACACGTCCACATTTTGCACCACCAGCACCATGCCCGGCACGATGAGGAAGCCGGTGAAAATTTCCCACCATTTCAGTTTTGTGCGCAAAAAAAGAGGCTCGATGAGGGAGGTGAAAAAGGCGCAGGTGGCCATGCAAACCAGTGTGACGGATGCATTCGACAGTTTGATGGCTCCGTAAAACGTGAGCCAGTGCAGTGCGGTGAGTACACCGACAAAAGCAAACTGGAGCAGGTTTTTTTTGGATAAACCTTTGATAACCTGTCCGTTGCGGAGCAAAAGCAACACGCTCAGGCTGGTCAGCAGCACCCGCCACCAGACGAGGGCCAGGGCGGAAAGTTGGATCACTTCGCCCAGGATGGCCGTGAACCCCCACAGGAAAACGGCAGTGTGCAGCTCGAGGTAAGCCCGGTTGGGTGGTTTCACGTCGGATTTCAGATTTGCGATTTCGGATGCGGCAAAGTGTTTTTTTAGCGCTGCAAAAGAACAAAAACGAGGTTGGTTTTCTTTCTTTGCGCACAAAAAGGATTGAAGGATAGTAGGACTGAAGGATTGAAGGATTTTTCATTTCTTCAATCCTTCTATTTTCCTCCAATCCTCCAATCCTCCAATCCTTCCAGCATGGCACTCAAAGCAGGCGACAAAGCACCGAACTTCCAACTTTTTGCAAGCGATAAAACCGAGGTATCGCTGAAAGATTTGAAGGGCAGGAACGTGGTGCTGCTCTTTTTTCCGCAGGCGTTCACGGGGGTTTGCACCAAAGAAATGTGCAGCACCCGCGACGACCTCGCTTTCTATCAAAACTTAGACGCCGAGGTATTGGCGGTTTCGGTGGATTCCGTTTTTACGCTCAAGAAATTCAAGGAAGACCAAAACCTGAATTTCAAGCTGCTCTCCGATTTCAACAAAAAAATGTCCAAAGCCTACGGGGCGCTCTACGCGGATTGGATACTGGGCATGAAGGGCGTTTCCAGGCGGGCAGCATTTGTCATTGTTCTTGCACGTCTCAATGAGCTCATGACCGCAGTAAGCGTTAGGATTCTGCGCAAAATAACACTTGTCTATCGTGCAGGTGCTGTTGTCCTTGCAATCGCCATCACCGCCGCACTCAGGGACCTTGCATCTTCCCTGGTAACACTCAGCAGGAGATTTGCAGGCGCAGTCCTTGAAGCAGCGGTCGCAATTCTCAGCGCCGT
>JACRAN010000063.1 GCA_016234735.1 Bacteroidota bacterium | reverse complement strand
TTTTGCCACTTCGTAAAACTTGGGCGCATTGGCCACCATCGAGTTGTTGATGCCGGTCAGTTCCGTGATACCGTAGGGAATCGGCACCTCCGGGTTCACCAATGTTTCAAAAGTTTCCAACACCTGCGTACCATTGTGGAGGACAATGGCGATTTCCGTAATTTTATCCCGTGCCGCACGGCCTCCGGTCGTTTCGATGTCGATGATGGCAAACTTTTTTTCCATATTTTCAGCAGACATTAGACATTAGACTTTGGAAGTGGCAGCGTTAATGCGATATTGTGTTCAAATCAATTGAAAAAAGCAGACACCAATTTGGGAGGCCGGGTTATCAAACCCGGCAGTTGCAGAAACCGCCGGGTTTGATAACTACTATGCCTTCAATTACAGAAGTCCATCTAAGGTCTAAAATCTCTTGTCTAATATCTATTCAAACAAAATGATTGTAAAACTAAAAACTTTTGTTGCAATGGTGGCGACAACGCTGGCAGTGATTTTTGCCTGCGGCCAAAAGAACGGCACACCTCCAACCGTCGGACGACCTGCCGTTGAAAAACCAGCCCAGGTCAGCGGCCAGCCCGTGCCCGCCGCCCATCGGATGGCGGAATATCTGCCCATATTGCAGGGAAAAAAAGTGGCGGCGGTCGTCAACCACACTTCGATGGTGGGCAGCACCCATCTCGTCGATACGCTGCTGAAATCGGGGGTGAAAGTGGTGGAAATCTTCGCACCGGAGCATGGTTTCCGGGGGACGGCCAGCGACGGCGAGCAGGTGAAGGACGGCAAGGATGCTGCCACTGGCATCCCGATTGCGTCACTGTACGGCGAAAAGAAAAAGCCCGGCTCCGCCGAATTGCAGGGCGTTGACCTCGTGTTGTTCGACATCCAGGACGTGGGTGCCAGGTTTTACACCTATATTTCCACGATGACCTACGTGATGGAGGCTTGCGCCGAAAACAACATCCCCCTGCTCCTCCTCGACCGCCCAAACCCCAACGGCCACTACGTGGATGGGCCTGTTTTGAAAAAAACGCACACCTCCTTCACGGGCCTGCACGAGGTGCCGGTGGTGTACGGCATGACCATCGGGGAGTACGCCCGCATGGTGAACGGCGAGGGCTGGCTGACGGGCGGCCTAAAATGCCAGTTGGAAGTGGTGCCCTGCGCCGGGTACGACCACCGCACGGCCTACCAACTGCCGGTGAAGCCCTCGCCCAACCTGCCCAACATGCGGGCCATCTACCTCTACCCATCGTTGTGTTTTTTCGAGGGGACGGTGGTAAGCGTCGGGCGAGGGACGGGCCAGCAATTCCAAATCTACGGTGTGCCGGGCGCTGTGGTCGGGGATTTCACCTTCACGCCGCAGCCGATGGAAGGAGCGAAAACGCCGCCACAGCAGGGCAAACTGTGCCGGGGCTTCAACCTTACTTCACTGAAGGCTGAGGACTTGCGGCAGCGCAATTCCCTGAACCTCAGTTACTTGCTCGATTTTTACCAGAAATACCCGGACAAGGAAAACTTCTTCCTGAAGACAAAACATTTCGACAACTTAGCCGGAGGTACGGCTTTGAAGGAGCAAATCATCGCCGGGAAAACGGAAGCGGAAATCCGCCAAAGCTGGCAAGATGATTTAAACAAATTCAAAGCCATGCGGAAGCATTACCTGCTCTACTACGATTTTGAAGATTGAAATTGAATGAATTTTTGAATCTCACTTCTCGCCCGCTCACATCTCACTTCTTTAAATTCCCTAACTTTCCGCCCATTAAAATCATTCAACACTATGTCCAATCATTTATTCTCCACTGATTTTTACAAACCGCTGCTGCCCTCGTTGGGTGCAGTGGTGTTGTTCACCATGCTGGTTTTGCTGCCTGTGGCAATGCAGGCAGGCGTTGTTCCAACGGATGAAACGACCGTGACCGGCACCGTGACCGCCGCCAACGGAGACCCGCTCATCGGTGCGACCATCGTCGTGAAGGGGCGGGAAGGCGAAGGAACCATCACCGAAGTGGATGGCAGTTACTCGATTACCGTGGCCGATGATGCCGTGCTGGTGTTCAGTTTCACCGGCTTTGAAACGGTGGAAATTGCCGTGAATGGCCGCACGAACATCAACGTGGTTTTGCAGGAATCCGCCACGACGCTCAGTCAGGTGGTCGTGGTCGGCTACGGCACATTGACCAAAAAACAGGTGACGGGTGCCATTGCCCAAATCAAAGGCGACGACATCAAAAAGCAGCCGTTGCTCACCCCGATTCAGGGGGTGCAGGGCCTGGCACCGGGCATCCAGGTCATCGGGTCGAGCCAGCCGGGTTCTCAGCCGAGGGTGCAAATCAGGGGCGTGAACACCATCCTGACCAACGAAAACCCGCTGTACGTGGTGGACGGGGTGATTACCGACAACATCACCAACCTCAATGCCGCCGACGTTTTTTCCATCGATGTGCTGAAAGACGGCGCTGCCGCCATCTACGGCACCCGTGCCGCCAACGGCGTGATTTTGATTACGACCAAAAGAGGCCGGGCCGGTAAAATGACCGTCAGCCTCGACTCCTACGTGGGTTTCCGGCAACTCATCAACAAGGTGGACATGGCGGACGCCGACTTCTACGCCACCTACACCAACGAGGCCAGGGCCTACGACGGGCAGGAGCCGCTGTTCAAAATCGATACCCTCAATAACAACACGGACTGGTTCGATGAAATCGGCCAGCGGGGTTTGCTCCAGAACTACAATCTGAATGTCAGCGGCGGTTCCGAGCAGGTGACGTACCTGTTCAGCGCCGGCTTTTTCAGCGATGAGGGGGTGTTGAAGGGCGCTGACTTCGACCGGGTGACGCTGCGGGCCAACAACGAATACCGGCCTTTCAAGTTCCTGAAATTGGGCAATGTGCTGAACGCCAATGTTTCCAACAGCACCAACAAACCCAACGGTGCCTTCACCGATGCTTACCGGATGGGGCCGACCGCCCCGGTCCGTTACAAGGACAACTACGGCTACGTGGCGGGCCTGAGCGTGGCCAACCCCGTGGCTTCGTTGGAATTGGCCAATAATTACAGCAAGGACAACCGCTTCCAGGGCAGCCTGTTTGGCGAGGCGATGCTGCTGGACGGGCTTACCTTCCGCTCGTCGTGGGGTTTTGACAAAAGCGAAGGCAACAACACCGGCTACAACGGCGTGTACAGCTACGGCATTTACAACAACCCGGTTTCGGAGTTGAACATCAGCCGGAGCGGCCAGTTTTTCTGGGTGTGGGACAACGTGCTGAAACTGTCGAAACAACTGGGGGAGAACCACCAGGTCGAACTGCTGGCGGGCCACTCCGCCGAGCGGGACAAGGGCGGCTCCAACCGGGTGCGGGTGGCCGATGTGCCTGCCGACCGCAACCTTTGGTACGTGAGCCAGGGCGACCCCGCTTCCATTTTCACCACCGACAACGGCTTCCTGCTCCGAAGGGAGAGTGTTTTCGGGAGGGCGAATTACAGCTTCCGGGAAAAGTACAACCTGAGCGGCACCATCCGTCGGGACGGCTCCAGCGCCTTCCCGGATGAGCAGCAGTGGGGCACGTTTTACTCCGTTGGCGCTTCCTGGATTTTGTCGGACGAGGGTTTCCTGAGCGATGTCTCTGCCGTTGACTACCTGAAACTCCGGGCGGGCTACTCCCTGCTGGGCAACGACAATATTTCGAGGATTGTGAACAACGAGCTTTCGCAACTGCTGTCCGTGACGCAGACGAACCCCTACGGCCTTCCCGGCGGATTAGTGTCGGGCATAACTATCGACCAAATCAAGGATGCCCTCGCCACCTGGGAGGATACCAAAGTCATCGATGCAGGCGTGGAGTTTGGTTTGATGGGCAAACTCACTGGCGAGGTCTCGTACTACGACAAATTGACGGCTGCCTACATCCGGGTGCCGACACCCTCGTTCGTGGACCCCGACGGCATCCTCGGCAAATCGGCGGACGTGAGCAACAAGGGCATCGAACTGGGCCTGAAATGGAACGAGTACCGCTCACCGGGCTTCGGCTACCGCTTCGGTATCAATGCCACTTTCAACAAAAACAATGTCGAGTCAGTGATGGGCGGCATCGACCTGAAGGAAGGCGGCCTCGGCAACGGCGAAGTGACCACTTCGACCGTAGTGGGCGAACCCATCGGCAGTTTCTGGGTGTATGAAACGGACGGCATTTTCAACACACAGGAAGAAATCAACGCAACGCCGCACTTCACCGGCACACGGCCCGGCGACTTCCGCTACTCGGACGTGAACGGCGACGGTGTGCTCGACGAGCGTGACCGGGTGTTTGTAGGCAGCTACCAACCCAAGTTTTATTTCGGGGTAAACGGCGGCGTGAACTGGGAGGCGCTCGATTTCAGCATCGACTGCTACGGCAACGTGGGCAACAAGGTTTACAACGGAAAAAAAGGCGTGCGTTTCGGCAACGACAACATCGAAGCCAGCCGGGAAAGCCACTGGACGCCCGACAACACCAACACCGGTGAGCCTCGTGCCTCCAACAACATCCCCAAGCCGTCGGATTACTTCGTGGAGTCTGGTTCTTTTTTCCGCATCAACAACGTGACACTGGGCTACACGCTGCCGACCAACCCCGGCAACCGGGCGGGCATCGGCAAGGCACGGGTTTTCATTTCGGCACAGAACCCATTGATAGCAAAGAAATTCTCCGGCTTCACGCCCGAACTGCCCGGCTCCAATGCCCTCAACAGCGGCATCGAGTTGGGCGTGTACCCCACGCTGGCAACGTACCTCGTGGGTTTCAACATTGACTTCAACTAAGAGTGTTTGAGGGTTTGAGAGTTTGAGGATTTGAGTTCTCAAACACGCAAACACTCAAACACTCAAGTTCTCAAACCCTTATCCTTATCACAATGAAAAATAAACCTTTCCTCCTGCTCACCACCGTCCTGCTGGCGGCTTCCATTGGGTGCAAAAAAGACTGGCTCTCGCCAGCGCCCGAAAACACCCTGGTTCAAACGGACTCGACTTTTCTTGATTCGGACAATGCCGGGAAGTTTGTCAACTCCTGTTATTCCTGGACAAACGAATGGCCACAGCACGTCTTTTCGTGGATTGGCATGAGCAGCATCACCTCCGACGATGCCGACAAGGGCAGCGACCCCGGCGACCTCGGTGCCGACAAGGACCAGATGGACAATTTCAGCTACACGCCGACGAGCCTCTCGGTACTGGAGGTCTGGGAGGCCAACTACACGGGCGTCGGGCGCTGCAACCAAGCGATTGACAATATCCCGAAGTTCACCGGCCTGTCGGCGGAGAAGCAGGACCGGTTGATTGGCGAAGCCAAATTCCTGCGGGCGTACTATTACTTCAACCTCGTGCGCTGCTACGGCAACGTGCCGAAGATTACCCGGATTTACACAGGCGACGACACGGGCCAGTTGGCCGAGGACTACACCAACACACCCAAAGAAGAAGTCTATGCCCTGATTGAAGAGGACTTGCGGGATGCAGTGGCGAAGTTGCCGCTGAAAAGCGCCTACGAAGCCAAAGACATTGGCCGTGCCACCCAAGGAGCGGCGGAGGGCCTGCTGGCCAAAGTGCTGATGTACGAGGGTAAATGGAGCGAGTGCCTCGCCGCCACCAACGACATCATCAACTCCGGCGAATACGGCCTCGAAGCCGACTACGCCCTCATCTGGCGGCAATCGACGGAGAACGGCACGGAGTCGCTCTTTGAGGTGCAGGCGCAGAACGCCGAGGAAGGCTGGGCCATCGGCGGATATTCCTCCACGCAGGGTGCCCGTGGCACAGTGACCGGCGGCTACCAGGGCTGGGGTTTCAACACCCCGACCGAAGACCTCGAAAATGCCTACGAGCCAGACGACGTGCGCAAGGCGGCCACCATTTATTACGAAGGGCAAACCCTCTGGGACGGAGCGGTGCCCATCGCAGTGGCCAATCCCCGATACAACTACAAGTCCTACGCCAGCGAAACCCAGGAGCAGAATTACAGCGACTGGTGGTCGGGCAAGAACATCCGCATACTCCGCTACGGCGAAATCCTGCTCATCAACGCCGAGGCCGCCAACGAAACCGGCGACCTTGCGAAAGCGCAGGAATCCCTCCACCTCGTGCGCCAACGGGCAGGTCTGGGCGACACAGCCGCCAACTCCAAAGACGATATGCGCCAGGCCATCTGGCGGGAGCGCCGGGTGGAACTGGCCATGGAACATGACCGCTTCTTTGACCTGGTGCGGCAGGGCAGGGCAGGGGAGGTGCTGCGGGCGCATGGCAAGAACTTCGTGGATGGCAAGCATGAGGTGTTCCCGATTCCACAGAAGCATATCAACATCAGCGGCGGGCGGTTGAAGCAGAACGACGGGTATTGAAAAATGAAAAATCCGTGTCCAATCCGTCCAAATCCGTGTCCAATCAAGGCAGTATGGGA
>JACRAN010000061.1 GCA_016234735.1 Bacteroidota bacterium | reverse complement strand
TTCAGGGTGGACAGGTTTTCAGGCATCGGCCTTCTGCTCGCCCGGTGCATCGTCGGTTTTAGGACTGTCAGCAGCCGGGCTTTCGGTTTCCGGTTTTTTTCCCGAAAAAGAACCTTTCAGTTCTTCAAATTTTTCGGTGGCGTTGGCCCATTCTTCCCGAGCGGCGTTTTTCAGTTTTTCGCCGGCAACCATGGCGGAATCTTTGGCCTTGGAAAGCAGTTCGCCGGGGTCGCCGACATGCTCGGTGAATTCTGCTTTCACATAATTCCCGGCTTCGTTCAGTTTTTCTCCGGCCGTGGAGGCTAATTTTTCGGCGTCATCGACCAGTTCGTGTACGCCCTCCTTGATGTCGGCGCTGATTTCCTGGAAGGATTGTTTTGCTTTGGCCATCAAATCCGATGGTTCGCCGACATGTTCGGTGAATTCTTCCTTGACGAAATTCCTGGCTTCCGAAAATTTCTCTTTGACCTCCTCCATGAGTTTGCCTGCGTCCTCGGCCACAGTGTCCACCACGCTTTTTTTCTCCGCTTGCGGGGTGCTGTCGGCGGGTTCCTTCACGGTCGTTTCTGTTCGACCAAACAAGTTTTTCAGAAAATTTTTCATGATGAAATGCAATTGAAAATGGTGAAACAACAACTTGTAAAACAGCACTTTAAGTGCAGTTTTTTATAAATCAGTCCACCTTCACGGCGTTGGTGAGGGAGTACATGAGTTTATTGATGTCGGTGGAATTGAGGTGAAGCTCGCCTTTGATAGTGATGGGTTCGGCAGTGAAGGCCACCGCGCTTTTTCCTTTGACTTCCATCACCGTCTCCGGCCCGGCACCGCCACAAAAGAAGCACATGCTGTACGGATAGGCCGAAAGAATGAATTCCTTGTGGCTTTTGTACCCTTCAACGGGGATGATGTAGCCCCTGATGGTGATTTCCCTGCCTTCGAGTTTTTGAACGTCGTTGCTGAAAACCGGCACGTCCACTTTGAACCCCAACATTTCGTCGTACTCTTTTTTGTAGGTGATTTTACCGAGGGTTTTCCACATGTGCTCTTGTGCCAGAAGCTGCGCTGAAAAGCCTATGGAGAAAATAGCGGTCAGGATTAGGAGCTTGTTCTTCATAAAAAAGTAAAATTGAAATGCCCTGCAAAGGTATAAACGCAAGGTTGTGATTTGCGTCACTAAAGAAGCCTGTTCGGGGCCTTTTTGTTTACGTCGGTGCCCGTTTTTTGGACAAATCCGTTGTAAATCAAGTTGAGCGCTCAAAATATCGGTAGCCTGTCGGCGTTTTACCTCAAATTTTGGAACAGCGTTTAAGAATTGACAATTTAGTTCGGATAAAACACTGAACTTTGCCGCCGTTTCATTCAAAACCGATAGGCATAATGAGATTTTTGACCCTCGTTTTTACGATTTTTATTGGCTTGAACCTTCCCGCCCAGTCCACCCAGGGACTGGTGACGTATGTCACTTTTGACAAACCCGACTGCGCTGTGGCGGATGAAGCAGGCGACCCGGATATCAATATTTACACCAATGGTGACACACTCTGCGAGTGTGGCGTACAGGACAGCGCACGATATTTCGACGGGGACGACGACTGGTTCTATCTCTTCGGCCAGCGCGTGGAAGAAACCTTCACCACGATTGATTTTTCGCTCAGTTTTTATTTCAAACCCACTTCGGGCAGTGCCACCAGCCAGGCGCTTTTTTCAAAAAAAACGGATTGCAACAACAACATGGCCTTCGCCATCCGCTTCAACCCTGCCAGCCGGATACTCAATGTGGAACTGGTAGAAAACTCGGCCATCAGCGGCTCCATTTCAAAAACGTTGCCCTACTCCTGCTGGTACCATGTGGTGGTGGTGCGGAAAGGCCAGGTGACCACCCTCTACGTCAACAACGAAGAACTGGGCAAGACCAACGCACCCGGCAGCCTCCGGGTGAACCTGACCAACAGCGAGCCGCTCACGGTCGGCAGCAGTGATTGCAACCTCGATGAGGACTTCAAAGGGCTGATGGACGAAATTCGCCTGTACAGTCGCGCCCTCAACATCGACGAAGTCGATGACCTCTACCTTGCGCCCGACCAGATACTCACAGGCATCAAATCCACCGGTGTCAACGACACGACCATCCTCATCGGAGGCGCTGCGCCCATCGTCCTTGCCCCGAACTGCGCCATTGCCTATTCCTGGTCACCGACCACCAACGTCAGCGCCCCCGACCAACCAGAGCCGACGTTAACCCCCTCTGAATCAACAACTTATCTGTTGACGATGACGGACAAGGACGACTGCAAATCTTATGATTCCATCCGGGTAAACGTCGTGGACCCAAGCACCATTAGCTGCAACGACATCCTGTTGCCCAGCGGCTTCACGCCCAACGACGATGGTCTGAACGACCAATTCGGCATCAGCAACCCCTTCGCAACGGGCGAGTTGCTGGCTTTTGAAATTTTTGACCGCTGGGGGAATATCGTGTTCCAGACCACCGACCGGCTCGAAAAATGGGACGCCACCTACAAGGGCCAACCTGTGGACCCCGGGGTTTTTCTTTACAAAATCCATTACAGGTGCGAGGGCAACGAAGGAGTAGTATCGGGAAGCGTGACCGTGTTGCGCTGAAAACTACCGCCTGCAAAAACTCAAACCAACTCCAGTTTCTTCGCCCCGACTTTGTACAATTTCTTGTAGTATTCATCGGCCATGCGGTCGGAGTCGAAGAAAACCACCACTTCCTTCATGCTGTTTTTGACGACGGAAAGCCAGCGCTGGCGCTTGTCGTAGTAGGTTGGCAGGATTTCGTTTTCCAGCACATCCATCAGGTTTTTGCGGTCAAATTCGTCCTGAACGCCTTCCGGCCAGGTGAGGTCGGCCTTCGGGGCCACGAAGCAGTTGTGCCCGTGGCTGGCGAACTCAGGGATCCAACCGTCCCAGGTGGAGAGGTTCACGCTGGCGTTCATGGCAGCGGTCATGCCGCTGGTGCCGGAGGCTTCCCGGGGGATGCGGGGATTGTTGAGCCAGATGTCGCTCCCCTGTTTCAAAATCTTCGACAGCGAAAGTTCGTAGCCCACCACCACGGCCACGTTCGGGTATTTTTTTGACAAATGAACCAGCTTGTTGAACGTGCCGATGGCATCGTTGTCCATCGGGTAGGGCTTGCCCGCCCAAATGACTTGGATGGGGTGCTTCGAGTTGCTCAATAATTTTTCAAAACGGTCCAAGTCCCTGGTAATCAGGTCGGCGCGCTTGTACCCGGCGTAGCGCCGCGCCCACACGAGGGTGAGTACGTCCGGCTGGAAAATCTTGCCGGTCTGGTCGGCCACCACGTCGAACAGGCGGCATTTTAGTTCCGTTTTGCGGGCATCCAGCGCATCGTCATCGTCGTCGGCCAGCGCATCGTCGAGTTGCGGGTCGTGCCAGTAGGCGTGGTTCTGCGAATTGGTGACGTGGGTGATGGGGCAGATGTTGTCGTACCCGCCCCACATTTCACGGGCCACTTCGCCATGTATTTTTGAAACACCATTGGCCATGCGGGCCAGGCGCAGCGCTGCCAGCGTGTGGTTGAAAACACCGTCGGAAATGCCCGTGATGCGGCGGACCTCCGAGAGCGGCACGTTCCCGAAGAAACCCATGCTGTCGAGCAGGTGGATGTCGTGCTTCTCGTTGCCAGCTTCCACCGGGGTGTGCGTGGTGAAAATTATTCGCTTGCGAACTTCGTCCAATACTCCGAGTTGGTCGTACAGGTGAAATGCAGCCGGAAGAGCGTGGGCTTCGTTCAGGTGGTACACATCCGCATCGAAGCCGAGGATGTCCAACAATTTGGCACCGCCCATGCCCAGCAGGATGGACTGCGCCACTTTTGCCTCCGTGTTGTTCGAGTACAGCCGGTGGCAGATGGTTTGCGCCAGGTAGTCGTTTTCGGGATGGATGGTGGAGAGCAAAAACATGGGTGCCGAGCCGAAAACATGCGGCGGCAGGTACCAGGCTTTCACCTTGATGGCATGGCGGTTCACGTCAATGTCGAACTCGATGCCCGTGTCCACAAGGAAATTGTACTGGCGTTCCAGAAACAATACGTCCATTTCGGCATTGCCGTTGCGCACTTGGTCGTAGTAGCCGTACTTCCAGAGGATGCCGATGCCCACCACATTTTGCTTCAAATCAAACGCACTGCGCATGTGGGAACCTGCCAGATAGCCGAGGCCGCCGGAAAAAATTTTCAGCGCCTGGTCGATGGCGAATTCCATACTGAAGTAAGCAACCTTCTGCGAATATTTGCGGTCAACAGGGTAAGGGTGTTTGAAAGGCTGGAATTGCTGCATGATTGTGGTAGTTTTCCTCATAATGAAGTAAAAACGGAGGCGAAGATATTGAATTTGTCAAAAAACGGCAGTCGCCGCCGCAAGGGTTAAAAAAAATGTGCGCCCTAAAATTAATTTTGTCGCTTGCAAAACTGGTTCCAATGAAAGCTGTTCAAACAATTTTGTTGCTCGTCATCTCCAACACGTTCATGACGTTCGCCTGGTATGGCCACCTCAAATTCAAGGAGATGAAAGCCACCGAAAATCTGGGGCTGTTCGCCATCATCCTCACCAGTTGGGGCATCGCTTTTTTTGAATACAGCCTGATGGTGCCTGCCAACCGCATCGGCTACAAAGAAAATGGCGGCCCATTTTCGCTGGTGGAATTGAAGGTCATCCAGGAGGTCATCACGCTGGTAGTGTTCACAGTGGTGTCGCTACTTTTATTCAAAACCGAAAAGTTCCATTGGAACCACCTCGCTGGTTTCGCCTGCCTCGTGCTGGCGGTTTTTTTCATTTTTAAAAAATAGACGAATGAAATCCTGGACAGACTGGTTTGAAATCGCCGTCGCCGACTTCGAGCGGGCGAAAAAATTCTACGAGGAAATTTTTGACATGCAAATCCAGCCGCTTGACCTCGGCGACCTCAAAATGGGCCTCTTCCCGCACCAGGGAATCGGTGCTGCCATTTGTTGGGGCGCATGGTACAAGCCAAGCCCACACGGCACCATCGTTTATCTCAACGCCAACCCCGACCTGTCGGTAGTGCTTGGAAAAATCGAAGCCGCCGGGGGCAAAATCATTCAACCCAAAAAACAGATTTCACCGGAATACGGCTTCATGGCGCTTTTTGAAGACAGCGAAGGCAATCGGCTTGCCTTGCATTCGATGGGATAGTTTGAGGCGATCCGACGGCAAACTGCAAACTGCCGAACTGCCCACTGTCACTCCTGCACCGGCCCCTCGCCCACCCAGTCCTGCAAGTAAGTTTCTTTTTCGCAGAGCGGCTTCAACTCTTCTTCGATGAACAGCCGCACGTCGTGGATGATGTCTTCCGGGTACAGCACATGCAGGTTCGGGCCAGCGTCGAGGCTGAAAAAAACAGGATGCTTCGTCTCCTCGCGGTACTGCCGCAGCCGCTCGATCATTTCCAACGTATTGGGTTTCAGCAAGATATACGACGGGTTGCTGCTCAACATCAGCCCGTGCAGCGTGAGGGCTTCGCTTTCGCAAATCTTGCCGAACTCCTCCAAATCGCCGCTGCGCATGGCCGCAATGAGCCGGTGCAGGTGGCGCCGCGCATCGGCGTAGCGGGCCTCGGCGAAGGGGTGGCCTTCCATCAGGCCATGCCCGGCGCGGCTGCTCACGCTTTTGGCCTCCGTGCTGGCCATCAGTATGTCGTCGTGGAAGGTAGTGAAAATGGTGTGAACTTCGCCTGCCATCGGCACGGCGTACAGGTCGGAGGAGCCTGTGATTTCGCCTGTTTCGCCCCAGAGCGCCGCCGTCGGGAAAATGGAGCGGCAGGCGCTGCCAGAGCCGAGCCTCGCCACGAACGACGATTTTCGGTCGAACCCGGCATCGTCGTCCAGTGTGTTGAACAACTCGTGCTCCAGCGAGCAGAGGCACAGCGCCAGCGCGCTCATGGCCGAGGCCGAGGAGGCGATGCCCGCCGAGTGTGGGAACGAGTTGCCGGTGTACATCGTCAAATCCAATTGCCGCAGGAACGGGAAGATGTCCGTCACGCTTTCGAGGAACTTCACCACCTTCTCCCGGAACGGCTCGTTCGGCTCCTCGTGGAAGAAAAATTCCAGGGAAATGTCGCGGTCGCCGCCTTCCTTCGGGCGGTATTCAAGCAAGGTTTCCGTGAACGAACTGCTCAACGTCAGGCTCAGGGAAGGGTTTTTCGGCAACTGGATGCCGTGCTTCCCCCAGTATTTCAGGATGGCCAGATTGGAAGGGCTGCGCCACGAGATTTCGCCGGGTTCGACCTCGGCGGTTTCGAGGAGGAGGTGAGGGTTTTTGTAGTCTGTCATGGTGGTGTTTTTTATCAAAATAGTGAAGTCAATTGAGGATAAATTTAAGTGAGCATTTTTCGGACAAGCGTCTTTTCGGAACATCAATACCCAAATATTTTGCGACTTCTTCGTAAGCCAGCCTCAATTCACCGCTTGTGAATTGCCTTGCCTCCTCATGGAAGCGTTTGACAAGCCCATCGTAATCACCAATGAACCCGGCGATGTCCAACCAAGCAATGATGTGCAAAGAGTTCCAAATCCTGATGTGCTGATAGGCGGGCAGGGTTTTCATGGCCGCTTGAAACCTGGCATCGTCGCTAACTATCAACTGTGCGGAGGTTCGCTGGTGCTGCGCAACCGCTTCTGCCTCACCTTCCTGAATGCCTTTTTCCAATTGCAATGCAGCTTTCACGAAGGAGTCGAATATCGTACAGAGCCGAAAACCCTCGCCCGTTGGTTTCAGCCTTTGCAGCAACCAACTGCGGTTCGGTTCTTTTTCGAGTCCAGCTTCGTATTCTTGGGAAACACTGGAAGGTATCAGCAAAACTTTGAACAGTTGCAAAACCAATTCCAAGAGGCGGTACTGGTGCAGCTTGGTAAAATAAACCAATATCGTGTTGTCAAGGATGGCGGAATACATTAGCGGGGCATTAGTTTTTGGAATCGCTTGCCACCCGCAACCCCAAGCCTAACAACAGCAAAATGCCAAGCGCATTTTCCTTTTCCCTGGGTACGGACTTGGGGGATGGATTGGTGATAGTAGAAAGAATTGCTTTCACGCTTTCATTCAATTCTTTTTTTCTGTCAATAAAAACTTGAGTACACTGGTCAGCCCCACTAAGGTTTTTACCTTGTGATTTGTCGTAAATAACGATAATCCTCGACTTGTCGTGATAGTGTTGAAAGGCGTATTCTATTTCTTGCTGAACTGCTTTCGAGATTTTTCCCGTTGAGAAAAGCACGAAAAAATCAGCTTGGCCAATCCTGAATTTTGTCTCACTACTAAGTTCATTCCCAGAAGCAAACCTATCAGGAAGCATAATATGGTACCCATTTACACCGCCAAGTGTATGCAACCTAACGGCCAACACTTGCTCGAAATCCGAGTCTGGATTGTATGAGATGAAAATAGATGGCAAACGTTTCATGACATCAAATTTATGATTAAACGGGATACAAACGCAATGAATGAGTGTATACCGTTTTTTCAACGCAATTTTCTTCCCGGTAGTTTTAATCCTGCATTAGGAAACTGTTTCCTCCTCCATGTACGCCTCCATCGGCGGACAAGTACACACCAAGTTCCTGTCTCCAAAAGCATTGTCCACCCGACCAATCGATGCCCAGAACTTGTAACCCTCCCGCAGGTAGGGCAGCGGGTAAAGCGCTTTTTCCCGGCTGTACGGTAAGTCCCAATCGCTGGCAACCGCCATTTGCAGCGTGTGCGGAGCGTTGTGAAGCACATTGTTGTCGTGGTCAAAATCGCCAGCAGCAATTTCGTCAATCTCCCGGCGGATTTCCAGCAGCGCATCGCAGAAGCGGTCGAGTTCGTCCTTGCTTTCGCTCTCCGTCGGCTCGATCATGAGCGTACCGGCCACCGGGAAACTCAGCGTCGGGGCATGGAAGCCGTAGTCCATCAGGCGCTTCGCAACGTCCTCGGCGCTGCAAAATTCCTTGAAGGGCCGCAGGTCCACAATCATCTCGTGCGCTGCCCGGCCAAACTCGCCCGTGTACAAAATCGGGTAGGCATGTTCCAGCCTCGCCTTGATGTAGTTGGCGTTCAGGATGGCATATTTCGTGGCATCGGTCACGCCTGTTTTGCCCAACATGCGGATGTAGCCGTAGCTGATGAGCAGGATGCTGGCGCTGCCCCAAGGCGCAGCGCTCACGGCAGTGATGCCCATTTCGCCGCCCGTGCGCACCAGCGGATGGGAGGGTAGGTACGGTGCCAGTTTGTCGTTGACGCAAATCGGGCCCACTCCGGGGCCACCGCCACCGTGCGGGATGGCAAAAGTTTTGTGCAGGTTCAGGTGGCAAACATCGGCCCCGATGATGCCGGGACTGGTCAGCCCGACCTGGGCGTTCATGTTCGCTCCGTCCATGTACACGAGGCCACCGTTGTCGTGGATGACCTGGCAGATTCCCTTGATTTCCGTTTCAAAAACCCCGTGGGTGCTGGGGTAGGTGACCATCAGGCAGCAGAGATTGGCACTGTGCTTTTCAGCTTTCGACCGCAGGTCGCCCAAGTCCACGTTGCCGCGTTCGTCGCAGGCCACCACCACGATGTCCATGCCCGCCATCGCTGCACTGGCAGGGTTGGTGCCATGCGCCGAGGAGGGGATGAGCGATACGTTTCGGTGCGTGTTGCCGTGGGCTTCGTGGTACGCCCGGATGACCATCAGCCCTGCGTACTCGCCCTGTGCGCCGGAGTTCGGCTGGAGCGAGCAGGCCGTGAAGCCCGTGATTTCGCAGAGGTAACTTTCGAGTTCCCGGAAAATTTCACGGTAGCCCTGCACCTGGTCTTCCGGTGCAAACGGGTGGATGTTCGCAAAATTTTCCCAACTCACCGGCAGCAGTTCGCTGGCGGCGTTCAGTTTCATCGTGCAGCTTCCGAGTGAAATCATCGAGTGCGTCAGCGACAAGTCCTTGTTTTCCAACCGCTTGATGTAGCGCATCATTTTCGTTTCGGTGTGGTGGCTGTTGAACACCGGGTGGGTCAGGTACTCCGACTCCCGCACGAGCGGGGCAGGCACTTTCACGCCGCCGGACGCACTCAGGTCCACGCTGGCATCGGTGCCTTTTGCCTGGGCAAAAATGCTGATGATCAAATCAATATCCTCGTCCGTCGCTGTCTCGTCGAGGCTGATTTGCACGGTGCCGTTGCCGTAGAGGAAATTCAACTCGTTGGCAATCGCCAGGTGGTGGATGGCATCGGAGGTCGCATCGTCCACCTGCACACAAATCGTATCGAAGTAGCTGAAATTCAGTTGGTTGTAACCCAACAGGTGGAGATTTTTGTCCAAAATCTGGGCGTACAGATGCACCCGCTGCGCAATGGCCTGGATGCCCTTCGGCCCGTGCCAGGCGGCGTACATGCCTGCCATGATGGCCAGCAGCGCCTGCGCCGTGCAGATATTGCTCGTCGCTTTCTCCCGGCGGATGTGCTGCTCCCGTGTCTGGAGTGCCATGCGCAGCGCCCGCTTGCCGTGCGAATCGACCGACACGCCGATGATGCGACCGGGGATGATGCGCTTGTGGTCTTCCTTCGTGGCAAAATAGGCGGCATGTGGCCCCCCGTAGCCCATCGGCACCCCGAAGCGCTGCGTGTTGCCGATGGCACAGTCGGCACCCCACTCCGCAGGCGGTTTCAGCAGGGCGAGGGCGAGGAGGTCTGCGGCGACCGTCACGTACACTTCCTGAGCGTTGGCCTTGGCCGTGAACGCCCGGTAATCTTCCACGCTGCCGTCTTTGGCGGGATATTGCAGCAGCACCCCGAATGTTTTTTCATGGAACTCGTATTTTTTCCAATCGCCCGTTACCACGTTGATTCCCATCGGTTTAGCCCTCGTCATCAGGATGTCGATGGTCTGGTCGAACACTTTTTCATCGACAAAAAACTCGTTGGCTCCGTCGCCTTTCGCCCGCTTGTTTTTCACGTTGTGAAACATCGCCATCGCTTCGGCGGCAGCCGTGCCCTCGTCGAGCAGCGAGGCGTTGGCGATGGGGAAGCCCGTCAGGTCGCTCACCATCGTCTGGAAGTTGAGGAGGGCTTCGAGGCGGCCCTGCGAAACCTCGGCCTGGTACGGCGTGTACTGCGTGTACCAGCCAGGGTTCTGGAAAATATTGCGAAGAATGACCGACGGCGTGATGGTGCCGTAGTAGCCCATGCCGAGGTACGACTTGTAGGCTTTGTTCATCCCGGCAATTTCTTTCAATTCCCGCAGGTACTCGAACTCCGTTTGCGCCTCCGGCAAATTCAGCGCCCCCTGCCGACGGATGGCGGCGGGCACGGTTTCGTCGATGAGTTGGTCGAGGGAAGCGGCTCCGATGGCCTGGAGCATGGCTTGCGTTTCCTCTTGGTTCGGACCGATGTGGCGGTCAACGAAGCGGTCGAAAAAGGCTGTGTTGCTCATGTCGCTTTGAAAAATGGATTTATCTGGTGATTGAATTTTGGCTCCGCAAAAGTAATTTTTTGGGTGGCATTTTCAACACCCGGCAGCCTGCCTGGTTCAGAATTATGTTTTCCCGGCAGTCGTCGGCCAACGGATACTCCCGATTTTTCCGAAGCTGCATTCCCCTCCAAAATTCTACCTTTGCCACCATTGAAAACCTTGTACCGGCGACTTCAGTCGCCGCTGCCTCCACCCTCGGCGACTGAAGTCGCCGGTACAATTGGTAAACTCGTTCTTAAATTGAATCCTGCATGAAAAAACTATGTACCCTCCTGCTGGCTGCAAGTTTCAGCCTCGCCCTGTTTTCCCAAAACGACCCAAGAATCGCCCGCACCAAAACCCCGCTCTCGCAAGTGGAGCAGGTCACAATGCCACACCTCGACAACGAAACACTGCTGGCGGCAGAACTGGCGCACCGGGCACCCGGTATCGCCCCCCGGTTTGCCGAGAACTTGGAAGTGGACATTTCGCCCGCCACGCACGGCCACTGGGAGGCCCTGCCCAACGGCAACGCCCTCTGGCGCTTGCGCATCCGCTCCGGCGGGGCCAAGTCGCTGAACCTCGGTTTTACGAAGTACGTGATGCCCGCTGGCGGCAGGTTGATTTTGTATTCGCCTGATTACCAGCACATCATGGGGCCGTTCACGCCTGCCGACAACGAAGAGCACGAGCAGCTTTGGACGCCCGTGCTGCCCGGCGACGAACTCGTCGTCGAGGTGCAACTGCCCGCCCACAGCCAGACAGCGCTTCAACTGGAACTCAAATACGTCAACCACGATTTCGTCGGCTTCGCCGAAATGGTCTCCGGCTCCTGCAACCTCGACGTGATTTGCGGGGCAGCCGACGGCTGGGCCATCGTGGATGCCTACCGCGACATCATCCAGTCGGTGGCGGTCATCAGCACGGGCGGCGGCACGTTCTGCACGGGTTTTTTGGTGAACAACGCCCGGCAGGACTGCACACCTTATTTTATGACGGCCTTCCACTGCGGCATCAATGGCGGCGCTGCCCCGTCGCTGGTCACCTACTGGAATTACTTCAACAGCACCTGCCGCCAGCCCAACTCCCCGGCCAGCGGCGGCCCCGGCAACGGCCTGCTCAACGATTTCAACACCGGCTCCGTGCTGCGGGCCAGCTACGGCAACTCCGATTTCACTTTGGTGGAATTGGACGACCCCGTCTCCGAAACCGCCGATGCGTTCTTCGCCGGTTGGAGCGCCGAGGACTTCGCACCGACCGACACGGTCATTGGCATCCACCACCCCAATACCGACGAGAAGCGCATCAGCTTTGAGTTTCAACCGACCTTCATCGCCGACTACCTCGGCACCACGCCCAACCCAAATGGCAACCACATCACCATCCCTGACTGGGACATCGGCACCACGGAGGGCGGCTCGTCAGGCTCGCCCCTGTTCAACCGGGAAAAACAAGTGGTCGGCCAACTGCACGGCGGCTCGGCTTTTTGTGGCAATGACCTGAACGACTCCTACGGCTGGTTCCACATCTCGTGGGAGGGCGGTGGCTCGCCAACCACCCGCCTGCGCGACTGGCTCGACCCCGACAACACGGGCATCATCGTGCTGGATGGCCGCTCGCAGTTGCAGTGCAGTTTTTTTGTGGCGGGCAACCCGGCCAATGTGGAACTCTGCGCCCCGGCTGATGCGGTGTACAACATCTCGGTCAGTGCAAATTTTGCGAGCGATGTCATGCTTTCCCTCGCCAATTTGCCCGCAGGGCTGACGGCTGTTTTTGCCACGAACCCCGTTGCGCCCGGCGGCACCACCACGCTGACCCTCAGCAACACGGGCGCTTTGGCCGAGGGCAGCTACACTTTCACCCTCGAAGGCACGGACAGCACCAACTCAAATTCCGCCGACCTCACCCTGTTCGCTGCTTCGCAAGTGCCCACAGCACCAACGCTCACGTTTCCGGCTGACGGTGCCGGGGGCATTGCCCTGTCGCCGATTTTCACCTGGGCAGCTTCACCCTCGGCAAAATACACGATTGAAATTGCTGCCGATATTGATTTCACCAACATCCTCGAAACGACGGCAAACCTGACGTCGGGCAGCTACGCTGCAAGCATTTCACTCAGCCCGCTCACGACTTATTTCTGGCAGGTGAAGGGCGAAAACGCCTGCGGCGAAGGAGCCTGGACAGTGGCAAGTACGTTCACTACCGGCGCTATCATCTGTGCCCCGGTCGCTTCCGTCAACGTGCCGGTGGCCATCAGCGCCAGTGGCACCCCGTCCGTGACCTCCACACTGACAGTAGCCAACGCCGGGTTCGCCGACGACATCAACGTGACCAACCTGACTATCCTCCACACCTGGATCGGCGACCTGCGGGTGGAACTTACCTCCCCTTCGGGAACGACCATCACGCTCTTCGCCAACCCCGGCAGCGGGAGCTGCGACGGCAACGACATGCAGGTTTCGCTCGATGACGAAGCCACAGCCACCTACGCCGAACTGAATGCCATGTGCAACGGCACATCACCGGCGGTGTTGGGAAGTTTTCAGCCGTTGGAACCGCTCAGTGCCTTCAATGGCGAATCTGCTGCGGGCATTTGGACGCTGACGGTTTACGACGATGCGAACGCGGACGGCGGGTCGCTCAACAGTTGGGGCCTCGACCTGTGCAGCACCATCCCGAACGATTTTTCCGCAACACCTTCCGGCGATGTGTTTGAGAGTTGCGTGGGTGGGGAAATCAACTTCACGGTGCAACTCGGCACCGCCTTCAACGATTCGGTCGGGGTGGTTTTGACGGCGGAAAACCTGCCACCGGGAGCCACCGCCACGTTTGACCCGAACCCGGCACCACCGGGTGCGCTGGTGGGCGTGACGGTGAACGGAGCCGCCAGTGCTGGCAGTTTCAGCTTCGAGGTGGTGGCCACGGACGGCCTCGGCAACAGCGGTGCTTCGCAAATCCAGTGGGACGTGCTGGATGCTCCGGCTGCGCCGGTTGCCATCTTCCCGGCACCGGGGGCGACGGGCGTGAGCCTGAACACAGTGCTTTCCTGGTCGGCGACGGGCAGTGACTACTACCTCATCATGTCCACCAATCCCAACCCCAACATACAAAATGCGATTTTGATTACCGGCCCACAGCAGCCATCTTACGCCTTGAACGGCCTCCTCGACCCCTGCACCACCTATTTTTGGGCAGTAGGGGCATCGAACGAATGTGGCTTCACGCCGCCGGGCGCAGTGTACAGCTTTACCACGTTGGATGAATTTATCATCACCGCCAGCCCTGTCACCATCAGCGCATGCAGCAACGGATCGGCCGGCACCACATTGAGCATCGGCGATTGCTTTGGGGCGAGCGGCGTGACGCTTTCGGCGACGGGCGTACCGGGCGGTGCCATTTCTTTTTCCCAAAACCCGGCCCCGACAGGCAGCGACGTGACCGTGACTGTCTCCCTCACGAACACCGCTGTCGGCAGCTACACCGTGACCATCACGGGCAACGACGGCTCGAACGTGGTGACGGAAACTTTTACCCTGAACGTGACCGGCCCGGCACCTTCTCCGGTGATGGTCGCCCCGGCGAACGCTGCTACCAACGTGAACGTGCTGACCTTTTTCGACTGGAATGTCGTGACCGGGACGAGCAGCTATCAATTTGAATTGGCTACCGATGCCAGTTTCACCAATCTCGTTGCCGATGTGACGCAGACGCAGACGAACTACACGCTGACCTCGCCGCTGAACGTCAACACGACGTACTACTGGCGAGTGACAGCGTTCAACAACTGCGGCGGCACAGTGCCTGCGCCGTTCAGCTTCACCACCTGGCCGGTGAACTCGGTGCAGGAACTCAACGGCCTGACAGTCAGAATTTTACCGAACCCGACCGGCGGACGAGTGAGTGCCGTTTTTTCGAAGACAACCGATGAAAAAATGGATGCCACGCTGCACAGCGTGAACAGCATTTTGGTCAAAAGCCAGCCCGTGCCAGCAGGCAGCAAGTCCGTTGAGTTTGACCTCTCGGAACTGCCCGCAGGGGTGTACCTGCTGCGGCTGCGGAGTGCTACAGGGGTTTTGACGAAGAAAATTGTACTTGATAAGTGATTGTTAATTGCTGATAGTTGATTGTTGCAAGACGTACCCAACAATCAACAACCAGCAATCAACAATCCCAACAATCAACCATGATTAAAGCCAACGACCCGACCCGCACCTCCTGGGCGGAGGTGCCCAAAGACAGTGATTTTCCCATCCAGAACCTGCCGTTCGGGGTGTTTCGCACGGCGAGCAACCCGTCGCCACGGGCCTGCACGGCCATCGGCAGCAACGTGGTGGACCTGGCGGTGATGAACTACCTCGACCTGCTCGACGACCTCGAAATCGACAACGAGGTGTTCAGCAACCGCTACCTCAACGACCTGATGGCGCTCGGCAAGCCGAAACTGCGGCAACTGCGTGACCGCCTCGCCGACCTCCTCGATGCCCGCAACGAGGAGGCCAGGGACCTCGCCTGGCACTTCCTGCACCCGATGGACAAGGTGGAACTGCTGCTGCCCGTGCGCATCGGCGACTACACCGATTTTTACTCCAGCCTGGAACATGCGCTGAACGTCGGCACCATGTTCCGCCCCGACAACCCGCTGCTGCCCAACTGGAAACACCTGCCGGTGGGCTACCACGGTCGGGCATCGAGCATCGTGGTGTCGGGTACGCCCGTGCAGCGCCCGATGGGGCAAACGATGCCGGAGGGTGCGACTTTGCCGGTTTTCGGGCCGACGAAACTGTTGGATTTTGAGTTGGAAATGGCGTTCGTGGTGGGCAAACCGAACCCGATGGGCCAGCCGGTGGACATCACCGATGCCGAAGACCACATCTTCGGGCTGATGCTGTTCAACGACTGGTCGGCGAGGGACATCCAAAGCTGGGAGTACGTGCCGCTGGGGCCGTTTTTGGCCAAAAACTTTGCCTCCACCGTCTCGCCGTGGGTGGTCACGCTGGATGCGTTGGAGCCGTTCCGCACGGCAGGGCCGGTGCAGGATCCGCAGCCGTTGCAGTACCTTCAATTTCAAGGCGAAAAAAGTTACGACCTCCGATTGGAAGTGGAAATCCAAACGCAGGGCGGTGCCAGGGCGGTCGTTTGCCGCTCTAATTTCAAAAACCTGTACTGGAACATGTGCCAGCAATTCGCCCACCACACCAGCGGCGGCTGCAACATGAACATCGGCGACCTTTGCGCCAGCGGCACCATCAGCGGCCCTACGCCCGACAGCTACGGCTCGATGCTGGAACTGACGTGGCGCGGCACGAAGCCGATTCGGATGCCTGACGGCACGGAGCGCAAGTTCATCCAGGACGGCGACACGGTGACCATGCGGGGCTGGGGCGAAAAAAACGGCGTCCGCATCGGCTTCGGAGAGGCCGCCGGGAAGGTGCTGCCGCCGTTGTAGGGTTGAACCAAATTGGACCACTGTTGAACAATCGATAAAATGAAAATCCAAACTTGTTTCGCTGCGCTTTCTTTTTCCATCGCCCTGTTGGCGTTGGCCTGCAAGGGCGACACTGCGCCGGAGGGCACCACCGAAAAACCTTCCCCTGATTCGACCGCCCAACCGGAAATTGGCGACAGTGCCAGCCTCCAAAAACTACTGAACGAGTACGACCCGCCGGGCCGCGACGTTTGGCAGCGGCCGGAGGTGGTCATCGGGAAAATGGGCGACCTCAGCACGAAAACGGTAGCTGACATCGGCGCAGGTTCCGGTTTTTTTTCACGCCGGTTGGCACAGCAGGCCAAAAAAGTCATCGCCGTGGAATTGGACGAACGCTTCATCCAATTCATGGACAGCATCAAGCGGGTGGAACTCAAGCCGGAATACCAGCGCCGCTTCGAGACCCGCCTCGCCACCCCTTCCGACCCCAAACTCAGGCCCGGCGAAGTGGATATTGTGCTGGTGGTGAACACCTACATCTACATCCAAAACCGGGTGGCGTATTTGAAAAACCTGCTCAACGTGTTGCCGGAAGGCGGCAAAATCATCGTGGTGGATTTCAAGAAAAAACGGATGCCCATCAAGTACCCCGCCGCCAAGATCCGCATGGAGTTGTACGAAGTGGAAAACGAACTGGAAGCTGCCGGTTTTTCCAATTTTCAATCGGACGACTGCTCGCTCGATTACCAGTACATCGTGATGGCGGAGAAATGAGAAAGTTATGAGTTATGAGCCATGAGTTTTTGGTTCGCAGCTCAAAATTCATAACTCATAACTCATAACTTGAAAATGCTTTCAACCAACAACCTCCAATACTCCTACGACGGAAAAGCTGCGCTGCGCTTCCCCGACATCCGCTGCGGCAAGGGCGAACATTGGCTGCTGCTGGGCCAGTCCGGCTGCGGCAAAACGACGCTGCTGCACCTGCTCGGCGGCCTGCTCACGCCGAAGCAAGGCACGGTGACGGTCGGCGACACTGCGCTCAACTCCTTGTCTTCCAGCAAGTTGGATAAATTCCGGGGCAAAAAAATAGGCATTATTTTCCAAATGCCGCACTTCGTCCGGTCGCTGACGGTGGGCGAAAACCTGGCGCTGGCGCAGCGGCTCGCAGGCGTTCCGACCGACAAAAACCGCATCGAACACCTGCTCGACCGGCTCGGCATCGCTGACAAAATCCGGGTGAAAACGGACGAACTCAGCCAGGGGGAACGGCAGCGGGCGGCCATTGCGAGGGCACTGGTCAACCAGCCCGAAATCATCCTCGCCGACGAGCCGACCTCGGCCCTCGACGACGGGAACACGGCGGAGGTCGTCCGCCTGCTCGAAGACACGGCCAGCGAGGTCAACGCCACGCTTCTCGTGGTCACGCACGACGGGCGGTTGAAGGAAAAATTTGCGAAGCGAATCAATTTGTGATGGCTACATGGTTTCACTGCTTCATGGCTTCATGGCTTCATGGCTTCATGGCTTCATTGCCGCATTTGACCATGAAACAGTGAAACAGTGAAGCCATGAGACAATGAATCCATGCTCAAATTAAGTTGGAAAAACCTCGTCAACAAGCCGCTCAACATGGCGTTGAGCCTCATCCTGTTTGCGCTGGGGGTGGGCCTGATTTCGCTGCTGCTGAACCTGAACCACCAAATCGAGCAGACTTTCAATAAAAACCTGGCCGGCGTGGACCTCGTCATCGGGGCGAAGGGCAGCCCGCTGCAACTGATTCTCTGCGCCATGTACCACGTGGACAATCCCACCGGCAATATTTCCCTCGAACAATCACGGGCATTTTTGAATCCAAAACACCCCCTCGTCAGCCAGGCCGTGCCGCTCTCGCTCGGCGACAGCTACCGCAACTACCGCATCGTGGGCACCACCTACGACATGCTGCAATTTTACGGGGCCAGCCTTGCCGAGGGCCAGCTTTGGGCAAACCCGATGGACGCTACCATCGGCGCAGCGGTGGCCGATGCGCTGCACCTGCACGTGGGCGACACGTTCAAAAGTTCGCACGGGCTGGTGGAGGGCATCGAGGAACACGAGCACGATTTCACGGTGAAGGGCATCCTGAAACCCACCGGCTCGGTCATCGACCAGTTGATTTTGACGGTAACGGAGAGCATCTGGGAGTCCCACGAACATCAGGGGACAGTGGACGATGGAGGGTTGGCGATGGACGGCGGGCACGAAGGCCATGAACACAAAAAAGTGTCTCCAGTGACTTACGACTCTCTGACAATCAGGCAGTTAGCGGAGCAGCAGCGGCTGGAGTTGATGGAAAAAACGGACCAGGACATCACGGCGATTTTGATAAAATTCCGTTCCCGCACCAACATCCAGGCGCTGAACATGGGCCGCAACATCAACGAAAACACCGAACTGATGGCCGCCAGCCCGCCCAACGAAATCGCCCGCCTGCAAACCAACCTCGGCCTCGGCACCGACGTGCTGAAACTGATGGCCTGGGTCATCGTGGTGGTGTCGGGCCTCAGCATTTTCATCTCGTTGTACTCCTCGCTGCGCGACCGCCGCTACGAACTGGCGCTGATGCGGGTGATGGGCGGCTCGCCGGGCACCTTGTTCCAACTCATCCTGCTGGAAGGGCTGCTGCTGGCCGTGCTGGGCTACGTGCTGGGCATCGTGTTGAGCCACCTGAGCCTGGGTTTTTTGGCGGGGTTTATGAAAAACACCTACCGCTACTCGCTCACCGGGTGGCAGTTTTTGCCGGAAGAAATCTGGCTGCTGGGCGGGGCGCTTGTGGTGGGCTTCGTGGCGGCGTTGATTCCGGCTTTGCAGGCGAAGAGGACGGATATTTCGGAGACGCTGGCGAGGGGGTAGTGAAAAAAGCGGGACATTCAGTTTTTTGAGTGACATTAGCTTGCACACGTCATAGGCGTGTTGGTTTTGGTGTCCGGCAAGAGTCTGAAAACAGCAGATAATTAATTTTTATTATCTGCAAATCTGTCCACAATTTCAAAACACTTGTCAATGATTTCGTCTTTGTACTGCATTGTAAGTTCGTCAAGCTGTTTGTCTTGTTGTTTAAGGAATTCTTTTTCGCAGTGAAGCCGCTCTGTTCCAATTAAAAAGTGGATGGTCTTAGAGTTATACTCAGAAAATATTTGCAAATCAATCTCTGATACTTGTTCTATTTGATTTACCCAGTACAGTATCCTTTCCATTTTGAGTGCGCCAAGCGGCAAAGCAATTTGGTTAGTGATAATTGCTCTCGCATTTGAAACAAGTTTTTTTAGACGACTGTTATGTTGAAGTCGTAAATGGTCTGTCATATTTTGGTTTCAATTTTCACGCAAACAAATGTATTTGAAGACCTTTGTGGTTTCAAGAGCCAACCAAAGGCTCCCAATCCTCAAAACCCCGGAATATACTCATCCCCCTCATCGTTGGAGGACGCCTTCTCCCCCTCATCCTCCCACCCCGTTGGCTCCTTCACCATGTTCAGCGGAGCGCCGAACGCCTTGATGAGTTCGGCCCTGACCCTTCGTTTTTGGCTCTCGCTTCGGTCAAATTTGTCCTTCACCTTGCGCTTGTTCGTCTCGTACTTGTACTTGTCCAGCGTACCGTTCACATGGAAATAGAGGTTGAAAAAGCCGTTTTCCTTGGCAGGGATGGACTCCACGTTTTTGTTGTTTTTCTTGAACTTGGTGGCCAAAACCTGCCCGGCGTTCACCTTGATGCCGTAGTCGATTTTGTCGTCGAAGGTCTGCTCCCCGGCGATGGTCAGGTTCATGGCGTTGTTTTGGAGGAACATGGCGGGCAGGTAAAAGGTGCTGTCCTTCACCTCCAGCCAGTTTTGCATGTCCTCGAAACGCACGTTGCGGAGGTCCTGGATTTTGGCGTAAGTGGCAAATTCATCGAGCATTTTGAAGCCCCTCAACTCGCCTTTGCGGATGCCAATGCCCGCCCATACATGGAGTTTCTCCGTGGAAAAATTGCCGGTGGAATCCCAGAACGCATGGATGAGCATCTTGGAGTTCATGTCGCCAGAGATGTTCTCGGCCTTGAGAACGGTCTGCCCGACGTCGTTGGTTTGCCGGAAAAATTCCTTCACGTCGATATGCTCGCAATCGAGTTTTGCTTCCAGCCGGGGTTCTTTTTCAAAAAAGACCGTCCCGTCGAGGGTAAATCCGCCATCCATGCCCCTGGCATCGCCCTCGATGCGCATCTTGGAATCTTCAAAAATGAGCTTGCCGTTGAAGGCCGTGCCCTCGATTTTGTTGTAGCGGAATTCGTCCACTTTGGCGTTGAAAGTGCCATTGAGCAAGTCGGTGAGGCGGTGCCGGGTTTCGTTTTTTTCCACGTTCAGCGAGTCGAAAACCTCCTGCTGCACCTCGCCTTCCTTCACCGGCACGTCCGTCAGTTTCACCAAGCGGCCCACATCCATGACCGGGGCCAGGAGGTCGGCGTTGAATTCCAGCACGGCGTTTTCGGTGTTGAGCGAGTCGGCGAGCAGCACGGGCAGCAGGTTCCGCATGAAGCCCCGCAGCGTGATTTCGCTGCCTGCCCCTTCCATTTTCAGGTCTTCGAGCGTCAGGAGGTTGTCGCGCAGGCGCAGGGTTCCCTTGTCGAAGGTCAATTTCTCCCCATTAACTTCCAGGCCCGCATCATCGAAAACCACATCGCCGTTCATGGCTACGGCGGTAATTTTGTTGATGTCAATCATGTCGCGGTAGTGGCCGCTGAGGGTCAGGTTTCGGAGTTCCACCTCGCCGTCGCCACCCGTGATGGCCGGGTTCTCGAAGAGACCGTACAGGTAGCCGACCGGCAGGGCACCATCGGCTTTGAAATCGACTTTGGGGTCGTTGAGGTCTTCGATTTTTAGGCTCATGGTGATGAGTTCCCGGTTCAGGTAGCCCTTGAAATTGCTGATTTCAAAGATTGAATTTTGCTTGCTGCGGCCTTCGCCGTTGGTAAAAACCGCATCGAACGACACATCCTTGAACGGCTCGGTGAGGCGGGGGCTGGAGAGTTTGCCGTCGTTGAGACCAAACTCAAACTGGATGGCGGGCCGCTCGGCAGCACTGAGTTTTCCTTTGACGATGGCATCGAACTTGAACCTCCCGGTACTGGAAAAATCGCCCAGCGCACTCAGGTACTGCTCCGGCAGGAGGGCGATGACCGACTCTAAGCTGGCATCTTCCGCCGTTACGGTCAGGTCGAAATCGGAGAAATTTTTCCTGGACTGCACGAAGCCCTTGACGTTGAAGGCGTTGTCCTCGACAGTGACCCTCGC
>JACRAN010000060.1 GCA_016234735.1 Bacteroidota bacterium | reverse complement strand
TGTCACAAGTTTGTTTTCCACAGCACCTATAGTTTTCAGATAAACAAAAAGTGATAGGAAGTAATGTTCTTGTAAGTGTTTTGCGAAGCGGCACTTGCAAGTCACGCTGCGCTGTCGTCCGACATCAAGTTTTAGATAGTTTAAACGACATCAAGTTTTGAAGAGATTGGTTCATGATAAGAACTTAGCTGGGACAACTTTTTGTCTGATAAGATAGGCTCATTATCGCCAAAAATCAGCCAGTCTATATGAAGTACCATCTGGAATTGAGTACCATGCATGTTGATTTCTTTAGAACTTTTTGTCGCCCTATCTATCTAAAACTTGATGTCGGACGACATGCGCTCAAGACTTGCAAGGACTGATTATCAAATAAGTAATGTTCTTGTAAGTGTTTAGCGAAGCGGCACTTGCAAGTCACGCTGCGCTCAAGACTTCTAAGAACTGATGTCTCAAAACAATCCAGCAATTGAACAATCCAGCAATCAATCTACCGCACCAGCGTCGTATGCCCCCGGTACGTCTCCGTCAAACCATCCACGTACAGCACTTCGAGGTACCAAACGTACACCCCGGCGGGCATTTCCTTGCCTTTGAAATTGCCGTCCCAGCCAGTCGCAGGGTCGTTGATGGCGAAGTCAGCTCCCTCGTACAGCAACTCGCCCCAGCGGTCGAACACCTGGAACAGGTTGATTTTTTCGACCATCTCCGAACTGCCATGCACGTGCAGCAGGTCGTTCAAAATGTTCCCGCCAGTGCCCGGCGCAAAGCCCGTCGGCACCTGGATGTCCCGGTACTCCCGCACGAAGATATTGATGAGGTCTTCCGCCGAGCAGCCGTTCTCGTCCGTCACGGTCAGGATCACCGAAGTGGGGCTTGTCACGACGAACACAGCATCCCTGGCCGAGGAATCCACCGGCTGCGTCTGCGGGTTGTTCGAGTACCACTCGTAAGTGGCAGTGGCAGGGTTCAGGAGGTTTTCAATCAGGGGCACCAGCACCAGGTCGGCACCGAACCGGACGATGGTATCCGGGCCGAGGTTTACCACGATGGGGTCTGGTTCGCCGATGTAGATGTCTTCCTGAGTGAACAGGCAGCCGTTGTTGTCCCGCACCGTCACATCGTACAAGCCCGCAGGCAGCGCAATCATGGTGGGGTTTCCGTTGAAATTCACCCCGTCCAAACTGAACCGGTACGGCGGGGAGCCACCCGCCACATTCACCCCAATCCTGCCGTCCTTGAGGCCGAAGCAGGTCACGTAATCCACCTGAAAATCGGCCAGCAGCGGCTCGCCGGGCTGCGTGATTTCGGTCTCCGTTTCCACCGAGCAGCCGTTGGCATCCGTCACCGTCAGCAGGTAAGCACCCGCAGTCACGTCGCTGATTTTGTTCTGCGTTTCGCCATTCGACCACAGGTAGCTGAACGGCCCCACGCCCCCTTCGGGGATGGCCAGCGAATTGCCGTTGGCATCGCTGTGGCATTTCACATTTTCATTTTCAAAACGAACTTCCAGCGCATCCGGCTCAGTGAGGGTCGCTTGCGCAATGCCGGTGCAGCCGTTCGCATCCGTCACCGTCACGTTGAAAACACCTGCTGGCAGGTCGATGGCCGTTGGTGTGATTTGACTTTCCGCATTGACGTCCCAAAGGTAGGTGTACGGCGTGGTGCCGCCCGACACTGACACGGTAGCCGTGCCGTCACGACCAGCGGCGCATTTCACATTTTCCGTGGAAACGATGGCAGCGTTCACTGCCGACGGGTTGCCGATGGCGATGCTGGCCGTGCCCGTGCAGCCGAGGCTGTTCGTGACCATCACCGAGTAAGTTTGGCCGCCCGTCAACCCGCTGACGTTCGGGGCAGACTGGCCGTTGCTCCAGAGGACGGTGAGCGTGTTGAGCGGCACGTTGTTGCCGCCTTGCGTGGCGGTGGTGATGGCGGCGGTGCCGTCCGTGCCGTTGTTGCAGGAGGACGCCGTTTGGCCGAGGTTCACCAGCAACTGGTCCTGCTGCGCAATGGCCACCTGCCCGACGACCTCGCAGCCGTTGGCATCCGTGACCGTCACTGCGGTGGGGCCTGCTGTCAGGTTGGTAGCGGTGGCCGAGGTCTGGCCGTTTGCCCAAAGAAAAATGTACGGTGAAATGCCCCCGCTGGCTGTTGCGGTTGCTGTGCCGTTGTTTGCCCCAAAACAAATCACGGTTGGCGGTGCAATGCTCACAGCGACAGCAGTGGTCGGTTGTTGAACTGCGATGGTTTGTGTTCCGGCGCAGCCGTCCGTGTCCGTCACTGTGACCGTGAAGTTCCCGGCAACTAAGCCGGTCGGGTTTTGCTGTGTGGAACCGAAGGGACCGGGACCGCTCCAGTCAAAATTGTAATTCCCGGAGCCGCCCGTGACGGTCGTGGTGATGCTGCCGTCGTTGCCGCCGAAGCAGTTCACGCTGTTTTGCGAAAGCTGGATGACGATGGCATCCGTTTCCGAAATGTTCTCGGAGATGCTGGCCGTGCAGCCGTTCCCATCGGTCACCTCCACAGTGTAAGTGCCTGCCGGAAGGTTGGCGAGGTCTTCCGAAGTCTGGCCGCTGGCCCAATCGAAAGTGTGGGGAGACGTGCCGCCAGCCACAGTCAGGTCGATTTCACCTGACGTGCCGCCGTTGCATCCGGCATTGGTCAGTGCGGTGGAAAGCAACAGTTCCGCAGGTTGTGTCACATCCGCACACGAAACGAGGGTACATCCCATGCCGTCCGTGACGGTGAGGCAGTAGTTCCCAGCGATGATGCTGGAAAGGTTGGGTGTGGTGCTGCCGTTGCCCCAAAGATAGGTGTAGGGCAAGGTACCGCCGTTCACGACCGAAGTGATGGCACCGTTGTTTTGGCCGAAGCAGGTAACGGAGGTTGGTGTGAACGTAAGCGCCATTCCCGGCGGGTCAATGAGCGTGACGGAATCCAGCGCCGTGCAACTGTTCGCATCGGAAACCGTGACGAAGTACGTGCCAGCGGTCAGCGAATCGGCGGTGATGGCCAGGTCGCCGTTGCTCCAGAAAAATTGGTAGCCGCCGACCCCGCCACTGGCAGTGGCGACGGCAGTTCCTGTGGCAGAACCGTTGCAGAACGGGTCAACCGGCGTGGCGGAGGTGGTGATGGGGGCGGGTTCGAGAACAGTGACGGAGGCAGTCGCCACGCACCCGTTCAGGTCGGACACGTTCACAGAGTAAGTACCGGCAGCAAGGTTTTGAACCAAATCGGTCGTGGCATTGCCAGCGGCAGCGTCCCACTGGATGATGTGTGGTGCCGTGCCCCCGCCGATGAGCACCAGCGCTGCGCCCGTGCTGGTGGCAAAACAATCGGCACTGTCGGCGGCCATGTTCAAAAAGAGCAAATCCGGCTCGGTCAAATCCACGGAGGAAGTGGCCGTGCAGCCGTTGGCATCGGTGACGGTGACGGTCTGGGTGCCTACGCCCAGATTCACCGCCAGCGAGTCGCTCTGGCCGCTGTCCCAATCGAAGGTGAAGGGGTAAGTCCCGCCGTCGATTTCAACCGTTGCGACCGCATCCGTGCCGCCGTTGCAACTGACCGTATTGACGATAACTGCCTGAATATCAAGGGGATTCGGAGCGGAAATCGTCACGGAAATATTGTTCGGGCAGTTCCAGTCGTCGATGACGGAGGCGGGGTAGGTGCCTGCCGCCAGGCCGCTGAAAACGCCGGTGGTGTTGCTGTTGCCGCCCAACGTGTAGGTGTAGTTGCCCGCACCGCCAGAGGCTTGGAGCGTGATGGCCCCGTCCGTGTCGCCGGGGCAATTCAGATTGGTTTGGCTGGCAATGGCGAGCGAGGGTGCCGTGCAGGCCGGGGTCATGCAAGTGACCGTGCCGATTTCACCGTCGCATTCGCTGACGCCAAAGACCTGGATCACCACGGTGTCGCTCAATGTCAGGCCGGTGAGCAGGTACGAGGTGGTGCCGTTCGGGAAAAACGGCCCGCCATCGATGCTGACCATGTAGCCGGAGGCTCCGGCCAGGTCGTCCCAACTGAAAGTGATGCTGTTGTTGGTGACATCGCTGCAATTGATATTCGGTGCTGGCAGCACGTTTTTCACCTCAATTTCGATGGAATCTTCCACCATGCAGCCGTAGGTGTCCCAGGCAGAGAGGTGGTAGGTGGTGGTCTGGTTGGGCGAGGCAATCGGGTCGGGGCAGTCGGCACAACTCAACCCGGTGGTCGGTGTCCATTCGTAGTACACCTGGTACAGCGGCTCGAACGTAATCGTCCAGTCGAGGATGGTGCCGTTGAAACCGGCCTGGTCGTCGATGGCCAGCAGTTGCCAGGTGCCGTTGGTGGGGTAGTCCCCGTCCCACAAATCCGACCAGACCCCTTCCGGCTGGTAGGTGCCGTTTGCAAAAGATGCCTCGATGTTGGAGCCGCAGGGCGACCAGGGCCATCCGGCCCCGATGGAGGTGCCTGCGGTGGGCGTGAAGCAGACGTTGGTGTAGTTGTCGCAGTTGGAGCCATTGTCCGAACTGAGTTCGATGAACTGCCCGCCAGGCGAAATCAGGAACAGGTCGAGGTCGTCCACCCATTTGTGGGTGAGGTTGAGGCAAACAGATTGGATGACACCCGGCTCCAGCGTAATTGGCTGAACCCCAGCGACTTGTATCGGGGAATACGTCGGGCCGAGATGCGTCACATTGTAGTCCTGAGCGTTGGTGAACGAGGGCGGCACAGGCAACGGGATGGGCAAAGTGCCGTCCAGCGGCAGTGAATCGCCCTGACAAATCGAGGTGTCAGGCCCCAGGTTGGGTGGCACAATTTCATTGTCCCGAATAAAAATCCAGAAGGTGTCCCGGTTGCAAACGTCCCGCTGGATGTCGATGCCGATGGTTTCCATGCCCTCGTCCACAAAATCTTCCAACGCCACGATGTCAACCGAAAGCGTACTGTCACCTTGCGGAATGAACAAATCCAGTGGGATGTTAAGGTAGTCCGTGCCGTTTACAGCCGTACCGATGATGGTGTAATCGAGCGGATAGTCACTCTCCACCGCACCGGGGAACGTGAACGTGATGGAACCGCTGGCGCAATCTTCGGTGATGGTTCCGTCCAAACTGACCGTTGACGTTTCCACTTGCAGCGAACCAGTGCCAAAACTTTTTGCCTCCAGAAAAACCCCCGTATCGAACACGGGGTCGCCCACGTCGGACACCATCAGCTTGATGGTGTACGTGGAGCAGGGAATCACCACCGCCTCTGCGATGAAAACCGAAAGGTAGCCATCGTACACCGGCTGGCCGTTGTTGGAGGTGTTGTCGTTGTAATATTGGGCAAAAGCAGGGGCGCAGCCTCCGTTCTGAGGGTGGATGTTGTTGATGCTGACGGGGATGCTCGTGCCGGGAATCTGCGCAATGTTTTTCCCGTTGTTTGAAAATGGCCCGGTGATGCCTGGCCCGCTGATGAAAAAACCGAAAACGTCGTTGAAGGAGGTGCAGGCCCACTCCGGGTACTCTTCGGAGGCAAAAACGTACTTGAAACGCAATGTGTCGGAGGTCGGAATGAAAGTGATGGTGAATTTCGTCGCATCGAAAATGCCGCCTGTGGCAATCGCTGCCAAATCGGGGTCGCTCGCCGTGCTGGCATTGTCGTTGGAACTGAACTGTACCCCGTTGCAGTCGGCCCCCAGCGGCCCTGTTGAGCAGTTCACCGAAGCGGCCCGGCCACTCGTCATCAGGATGCCCCGATCTATGCCCACGATTGGTTCGGCATTTTTGAAATAACCGACGGCCAGTGGGTCTCCTTCAAACGTCACGTCCAGTACCTCCACGCCATCACCGAGGAAGATATTGGTGATGAGGTTTGCAGGCGTGATGGGCGGTGTGGCAGCATCTGTGATTTCCATTCCTTGCGCCGATAACGTGCTGAGGGGAGCAATGCAGCAAATGCTGCAAACAACTAAAATGTATCTTTTCAGAAAGGAAAATTTTTCCATGAGGATCAGGTGATTAGGCATTTTTTGTAACAGGTGATTGCTGTTCTTCAGTGGTTTTTTTTTGACCGTGAAAAATTATATTTTCAGGGAATTGCAATTCGGAACATAAAATTAAGACCATTCCCCGGAATTTGCACAAAAACCATATTTCAATTCGGGGAAATGCTTGCCAGTTTACAAGTTTCAAAGAGGAAGCTGTGTATTTTGATACTCTCTTGATTGACGATTGGTGATTACATGATTGTTGATTGTTGATGTAAATTGATGATGTGGAAATGGTTGATTTGGAAAGGGCATCAACCATTTGAAGCCATCCTGGCAAATGATCTATTTGTTTCCGCTCGCAGTTTTTGTGCTGGCAACGAACATGGCGACGAGTTCATTATTTTCAGCCATGAGCGGAGTCAATTTCCCTTCTGCAAACCATGTGCGTTTGGCTATTAGTTTCAGGCAAATCAAGGTTTCCCGAAGTTCTTTGAGACAGACCTTCATTTTATGGAGGAAATCTTCCCGTGATTCAGCGGACTGGGCTTCTCCGTAGTTCAAGGCGGGCGAAGTACCTGACCGCAAAAGTTGACCACCCAAATGCTTCGCCGCTGGTGTCTTCGGCATGGATTCCACCAAATCTATGATTCGGGAAGCAAATTCGATGAGGCGGCTTTCCACCTCCTGCGGTGTCATTTTTTTCTTTTCCATTGTCCTTGTTTTGACATCAAAAATCAAACCCTTCCAAAATCGCCCATCCACATCAACAAT
>JACRAN010000059.1 GCA_016234735.1 Bacteroidota bacterium | reverse complement strand
TCAGCTTCCTTGGCTTCGGCGGAGGCCGGGTATTGGTTTTTGATTTTCTCCCAGGCTCCTTTCGCTGCGCCGTTGTCGCCTTGTTTTTGGCTCAACATGGCCACTTTTTTCAGGTAGTACGGCGCAATCACGTCGTTGTCGGCGGCATTGGCCGCTTTTTTATAGAGGCCGAGGGCTTTGTCGAGGTCGCCTTTTTCAGCGTAGGCATCGCCGAGTGCGCCAGATCTCATGGAGGGCAGGAGTTTGCCTTTCGGGCTGAAATCTTCCAGATAGGAAATGGCTGCGTCGAATTGGTTGAGGTTGAGGCAGCACACGCCGGCGTAGTAGAGCGCTGCATTGCCAGCATCCGTTGCGCCATATTTTTTCACGATGTCGCTGAAACCAGGGAAACCGCCGCCGGGGTTGGCGAGCGCCAGCGCAAAGGAATCACGCCCGAACTGGTACTCCGCCTGTGCCATTTGCTCCACCGCTTCCTTTTGTTTGGGGGCTGCGTAAGCAAATTTGTAGGCCAGCCAGCCGCCAATGATGAGCAACAACGCCCCGCCAATGATGAGGATTTGACGTTGGTATTTTTCAAAAAAATCTTCGGCTTTGCCAGATACCTGCGTAATATCGATGAGAACGTCGTCCTGCTTTTTCGATGTCTTTTTGCGTTGTGCCATTTTCTAAAAATCTGATGTTTGAATGTTAAAACCTGTTTGCTGAACCTTGCTTTTACGGTACAATCCAAATAAGGTTTTTCAAAAGTGGCGCAAAAATAAAGAAACTTTTAAATCGGGGGAGAAAAAATGAAGACAGGAGGATGGGTTGAGTACCACATGAAAAAAGGAAGTGAAAATTACTCCCACTTCCTCCTTCAATTTCGTAGAACCATCATTGCCGTCAGTCCCGCATGAACGGGTAGTTCGGTTCGGCGTAGTTGTCGGTGTAAAGTTCCGAGGCATCGGGGAACGGCGAGGCTTCTGCAAATTCCACCGCTTCTTCGATTTCGGCTTTTACCCGCTCTTTGATTTCATCCAGTTCAGTTTCCGTGGCAAGGCCGTAGTCCAGTATCTTTTGCACCGTCATTTTCAGCGGGTCAATATCCATGTACGTTTTCAGTTCCTCCCTCGAGCGGTAGCTGCCGGGGTCGGACACAGAGTGGCCCTTGTAGCGGTAGGTCCTGATTTCGAGGAAGTACGGCCCCTGGCCGCTGCGGATGTGCGCCACCGCTTTGCTGATAGCCTCGTGAACCGTCTCCGGTTGCATGCCGTCCACCTGCTCACTGGGCATGTGGTAGCCGAGGCCGAGGGTGTGGAGGTCTTGCACGTTGCTGGTGCGCTCCACGGAAGTGCCCATGGCGTAGTTGTTGTTTTCGCAAATGAAAAGCACCGGCAATTTCCAGGTCATCGCCATGTTGAAGGTCTCGTGCAAGGAACCCTGCCGGGCTGCGCCGTCGCCGAACATGGTGACGCAGAGGTTGTCCGTGCCCTTGTATTTTTCCGCCAGCGCAATCCCGGCACCGATGGGGATTTGGGCACCGACGATGCCATTGCCGCCAAAATATTTGTGCTCGCTCGACATGAAGTGCATCGAGCCGCCCTTGCCCTTGTTCACGCCGGTGGCCTTGCCGTACAACTCGGCCATGGCCGCTTTCGTCGAAACGCCCCGCCCGATGGCCGTACCGTGCTGTCGGTAGCCTGTCACGATGCCGTCCTCGCGCCGCAGTACCGATTCCATGCCCGCAGTGATGGCCTCCTGGCCAATGTACACATGCAAAAAACCCCTGATTTTCTGCTGGCTGTAAGCCAGCAGCGCCCGCTCTTCGAAGCGGCGGATGCGCAGCATCAAATTGTACCAGGAGAGGTATTGCTCCTTGCTGTAAGCTGCTTTTTTTGAAGTCACTTTTTTCTCCGGGTTTGTTTTTTCAAGCACCATTTTTCAGAAGTAAAATTGAGTAAACGAAATCCCGTACCGAAGGTCGGGAAGGAAAAAGTAGAAAGGCAAAAGTCAGAGGGCAACACAGCGTAAGTTTTTGTAAAAAATTGACAATCAATATTTTATGAAAAAACGCTGAGGCTTTTCCCTTTGTTAAATTCCTTTTTTGGGAAACACCTGCCTTCCATTGCGGTTGCAAAAAACCGCATTTTCCCCAAAATAAAGAAACAAATCAGGCGGCAGTTTTCAGCAGTCAGTCCCTCGCCGCTCACCTCTCACTCCTCACCCCTGCCCGACCTGTCGATGAAATTCGACCCGGCCTGCTGGGTGGCGAACAGCAGCACATCCTGCACGTTGACGTGGGCCGGGCGGGTGGCCACGAAGTAAATCACCTCGGCCACATCGCCCGGTTTCAGCGGCTGGAAGCTGTCGTACACCTTCGCCGCCCGCTCCTCGTCCCCATCGAAACGCACTTTGGCGAACTCCGTCTCCTCCACGTGCCCCGGTGCCACCTGGCTCACCCGCACGTTGTGCGTGTACAGGTCGAGGCGCATGGCCTTGGTCAGCGCATCCACGGCGAATTTGCTGGCGCAATACACATTGCCGCCGGGATACACCTCCTTCGCTGCGCTCGATGCCACGTTGACGATGTGGCCGCTGCGCCGTTTCACCATCTGCGGGGCGATGGCACGGGTGAGGTACAGCAGGCCCTTCACGTTGGTGTCTATCATGGTTTCCCAATGCTCGATGTCGCCCTCGTGGATGGGGGCCAGGCCCCTCGACAGCCCGGCGTTGTTGATGAGGATGTCCACCTCCTGCCAGGCTTCGGGCAGCGATTCGATGGCGGATTTCACTGCCTCCAGGTTGCGCACGTCGAACGGCAGCGTGAGCAGGTCGGCGTTGTATTTTTCCTTGAAATCCTGTTGCAATGCCTCCAGCCGGTCGGCCCGCCTGCCGGTGGCGATGACCCGGTAGCCGTTGCGGGCGAAAATTTCGGCGGTGGCCCTGCCGATGCCGGAAGTGGCACCGGAAATCAGCACTGTTTTTTCAACGGGAGACTCTGTTTCGGCGGGTTTGGCAGCCGCCAGTTCTTCCGCCTTTTCCTCATCTTCGTTTTCCAAAATATCTTCCGGCGTTGGGGTGAAATCTTCGATAGGTTCGGCCACCGTTTTTGCTTCAAGGATGGGTTCGGTGACTGCCTCGGCGACTTCTTCCAACGCAGCTTCTCCCAATGATTCTTCCAGCTTAATTTCATCAGGGGCTACTTCGGTTATTTCTTCAACAGTCTCATTTCCAATGGCTTCCGAGTGCGTGGTTTCAACGGGCACTGCCACAGGTTCCTCCAAAACCTCCTCCGGTTGGTGCGTTTCAACTGCTTCGGTGGCATGGGTTTCCAATAAAATGTCAACCTCATGCAACTGAAAAATAGCATCGTTTTCCGCCGATTTCAAGTCGGGATTGAGTTGGGTGGCCTGTTCGTAGTGCCTGCTGGCCAGTTCCCGCTCACCCTGCCGGAAGTACAGCAAGGCCAGGTCGTAGTTGGCGAAGGCGTGCTGGGGGTCGTATTTCAGTGCTTTTTTGAAATGTTCGAGTGCATTTTTGGCATCGCCTGCCTGCTCGTTGTACAACGTCGCCAGGATGTACTGGGCATCGGGGTTGCGGGGATTGTACTCGACTGATTTTTTGAAAAACTCGAAGGCCAGTTTCTCCTGTCCCTCGAAGTGCTGGAGCGTGAGCAGGCCGAGGCGGTAGTACACCTCCGGGAAGTCGGGCTGGAGCGCCGCCACCGTCTCGAAATTGTGCTTGGCCTCTGCGAAATCCCCCTGGTTTTCGGAGAGTTCGCCCAGCAAAAACAGGGCATCCGTGTGCTCCTTGTCCTTCGCCAGGATGATTTCCAACTGGGTTTTGGCATTGGGGAAATCCTGCCCGTAGCGCGCCAAAGCGTAGGCGTAGTAGTAGCGCATGGTGTTGTCTCCGGCGTTCAGTTGGACGGTTTTTTTCAAAAAATCGAGGCCATCGGTTTTTTTGTCGTCATCGAACAACAGCACGGCATGTTCGAGCACTTCCTCCGGGGTGGAGCGCCCCCCGCCGTCGGCCCGCAGCACCAGCCCTTCGTCATCGTCGGACACTAATTCGAGGGACACCTCGTCGTCACCACCTGCTTCGGGTTCAGCCACATCGTCCTCATCAAACAGCGATTCCAGGTCAAAATCTTCCGGTTTTTCGGGGTCTTCCCCAACGAATTTGAGCGGCTCCACCTCGTCGTCTTTTTCCCCAAAAACTTCGCTCAGGATGGCGGTGAGTTCCTCGCCTTCTTCCGCTTCCTCGTCGTCGTCGTCCTCCTCTCCTTCGAGCGTTGGCAGGTTTTCAAAGGATTTGGAAACGAGGGAGCCAAGTTCTTTTTTCAGCAAATCAAGGCCGGGAATTTCGTCCAAGTCAACGGGCGGTTGTTCCACGGCACCCTTGTTTTTTTTCAGGCCCAGGTCGGTGTTTTCGGCGATGAGTTCCTCCCCGGAGTCCTGGATGATTTCGGCCAGTGTTTTTGGGCGGGGCGGCGGCGGGGTGGTATCTGCAGGTACGGTTTCCGGTTCATTGGCAGCAGGATACTCCGCTTCGGTTTCAATTTCCGCCGTGTCGTCGGTGAACTGCCGGAACGCAGCGTAGCTCTTCGATTTGAAATCTTCCAGCGTGTACCAGTGAAGATTTCGCAGGTAGCGCAGGAACTCGCCCACCTCGCCCGAAACCGTTTTCGTGATTTCAATTTTTTTGTCCAAAAATTCGTCGTCTTCGTGGGTGCGTTTTTCTTTGCGGAGCACCAAATAGCGGTCCTGCCAGAAGTTCATGTACTGGATGATGTTGCTCACGCGCTCGAAAACGGTGGGCACGGCTTCCCAACCGGCACCGTCGGCTGTGGGCTGTCGGCCATCGGCTACCACCGGCACGAGTTGGCCGTTGTCGGCCCAATTTTTCAGCGCCTGCATCGCCCCGTTCATGCAGTTTTCCGATTTCAAAAAATTGTCGGTTACCAACAGCAGGATGGCCCCGCCGGGTGCCGTCACTGCCTGCCCCAACGGTTCGAGGGTGCTGCTGTCGAGTCCCTGTGCTTCCACATGGTAGCCTTGTTTGACGAGGTCTTCCCGGATTTGAGTGGCAACCTGCTGATTGTCAGGATGATATACGATGACGTGCTGTTTGCTTTGCGACATAATCAAGAGGGTTTGAGGGTTTGAGAAGCGAGAGGGTTTGAGGAATCGCTGCGTCTCAAATCCTCAAACCTTCACCAACTCACTCCCTCACCAGTTCGGCGACAAACTTATTAAAATTTTGTTGAAATGATAATCAGAGGGTTTGAGGGTTTGAGAGATGGAGGGTTTGAGGGAGAGCCGTGACTCAAATC
>JACRAN010000053.1 GCA_016234735.1 Bacteroidota bacterium | reverse complement strand
TCCGAAGTGGGCCAGGAGAATTCGAAGTCCTGGCTGTACGCACCGAACATCCCCTCGACATCACTGCAGTGAAACGGCCCGAAATTCATGGAGAGCCTGGCACCGACGTTGTACATCGGGGAGAGCCGATATTGGTAGCTGTCATCGTCCACAATGTTTTTGTTGTACAGAAACGAGAGGCCGTAGCCGCCTTTCAGCCCCGTCTCTATCCAGAATTCCTGGGCGGACAGGTTGGCGATGAAAGCATAAGCGATCAGAAAAGCAAAGGATTTTTTCATGTTTGTCTGTGTTTGTTTTTTTATCGAAATATTGAGACGTAGGTAGTTTTGAAGAATCAACCTCACCTCTCACGCTCTCACTTCTCACCTCAGGTCGAACAGGTTCTGCACTCCCACCGTGCGGGCAGCGATGAAACCCTCGGCGAATTCCACCCCGATGCGCCGACCGAAGGCCCGGTTTTTTGATTTGACGAATTCCATGAAGTCTTTGCCGGAAATGGGCGTTTCCGGTGCATCTTCCAATTCCATTGATTCCGACAGGTAAAACTGGGAACGAAAGGTCTGGATAAGTTCCATTTTCATCTCCATGAAATCGGAAATATCCACCACAAAATCCGGCTCCAAATCTTTATCCTGAATGTAGTGGTAAACTGCTTTGGGCCGCCACCGTTGCTGGGGTTGGGCATCGTCGCCGGTCGTTTCGATTTTCATCAGGCCGGCATAAAAACAGGCATCGGCAGTCAGTTTGGCGGCCCGCCCGTGGTCGGGGTGGCGGTCGTCGGGGGTGTTGGCCAGCACGATTTCCGGTTGGCACCACCGGATGATTTGGATGATTTTCAATAAATTTTCGGGCGTGTACTGAAAAAAACCATCTGCCATGCCGAGGTTTTTGCGGAACGCCACGCCCATTTTATTGGCAGAATCGGCAGCCTCCACATCCCTCAGTTCAGCACTGCCACGAGTGCCCAATTCGCCACGGGTCAGGTCGAGCAAACCCACTTTTTTGCCGGAGGAAATATGCCGCAGCAGGGTGCCGCAGCAACTCAACTCCACATCATCAGGATGTGCACCAATGGCGAGGATGTCAATTTTCATGGTAAAATTTATTGATTCCCAAAAATCTATTCCTCTGCCAAAATGTAAGCGGAATAAGGTTGCAACATGGCCTTCGTGGAAGTCGTTGTGCCCATGCCGTCCGGTTCGATGCGACCATTGGTACAAATGATTTTCCAGTTTCCGGCGGGTATGTCAATTGACTTGCCGACACCGTTCCCGTTGAAAATCAACAAGATACGTTTCCAGGAGTCGCCATTGGCGTTGTCCTTGATAACGTAACCGATGATGTTATCGAAAGCGATGGGCAAAAACTCGATATGGCTGGCCACCTGCTCTGCACTGGCCATGCGGAAAGCCGGATGGGCTTTGCGCAGCTTGATCAGGTTCTGGTAGTACAGGAAAAGGTCGTTGTATTTTTCCTTGTTGTCCCAGATTATCTGGTTGACCATATCGGGGGAATTGAAGGAGTTTTCCACGCCGAATTTCGTTCTGACAAATTCTTCACCGGCAAGGAGGAACGGCACACCCTGCGAGGTGAGCACGAGCGTTTGTGCCAGTTTGTCCATTTTGAGCTTGTCTGCCTCGCTGCTGTTGGAGCAGGAGTTTGTCAGGCGGTCCCAGAGCGTATGGTTGTCGTGGCAGGAGACGTAGTTGATGCACATTTGCGGAGAGCTTGCCCAGGCTGTTTTCGTGTAATTTACTTTTGTCATGTCAACCTGCGGGTGTTTCGTCGCCCCCACGATGCCGTACTTCACGCTCTCTTCCAGTCCTGTTTCGCCGTTGATGAAGCCTTTCGCTTTTGGGGTGAAAACATGCCCCTTCACACCGTCCCTGAACTCGTCCGAAAAAACGCCAATACCATCCAATTTCCAGGTGTTGATTTTTACAGCCCTTTGCTGCTCGTTGAAGGGACTTTCGCTGGCCGTCCAGCCTTCCCCATAAACAAATATCGATGGGTCAATTTTACGTAACTCCTTCATTATCAGGTTCATCGTCTCGATGTCATGGATACCCATCAAATCAACCCGAAAGCCGTCGACATGGTATTCTTTCGCCCAATGGAGCATGGATTCGAGCATGAATTTGCGCACCATCGGACGCTCGGAAGCCACCTCGTTGCCGCAGGCCGTAGCATTGGAGAAGTAGCCGTCCGGCCTTTGACGGTAGTAGTAGAATGGCACCATCCGGTTGAAGACAGATGCCTCCGTGCTGCCCGTGTGGTTGTACGCTACGTCCAGCACCACGCGAAGGCCGTTGTCGTGCAGGGCCTTCACCATCTCCTTGAACTCCCGGATGCGGATGCGGCCATCGTAGGGGTCGGTGGCGAAGGAGCCTTCCGGCGTGTTGTAGTTCTGGGGGTCGTAGCCCCAGTTGTATGGCCTCGAAGTGGACAAGGTCTCGTCGATGGAGCGGAAATCGAAGGCGGGCATGAGGTGTACGTGCGTGATGCCCAGGTCCTTGAGGTGGTCGATGCCGGTGCTCAGGCCACCGGGCGTTTTGGTGCCGGTTTCGGTGAAGCCGAGGTACTGGCCTTTGTGCTGGATGCCCGACGAAGGGTGCACCGAAATGTCCCGCAACTGCAATTCGTACAAAATGATGTCGGCGTAGCTTTTCAGCGGTGGGCGCTTGTCTGCATCCCAACCCGGCGGGTTGGTCTTTTTCAAATCGACCACCATCGCCCGCTCCCCGTTCACCCCCACCGCAACGGCGTAGGGGTCGGGCGTTTCGTCGAGCCAGATGGTGTCGTAGAGCACCTGAAAGCTGTAAAACTTGCCTTCGTAATCGCCTTTGAGTATGGCTTGCCAGGTGCCGTTTTTGCCCTTTTTCATCTCCTGGGTCAATATCCGGTCGCCATCCTTGCCCGCACTGTACAGGTTCAGCATCGCCGATTTTGCGACCGGCGACCAGATGTTGAATTTGGACTTGGAGGGAGCATAAGTCAGCCCCAGGTCCTTGCCGGTGTAGGGCGTGTACTTTTTCAATTCTTCGTTCGGGTTGAACTTGGTTGTCAAAATTTTGATGGAGGGCTTGGCTGACTGTTTTGCGAGGTCCTGGGATTTCGCTGTTGCGACCATAGCCATTGATAAAACCGACATCAGGAGAATCTTTAACTTCATAAAGGGAATTTTTTTTTTTTTAGCGTGGCCGCAAAAATAGCAACAGCCATCGGTTTAGGTAATTTTTAATTTACGCCTGTTGGCATCGGTCGTTACTTTTGCTGCACCTCGTCATGGGGTGATTGGAGAACGGATGCATCCGTTCTCCAATCACCCCATGAGGGCAATCAAGGATTAAATCATTCACCATGAGGTACTTAGCTTATATTTTCTTGATAATCGGCATCGCCCAGGGCTGCCAGTCGTTCGACAACCGTACCCTCCCGATTCTGGGAAACCGGGAGGCGGTCAACGGCGATACGGTCTATCACACCATCCCGGATTTTGCCTTCCTGAACCAGGACAGCCAGTTGGTGACGAACGAAACGTTTGCCGGGAAGGCTTACGTGGCCGACTTTTTCTTCATCGCCTGCCCCACCATTTGCCCAAAAACCACCAAGCAAATGCTGCGCATCCACGACCATTTCAAAAATGAGGGCCGGCTGTTGCTGCTTGCCCACACCGTCGCCCCTAAGTACGACACCGTGGCAGCGTTGAAAAAATATGCCTACAACCTCGGCGTCGAGTCCAACAAATGGCACTTCGTCACCGGCGACCAGGCTGCGATTTATGCCATTGCCGATGACTATTTCAGCATTGCAATGGAAGACCCCGAAGCGCCGGGCGGCTACGACCACAGTGGCAGGCTGTTACTGGTGGACAAAAACCGCCACATCCGCTCCTTCTGCGACGGCACCGACCCCAAAGATGTGGACCGTTTCATCGTGGACATTGAAACCCTGTTGAATGAAAAATAAGCTCACGTTCGCCTGTTTCCTGGCGCTGTTTGGCTGGTGCGCCTGCAAGGAAACGCCCTACCAGCACGGCAAAATCATGTACACCAATTTTTGTGAAAACTGCCACATGGCCGACGGCAGCGGACTGAAGGGCATCATACCGCCGCTGGCCAAAGCTGATTTTTTACAAAAAAACAAGGAAGCCGTTCCCTGCATCATCCGGGCGGGCATGAAGGGCGAAATCACCGTGGGCGGCCAGACCTACCACACCGAAATGGTGGGCATCCCGAAGCTCACCGAGTTTGAAATCACCAACATCATCAACTACATCCACACCTCCTGGGGCAACAACCTCCCCCCTGTGAAGCACCCCGACGTGCGCACCTGGCTGAAACGCTGTGAAAAAAATACGAAACCGTTTTAAAAGGGGATAGGGTATGAGGGTGTCCTGAACAGGATTAAGGGGTTATGGGATGGACAGGATACAGCAGAGAGGAAAATATCTTGTTTATCTTTCAATCTGGGAATTGTGTTCAGCGGGTTGGTAGGTCAACAATCTCCCCCCGTCAAAACTTCCTTTTTTTGCCGATAAACGACAAAAAACTTTCAAATCCTCCTTGCCAATATTTGCTTTTTTGAGCATACTAACCTACCTTGCCAGTTCTCAGTCCGATTCCATTCGGATTTGTTTCCTGCCCAGGTTTGATGCCCAGGTTTTAGAAAACACGCCTTGATTGGAAAGCGGCCCGGCACTATGTTGTCGTGGCTGCGCAATAAACACCATAACATCCGGGACCCTCCATTTGGCTATTCTTGTGTGCACACATAAGCATGTAAAAGGGCCAATGCCGTCTTGGCCGCAAACCGAACGACAAAGGCCCCATTGATTAATTAAAACCGCCCAAACTTATGCTTAAATCCACAATCCTGTAATATACCCACGCCGATTTATGGCCCCGCCGGAATACCGGCCCCTGACAGGGCAGCCATCGCCATGCACCCTGCCCACCCCCGATGTTCCGTTACAGCGTTGCTGCTTTTGGCCGCTGATGGCGAAAGCATTGGCTTTGCCCTACGACAGCGGCCATGAGGAGCAACCAAAGTCACCAGATGAACTTTTGTATTAAAAAATGTTTTCCGGGGGCAGTGCCGGGACAAAACAAAAACTTCCCGTCCCTGCCCAAGGGAAAAAATCTTACAACAATGAAAAAGTTATTTTTTATAGCTATCTTGGCATCGCTGGCCCTCTACTTCGGCTGCAACAAGGCCGAACAGGAGCCAGTGCCGGTTACGCCGACGGAAACTTCGGATGACATCACCTGGAATCCAAACGAGGATACGAATGGTGCCATTACAACAAGGTCGCATTGTGGTGCATTGACCGAATGTGATTGTACCGTCACGACGGATGCTGATGCTGAACTTGTAGTCTGTGGGGACATTCCTACCGCAATGAATACGTGCCCTTTCACCGATTGTGATGATGATCCAAGCTTTACCGCAAATTGGGATGCCAATACACCGAAGGTGTTTTGTGTGACCCTTTCTGGTGAAGTTTGTATTCAGAACAACAGCGGAAGTACAGTCGGTGTGAGGGTTCAGTTCGGCACCAGTACGCCCATTTCCGTAAACATAGCGGCCAATGACAACCATTGCTGGCACACCAATACGAGCTGCGGGACGATTGACCTCTGCCCGTGAACGGGAAATGATGCCTGACAATAAATAGTCGTTAAGGTTCCGGCAGCCAACGGGAAAGGAAGTGGCCATCATGGTTCTTTATATTGCCATGTTTTCCCTCCTACTGAAGCTGCCGGAAACCTTTTTTCTGCTGAATAAACCACGGCCAATGAAAAATCTCCTACCATTCCTTTTCTTTCTCCTGCTTTTTGGTTGGAATTACGTCACTGCCCAGTGCCCCCCGCCCGGATTCCCCATACCAAGCGGAGACTGCGCCACCGCCCCTGTGTTTTGCGATGGCATAGACGGCTACTGCGACACCCTTGACTACTCCCCAAATGGCCCCACTCAGTGCTGCCTACCAGGCTGCAACTGGTTGTTTTTCGACAATGAACAATACTTCGCCTTTGTCGCCGGGACAACCAGCATCAGCATCCAGGTCTCTCACGACAGTTGTATATTAGCCAATGGAGTAGACGGTCTTGGCGGCTCCATTACCGAGGGTTGTTCAGGGCCTATTATGGATTTTAATTGCATGGCCTTCAATCCTCCAGGCATTTTTACCCTCACGTCCGACAACTATGTCGTCGGCGAAACCTATTACATGGTGCTAATGGGGTACGGTGGATCAAGTTGCGACTACTCCATCGCCGTCACCTCCGGCCTCACGTACTACGATGTCCCGCCCGGCCTCGGTGCCATCACCGGCCCGGTGGACGTATGCGAGGGCAGCACGGCCAGCTACACCGTGGCGGGCGCAGGCGGCTCGTCGCCGGGCTGGGAGATAGTGCCGCCGGAGATGGGCAGCTTCGTCAACACCAACGCCGGCGGCACGGTCGGCGTCGCCTGGGAGATGTCCGGCACGGCGCAGCTCTGCATCGCCGACAACCCCGCCTGCCCCACCAACCCCGTGCCCGCCTGCCTCACCGTCACCATCGGCCCGCTGGGGCTGGGCCTCGCCGCCTCGCCCGCCAACTGCGGTATTTCCAACGGGGCCATCGACCTCACCGTCAACGACGGCACCCCGCCCTTCACCTTCGCCTGGAGCAACGGTGCCACGACGGAGGACGTGTCGGGGCTGGCCATCGGCACCTACACCGTCACCGTGACGGGTGCCAACGGCTGCTCGTCCACCGGCAGCGCTGCCGTCACCGATGCCACGCCGCCCATGTCCGCCCCCGGCACCCCCGCCGCCAACACCGCCTGCGGCAGTCCCAACGGCGGCGTGGACCTCATGCCCGTTGGCGGCATCCCGCCCCTCGGCTTCGCATGGAGCAACGGCAGTTCGTTGGAGGATTTGACGGGCGTAAGCGCTGGCACGTACAATGTCACCGTCACCGACGTGAACGGGTGCAGCACCACCGCCTCCTTCACGGTGGCCGACCAGCCCTCCGTGCCGTCGCCGTCGCTCACCGTCACCGCCGCCACCTGCGGCCTGTCGAACGGGGCGGTGAACCTCAGTGTCAGCGGCGGTGCCCCGCCGTACAGCTACACATGGAGCAACGGTGCCACCACCGAAGACCTCGCCAACGTGCCCGCAGCCAGCTACACGGTGACCGTGACGGGCAGCAACGGCTGCACCGCCACCGCCACGGCCACCGTGCCGGGCAACAACGTCAGCATCACCCTCTCCGGCGGCACCTCGGCCAATACCACGTGCAGCGGCGGCAACGGTGCCGTCAACCTCAGCGTCATGCCTGCTGTGCCGCCAGCGGGAAGCTACATCTTCGCCTGGAGCAACGGGGCCACGACGGAGGACATCAGCGGGCTTGCGCCCGGCAACTATGCCGTCACCGTCAGCCTTGGCACGGGCTGCACGGCCAGTGCCAGTTTCACCGTGGCCGACCAGCCCTCCGTGCCCAACCTCAGCGCCCTGACCGCCTCCGACTTCTGCGGCGGCGGCAACGGCGGCATCGACCTCACGGCGAGTGGCGGTGCGCCGCCCTACACGTTTGCCTGGTCGAATTCCGCCACAACGGAAGACCTCAGCGGCCTCGCCACCGGGCCGTACACCGTCACCGCCACGGGTGCCAACGGCTGCACTTCCACCTTCGCCGCCTTCGTTGCCGCAGAGTCCGTCGCCATCGATATTGGCGGCACCACCACACCGAACACCTCCTGTACCGCCGCCAACGGCAGCGTCGTCACCGCCGTCACGCCCCCGCAGCCGCCCGCCGGGCTGAACTACACCTACGCCTGGAACACCGGTGCCAACACGCAGGACATCTTCGGCCTCCCGGTGGGCAGCTACACCGTGACGGTCAGTCTCGGCACCACCTGCACCGCCACCGCCAGCTTCACCGTGGGCAGCGGTCCGCAGGTGCCTTCCCCCGCCCTCGCCGCCACCCCGGAGGGTTGCGACGGCCCCGGCAGCATCAACCTCACCGTCAGCGGCGGAGTGCCGCCCTACGCCTTCCTCTGGTCAAACACCGCCACCACGGAAGACCTGCCCGCCGTGCCTGCGGGCAGCTACACCGTCACCGTCACAGGTTCTGACGGCTGCACGGCCACCGGCAGCGCCACCGTCGGCGTCAACACCGCCGGGGCGGACACGACAGCCGTCTCCGGCACTACCTGCGACCCCGGCGACGTGGGCGTTTTCGAGCAACTGCTTGTCAATCAGGCGGGCTGCGACAGCCTCGTCGTTACTACCGTTTCGCTGCTGGCAGCGGACACGACGGCCATATCCGGTACCTCCTGCGACATCAACGACGTGGGCGTTTTCCAGCAATTGTTGACGAACGGCAACGGCTGCGACAGTTTAATCGTCACGACCATAACTTATGCAGCGGCAGATACGACGGCCATATCCGGCACGTCGTGCGATGTGAACGACGTGGGCATATTCGAGCAATTATTGGTCAATTCCAATGGCTGCGACAGTTTGATTGTCACCACCATATCATATTCC
>JACRAN010000055.1 GCA_016234735.1 Bacteroidota bacterium | reverse complement strand
CCGAAAAAGCCGGGCCGAACCTGAGCATACTGACGGGCAGCGCCGCCGCCAACTTCGAGGAAGTGGTCAGCGACCGGAGCAAGGGTGTCACCCTGTGGAAATGGTGCGTTGTTCTGGCGCTGGCGGCGCTGGCAGTGGAGATTTTGCTGCTCCGGTTTTGGAAAGTATAAATTTTTGCGCCATTGGTTTTCGTGGAATTTGCGCCTGGGAACCTACCAAAATTCCGTTTATCCCACTTCCCAAAATCAATTACCTTCACGACGGAATTCGACCCGCTGCTTGCTGCATTTGGGCACGGGGGAACATTAGTATGAAAATCAACTTGCCATGCGCAACTTCCTGTCTTTCAGCCACTTCTGTGCATCATTCGCCTGCTGTTTGCTGACATTTTCAGGTTGGGGTCAACCTGCTGCTTCACCGGCGAACGACACGATCACCCAAGGGCTATTCGATTTGCTGCTTGAAAAAAACATTACCAAAGTCAAGCTTGTGGCAGACATCGATTCCATCAAGGCAAATGTCCGCAACAAGGAATACGTGCAGGGGGTCTTTGAATTTCAACTTGGCAAAAAACAGCGCAAATCCTTACCCGTGAAAATCAGGCCCAGGGGCAAGTCCCGGCGGGTCATGTGCGATTTTCCGCCGCTGAAACTGAAGTTCGACAAGGATAGCCTGAAGGCAGAAGGGCTGGCCGATTTCAATGATTTTAAATTGGTCACCCACTGCATGGACGACAGAGCGCTCAACGAAAACACCATCTTGCGGGAGTACCTCACCTACAAACTTTTCAATTTATTGACACCGTACAGTTTCCGGGCGAACCTGGTGGAAATAAGCTACAAAAACACCGGGAAAAACTTCAAAAGCACCAAAAAATGGGGCATCCTCATCGAAGACCCCAAAGACCTCGCCCATCGCAACGGTGGCCAAATCGTTGACCGGATGGGCATCGCCCTCGATTCTTTCCATGCAAATCAGGAGAAAATCAATTCGGTTTTTCAGTACATGATCGGAAACACAGACTGGAGCTACCTGATGGCCCGCAACGTCGAGTTCATCGCCCAGCCGGATGGGCGCATCGTGCCGGTGCCCTATGATTTCGACTATTCCGGTGTGGTGAGGGCACCCTACGCCAGGGCCGATGCGAGCCTGGGTCAAAAAACCGTGATGGACCGGATGTACATCGGACCTTGCCGTGACCTTGAGGATTTGCGAAGTATGTTCAGTTATTTCAAGTCGAAAAAAAAGGCACTGCTCGACACGGTTGACGACTTCCGGGAACTCGATGCGGCAGCCCGGGAGGAAATCGGGCTGTACCTCGAAGATTTTTTTGAAATCATAGACCATGAAGACCGGGTGGCCAATGAAATGCTGCGCCCTTTGAAAAAAGAATGAATCCCGGCCACATTCAACTACCTGTTTTGGATTGTCCGATTTGGCCATTTCGCCATGTAACTTACCTGCCTTTCCGTCCGTCACTCCCCGTAAAATGACTTTTGCCCCGAAGTTTTCTGCCGTTTATCGAAAAAAAAAGAAACATGGGTAGGGGCAGCCACACTTTTGCACCATCACCAATTTTAGTAAATTTATTCACCGACTGTAAGGAATTTCAGATAGCCTGTTTGGCAAATGGTTTAACCGTAACCATTTGTAAATCAGCTATTTAGTTGTTCCGAAAAAAATCACCCGATTATGAAAAATCGAATGGGACTCCTTGTCCTCCTCTTGTCATTTGTTTTCACTTCCAACGTTTTTGCCGAAAAAGAGACCGGGAAAATCGCCGGCAAAGTCCTCGGCAACGACAACCAACCACTCAGTTTTGCCAACGTCCTGCTCTACTCCGCCACCGACAGTTCACTCGTGAAGGCCGAGTACACCTCGGAAGATGGCAGTTTTGAACTGGCAAACATTGCCGCAGGCAGCTATCGCCTCAACGTCAGTTTCGTGGGCCTGCCAGACTACAATTCCAGCGTGTTTGAACTGACCACCGGCCAGGCGATGCTTTTGCCTGACATCAGGTTGGCTTCAAAAGGCGTGGAACTCAGCGAAGTCACCGTCACCGCCAGCAAGCCGATTGTGGAGGTGCATCCCGACAAGACCGTTTTCAATGTGGAGGGCAGCATCAACGCCACTGGCAGCGATGCGATGGAACTGCTCCGCAAAGCACCCGGCGTGGTGGTGGACAACAACGACAACATCATCATCAGCGGCAAAAACGGGGTGCAGGTTTACATCGACGGCAAACCTTCGCATCTCAGTACCAGCGACCTGGCAGCCTACCTGCGCACCATCCAGGCCAGCGACATCGCCACCATCGAAATCATCACCAACCCCAGTGCCAAGTGGGATGCCGAGGGCAATGCGGGCATCATCAACATCCGCATGAAAAAAGACAGGCGCCTTGGCAGCAACGGAACGCTGAACCTTGGCTACACCCGTGGCGAATTCGACAACTACAACGTTGGCCTGAGCGGCAACCATCGCAACAAGACACTCAATACCTTCGGGAGCTACAACTTCAGCGATGGCAAAGGTTTCAACTTCTTCGATCTGTACCGGGAGCAAAATAACCTGGCCTACGACCAGGTCAGCCCTAACCAAAACGAGCACCAGTCTCACAACTACAAACTGGGCACCGACTTGTTTATCAATGAAAAAAACACACTGGGCTTCCTCGTGAACGGCTACCAATCTGACTACACCTGGACGAGCGACAGCCGAATGTTCATCAGCCCCATCGGGCAAACTGCCCCCGACAGTACCTTGATAGCGAACGGCACGAACGACGGGATGCGCTCGAACTACAATTTCAACTTAAACTACCGCTTCGACAACAGCAAGGGCGTGGTTTGGAACATTGACACCGACTACGGGTTTTTCAAAAACGAATCCGACAACCTGAACCCCAACCGCATGTTGACGGACGATGGCGGCGAAGATAGTGAGTTGCTCAACGAGGAGACTTTCCACACGGTAGCCCCCACCGACATTGACATTTACACGGCGAAGGTTGACCACGAGCGCCCGTTCCTGAAAGGCCAACTGAGCACCGGGGTCAAGTACTCGAACGTGCAAACCGACAACGATTTCCGTTTTTTCAACGTCATCAACGGCGAAGATGTAGTGGACGTTGACCGCACAAACCACTTCGTTTACACTGAAAACGTAAATGCCGCTTACGGCAACTACTCCCGTCAGTTTGGCAAAATCGGTATGCAGGCGGGCCTGCGTGTGGAGCAAACCACCTCGGAGGGCGACCTCACGGCACTCAAGCCGGTCAACGACCAGAACGTGAAGCGGGAGTACCTCGACTTCTTCCCCTCCGGTGGCCTCACCTGGCAGATGAACGAGAAAAACATGTGGCAGTTGACGTACAGCCGCCGCATCGACCGTCCGTCGTACCAGGATTTGAACCCCTTCGAGGGCCGTCTGGACAAGCTGACGTTTGAAAAAGGCAACCCGTTCCTCAACCCGCAGTACACCAACAGCGTGCAATTGACGCACACGTTCATGTACATGTTCAACACCAGGCTGAACTACAGCCACACCACCGACCTCATCACGCAGTTGACCGACATCGACGAGCGTGACCCGAACGCCAGCTTCATTACCTCGGAGAACTTAGCGGAACAAAACAACCTGAGCCTGAACTTCAGCGCACCGATTACGGTGAACAAATGGCTGAGTTTCTACACCAACCTCAGCGGTTACCGCACCCACAACGAAGCCGACTTTGGCGACGGAAAGCTGGTGGACTTGACGATTTACGCCTACAATTTTTACGCTCAAAGCACTGTCAACCTGCCCAAGGGCATCGTGGCCGAAGTCTCCGGTTGGTACTCCTCCCCGTCTGTGTGGGGCGGCACGTTTGAAACCAAAAAAATGTGGAGCATGGATGCCGGTCTGCAAAAGAAATTTTTGAAGGACAAAATGACCATCAAACTTTCCATGAGCGACCTTTTCAAAACCAATAAATGGACTGCGGAAAGCTTTTTCGGCACCCTCTACATGCGTGGCGGCGGTGGCTGGGACAGCCGCCGTTTCCGGGCGAACCTGACGTACAACTTTGGCAACCAGGAGGTTAAGAGCGCCAGAGACCGCACCACCGGACTGGAGGACGAGAAAAACCGGGTCAAGAGCAAGTAAAAATCATACTGGTGAAAGATTACTGGGCGGCTGGTGCAACGATGTGCCAGCCGCCATTTTTTTTTTGGGTTGATGGCGATACGATTGCTCCGAGCGATCGTATCGCTGGTGATTAAAAAAAGGCGACCCCACTCTCAAGGTCGCCTTTTTCTTTTGTACATTTCTCAAAAAATCATGCCTCAAGCCATGTCCATGGTCGGCATAAACTCCTCCACGTTCACGCCCAGACCTTTGGCCACGCCGAGGCCGAGCGGTACGCTGGCACGGAAGAAGTGGCAAAGCTGGCGGTTGATGATTTCCCCTCGTTTCGGGCCGGAGATGCCGCTCATGGCTCCCACGATGTTGGAAATTGTGTTGCGTTTTTCCTGCTCGTTCATCACTTGGTCAAACAGGATGCCGGGCTGCGTGTAGTGGTCGTTTTCGCCTTCGGCATTGCGGTCGTACCAGTCGGCGAGGGTGTCGTCCAAATCCCAGGCAGGTTCCTTGTAAGACTTGTCCGCCACGATGTCGTCAAAACTGTTGGGCCAGTAGTTCGGCGCACTACCGCTGTTGCCGTCCACCCGCATCTGGCCGTCCCGCTGGTAGTTGTTCACGGCAAATGGGCAGCGGTTCACCGGAATCTGCTCGAAATTGACGCCGAGGCGGTGGCGGTGTGCATCGGGGTAGGAAAGGATGCGGCCCTGCAACATTTTGTCCGGCGAGTAGCCGATGCCATCCACCACGTGCGCAGGTGCGAAAGCAGCCTGCTCCACTTCGGCGAAGTAGTTGACTGGCACTTCGTTGAGTTCCATCACGCCCACGGCGATGAGCGGGAAGTCGCCGTGCGGCCACACTTTCGTCAGGTCGAACGGGTTCCAGCGGAAAATGCGGGCCTGCTCCTGCGTCATCACCTGGATTTTCAGGTTCCACTTCGGAAAGTTGCCCCGGTCAATAGCTTCCACAAGGTCACGCTGCGCGTGGTCCATGTCCTTCGACTTCATCTCGGCAGCCTCGGCATTGGTGAAATTTTTGATACCCTGGGCGGTGACGAAATGGAATTTCACCCAAACCCGCTCGTTTTTGGCGTTGATCATCGAAAAAGTGTGGCTGCCAAACCCGTGCATGTGGCGGTGGTCGGCGGGCGTGCCCCGGTCGCTCATCAAAATCATCACCTGATGCAGGCTCTCCGGGTTCAGCGACCAGAAGTCCCACATCATCGTCGGGCTTTTGCAGTTGTCGCGGGGGTCCCGTTTTTGGGTGTGGATGAAGTCGCCGAATTTCTTCGGGTCTTTGACAAAAAACACCGGGGTGTTGTTGCCCACGAGGTCCCAGTTGCCATCTTCCGTGTAAAATTTCAGCGCAAAACCACGGGGGTCACGCTCGCTGTCGGCGCTGCCCCTTTCGCCACCCACCGTGGAGAAGCGGGCAAGCATCCTCGTTTTTTTACCGATTTCAGAGAAAATTTTGGCCTTCGTGTACTTCGTGATGTCGTTGGTGACGGTGAAGGTGCCAAAAGCACCCGTTCCTTTGGCGTGTACCACCCGCTCCGGGATGCGTTCCCGGTTGAAGTGTGCCATTTTTTCATGTAAAATGAAGTCCTGCAACAGCAGCGGCCCGCGGGGGCCAACGGATTGGGTGTCCTCGTTTTCGTAGTAAGGACGGCCCGATGCGGTGGTCAGTTTTTTTTCGTTGCTCATAACTCGTTGTGTTTTAATGGTTTGAAACTATCGAAGGAAACGGTAGCAGTCTTCGTGCAAGAGGTGTCGGTAAGGAAAATTCAATTTAGCCCACTGAATTTTCGTTGGCAAGGACAAAAGTCACCATTTAAAATCATAAGCAAAATTGATTGTTCTTATCTTGCGATAACTTTTGGTTATGATTTCTGGATGCCCAAATCATCAACCAGTCGTTACCTTGTTCATCATTCACCGTTCATAGTTCATCGTTAGCAAAATGAACATCCAGCAACTCGAATACATCCTCGCCGTCGAGGAAAACGGCAGTTTCAGCAAAGCGGCGGAAGCGCGCTTCATCTCGCAACCCGCTCTCAGCATGATGGTGCAAAAATTAGAGGAAGAACTTGACCTGAAAATCTTCGACCGGAGCAGGCAGCCCGTCGTGCCGACCGATGGCGGAAAGCTGGTGCTCGAACAGGCGAGGGTCATCCTTCGGGAAATCTCGAAGCTGCACGAAACCACCCGCCAACAGCGGGATACCCTGGCCGGGGAACTCAACATCGGCATCATCCCAACGCTCGCTCCTTACCTGCTGCCACTTTTCCTGAAGCCATTTCTGGAAAAATACCCTGCCGTTCATCTCCGAATTTTTGAGCACACCACCTCCACGCTCATCGAGCGCCTGAAAAAAGGCCACCTCGATGCCGGGCTGCTCGTCACGCCCTTGCCGCAGGGTGTTTTGAAAGAAACGCCCTTGTTTTACGAGCGTTTTTACGTCTATGCCCACGAAGAATACGAGAAAACCTACCTCCTTCCCGAAGACATCGACGCCAGCGAGCTTTGGCTGCTCGAAGAAGGCCACTGCCTCCGCTCCCAAATCCTCAACCTCTGCGAGTTGCGTAAAAAATCGAACGCTCAATTAGAATTTGAAGCTGGCAGCATCGACACGCTGATAAAAATGGTGGACCACCAGAGCGGCGTGACCATCGTGCCGGAGTTGGCCACGCTCACCCTCAGCAAAGAGCAGCGCCGCCGCCTTCGGCCCTTCGCCCCGCCGGTGCCGGTGCGGGAGGTGAGCCTCGTCACGCAGCGGGATGCCGTCAAGCGCAGCCTGCTGGCAGCTTTGCAAGCGGAGGTGTTGGCCAACCTGCCAAAATCGTTGCTCGAAAACGGGGAGGCGAACAGGGTGGGAATTGCCTGAACAGGCTCAAGCAGGTTGCTCCATTAGCCCTGCGGTCATTTTTTCAGTGGAAAGATGGCGCAGGAACAGCTTCATCGCCTTGCGTTTGGCGGCATCCAACTGGTAGCTGATGTTTTCGGTGAAATATGCCCGCAGGTCGAAGCCCGGCTGGGGTTGCGGCAGCAAGTACATGAGTTGCGGGATGAGGTCGATGCCCGTTTGCAGGGCGAGGTTGAGGCGTTGGAGGAAGTCCTGTGCCAATGGCCGGTTGCTCACCCAGGCTGCGAAAACGAAAGGCAGGCCCGTGTAAGCGAGCCACGCTTCGCCGAGGTCGTACACCCAGGGGTGCCGACCCAACTGCCCGATGGCCCGGTCGCCGATGATGAGCGCCCCGGTCGTGCCGCCGATTTTTTCCTCAAAACCTGGCCCGGCAGCCAGCAGGGCAGGGGAGACCCGCCAATGGTTTTTTAATAAAATCTTCACCAACTCCACCGATGTCCGGGAATGGAAATCAAGGTACAAATTTGTCAGTTCTTCGAGCGGCACCTTGCTGAAAATACACACCGTTTTCACCGTGCCCACCGTGCCGATGCAGTAGTCCGAAATGATTTGTGGGTTGCTGAGTTCGGGAATCACCGCCACCGGCACCAGTCCCAGGTCGGCCTCGCGGCTCGCCAGCTTGCGGGCACATTCGGAAGGAATATCCAACTGCAAATCAATCTCCTCCTCCAACCCGCTTTTGAAAATCCCGTACAGGAACGGCTTCGTGTTCAGGTAGCTGACAGCAGTGACTTTTAATTTGGGCATATTGAGATGTTAGACTTTAGATTTTAGACTTTAGAAAGTCAATGGTAAAACCACATAACGTCCCAAGTCTATCGTCTAAAATCTATGTGTACTGATTGATTAGGTTATTCCCCTCGAATTATGCTCCAAAGACAAAAAAAAAACTTGTTTTTGAGCATATTTACGGGTACAACCTAACAAATTAGTACATCTATGGTCTAAAATCTTCTAATTCAAAACCGGAAGTGCAACGTACCCCAAGTACGTCGTTTCGGCGTCAAAAACTTCGTTCGTGTAATCTTTGACCACATGGTACAACGTATCCCGTTCGATGGGCTGGCGGCCCACCTGCCGGATGAGCTGCACCAACTCGCGGGTGCTCATGGCCGGGGATTGCTCTTCGGAGCCAGCCATCGAGTAAATCTTGGTCGTGTCGTCGATGGTGCCGTCGATGTCGTCCACCCCGTAGGCCAACGAAAGCTGCGCAATGTTGCGGCTGATCATCGGCCAGTAGGCTTTCAGGTGGTCGAAGTTGTCGAGGTAGATGCGGCTGATGGCGTAGTTGCGCAAGTCTTCCACCACGTTCACTTCGGGGAGGTGCGACATTTGGTTGTCCTGGTTGCGGAACTTCAGCGGGATGAACGTCTGGAACCCGCCCGTCCGGTCCTGCAATTTCCGCAGTTCTTCCAGGTGGTGGATGCGGTGCTCGTAGCCTTCGATGTGGCCGTAGAGCATCGTGGCGTTCGAGCGACCGCCGAGCTTGTGCCACTCCTCATGGATTGCCAGCCACTGCTCGCCCGTGCATTTGTCGGCTGCGATCTGCTGTCGGATGTCCGGGTGAAAAATCTCCGCACCCCCGCCGGGAATGGAATCCAGCCCTGCCTCCTGCATGATTTTCATGCCTTCGGCGTAGCCGATTTTCGCTTTTTTGAAAATGTAGTGGTACTCCACCGGGGTCAGCGCCTTCACGTGCAGGTCGGGCCGGTGGGCTTTGATTTGCCGAAAAAACTCGGCATAAAACTGCAAGTCGTACTGTGGCAGCACCCCGCCCACGATGTGTACTTCCGTCACCGGCTGCCCGTCGTACTTCCGCACGATGTCCATCATGTCCTCCATCGTGTACTCCCAACCTTCCTCCCGCTTTTTTATCAGGCGGGAATACGAGCTAAACTTGCAGTCATACACTCAGATTTTCGTTGGCTCGATGTGGAAGTTGCGGTTGAAATAGGTGTTGTCGCCATGCTTTCGCTCCCGGACGTAGTTCGCCAGCGACCCGACGAAACCGAGGTTCCCCTCCCGGTACAGCAGCAGCCCCTCGTCCGGCGTGATGCGCTCGTGGCTGAATGTTTTTTCTGCGATGCTCCGCAATGCCGGTTTTAGGTTCGGGTCGTTCCGCAGCATTTCTATTTTCCCGGTTGTCGTCATGGATTTGTGCATTTTTGCGAGCGTAAAGGTAACAGATTTTAGACGACAGATTTTAGACGACAGACTTTAGACCTGCTTGCTATCGTCTAAAATCTGTCGTCTAAAATCTGTCGTCTAAAATCTAAAAGGTGCTGTCGATCCTCATCCCCGTCTTCAACTTCGACATCAGGCCGCTCGTGGCGGCCTTGCACGGCCAGTGCGAACGGAGCGGGGCAGCCTTTGAAATCCTGTGCTTCGACGATGGCTCCACCGACGGTTTCAAAACCAAGAACCGGGAAATCTGGAAGCACACCAACTTGATTTACAAGGAGTTGCCCCAAAACCTGGGCCGCTCCGCCATCCGCAATGCCCTCGGCCTGGCCGCCCGCTTCGACTACCTGCTGTTCATGGATTGCGACAGCCTCGTGCCCGATGCATCGTACCTCCAAAAATACTTCGACCATCTCCAACCGGGCACCGTCGTGTACGGGGGGCGCAGCTATCAGCCAATACCGCCTACCGACCCCTCGCTCTACTTCCACTGGTACTACGGCAGGCAACGGGAGCAAACCACCGCTGCCCAACGCTCAAAGGCACCTTACCACAGCTTCATGACCAACAACTTCGTCATTCCCCGGCAACTTTTCCTTGACATCCTGTTTGACGAATCGCTCCGGCAATACGGCCACGAGGACACTCTTTTCGGCCTCGAACTCGCCCGACGAAAGGTGCCCATCCTCCACATCGACAACCCGCTGGAGCATATCGGATTGGAACCGGTAGCTGTTTTTTTGGAAAAAACGAAGCGGGGGGTGGAGAACCTGGCGAGGTTGCACAAGTCAGGGAAAAAGATTGAAACCCGCTTGCTGACAACTTTCCTCGCCTTGAAAAAATGGGGATTGGCGGGAGTCCTGAGTTTTGTTTTCCGATTTTCAAGCGGCTGGATGGTAAAAAACCTGAGCAGCAAATCTCCCAATTTACGGGTATTCGATTTTTACAAACTAGGGTTATTGACAAAAGAATGGGGGTGAATAATCCCGGTAATCAGCTACCTTTCCGTCACATTCGACCATGTTTTAAACATCATTTTTATGAAAACCACCAGAATCCTTTTGCTCAACACAGCACTGCTTTGTGCTTTCAGCACCTTTGCCCAAACCGAAAAAGGTAACATCCTCCTTGGAGGCACGGCGGGCTTCGACATTGAATTTGAAAGAACGGCCAATTATGTCACCATTGATGCACAACCGCAGATTGGTTTCTTCGTGACGGACAACCTCGCTCTGGGAGGAAGCCTGTTGCTCCAAAACGCAAAACGAGGAGATTACTTCTCCTCCACAAGTTTTGGCATCGCACCGTTCGGGCGGTATTATTTTGGTGCCAGCACTACCAAACTGTTCGTGCAGGCACAAGTCGGATATATCACCAACAAGTTTGAATCAGAGATTGGTGGTTTTGACATAACCTCTGACGGTGTGTACTTTGGCTTCGGCCCTGGCGTGACTTTCTTTCTGAACAGCCGTGTGGCTATTGAAGGCGTATTGGCCTACACCAATTATGGTGGGGATTTCGATCACGAAAACTTTGGGCTGCGCATCGGCGTACAGGTTTACCTGGGTGGTGAATAATCTATGTCCAACTTGTTGGAAAGGTGGGTGCAAAAATTCCAGGAATAAATCTACCTTTCCGTCGCACTTAACCATTTTTTCTCACTAAACATCATTTTTATGAAAACCATCAAGATCCTTTTGCTCAATGCAGCATTGCTCTGCGCTTTCAGCACCTTTGCCCAGACCGAATCTGGCCGTGTCATGTTGGGCGGCACCGCCGGCTTCGATGTCCAGTTCGAAGACGAACACAACATTGTTTCCATCGATGTTCAACCGCAGCTTGGCTTTTTCATCCTGGACAACCTCGCCGTTGGGAGTGGTTTGGCACTGGTTAGTTTGAAGCAGGGCGACGATTTCAAGAGCACTGCTTTCGGGATTTTACCTTTTGGCAGGTATTATTTTGGCAGCGGCAATACCAGGTTTTTTGTGCAGGCGCATTTTGGCTATACCACTGCAAAAACGGAGTTTTTCGGTGAAGAATCCACTTCCAGCGGCACCCAAATTGGGGGTGGCCCTGGTGTGGCATTCTTCCTGAACAACCATGTGGCTATCGAAGGATTGTTGGCCTACGATATTTTTGGAGGAGACCTTGACGGTGAAAATCTTGGCCTCCGCATCGGCGTTCAGGCTTACCTCGGCGGCGAATAATTTCCAAAGTTGCTGACTAAAAAAAGAAGGGTTGTCTGACTTGAACATCAGACAACCCTCTTTTTGTACCTTGCCATCAATTTTTATCACATGCAAAACATCCACTTCAACATCCGGGAAAACGTCGGCATCATCCGCCTCAACCGCCCCGCCGTCTTCAACTCCTTTAACCGGGAAATGGCCCTCGAAACCCAGCAGGCCCTCGACCAGTGCGCCGCCGACCCCGCTGTGCGGGCCATTTTCCTCACCGGCGAGGGCAAAGCCTTCTGCGCCGGGCAAGACCTCCAGGAAGTGAGCGGCCCCGATGCCCCCGGCTTCCCCACCATCCTCGGCGAACACTACAACCCCATCATCCTGCGGTTGCGAGGCATCGAAAAACCCATCGTTTGTGGTATAAATGGCGTGGCCGCCGGTGCCGGTGCCAACATCGCCCTCGCCTGCGACATCACCGTTGCCGCCGAATCGGCCTCCTTCATCCAGGCGTTCAGCAAAATCGGCCTCGTGCCCGACAGCGGCGGCACCTTCCACCTGCCCCGCCTCATCGGCCTGCAAAAAGCCACCGCCCTGATGATGTTGGGTGAGAAAATATCGGCCAAAGACGCCGAATCCATGGGCATGATTTACAAAGTGCTGCCCGACGAAGGCTTCGGGGAGGCTGCCCTCGCCATCGCCAAAACCCTGGCCCAAATGCCCACCAAGGGCCTCGGCTTCACCAAGCACCTGCTCAATTTGTCGCTCACCAACAGCCTCTCCGAACAACTCGAAGCAGAAGACGAATACCAAACCCTTGCAGGAAACACCGCCGACTACCGGGAAGGCGTGGCCGCTTTTCTCGAAAAACGGAAGCCGGTCTTCAAAAGTGAGTGATGGTTTCATGGCTTCATGGCTGCACAGTTTCGGGAATAACAATGAAGCAGTGAAACAATGAAACCATGCAGCCATGCAGCCATGAATCAATGAAGCCATTCAAAACGGCAGCACCGTCCCCCATTCCCTCGTCAGCTTGCGGAAGTAGCCTTGGATGTCGGCCAGCACTTCCAGCTTCGATTTGTTGACGATTTTCCTGCCGTCGATTTCGCTCACCCTCGTCAATTCGCCCATCGTGCCCGAGCAGAACACCTCGTCCGCCGTGTAGAACTCCATCACCGAGAGGTTGCGCTCCGCAATGGGGATGCCGTTCTCCCGGCAAATCTCGATGACTAACCCACGAGTGATGCCGGGCAGGCAACTGTCAGCAGTCGGTGAGAGTACCTGCCCGTTGCGGATGCAGAAAATGTTCACGCTGTTCGTCTCCGACACGTAGCCGTGCATGTCGAGCATGATGGCCTCGTCCGCCCCGGCGTAGTTGGCTTCCAGCTTCGCTAAAATATTGTTCAGCAGGTTGTTATGATGGATTTTCGAGTCGAGGAACATCGGGTTGTTCCTGCGGATGGACGAGGTGATGAGCGTGATTTCCGGCGGAAACGCCGGGGGCTTCCACTCCGCCAGCACGATGAGCGTGCAGCCGAACTGGTTCAGCCGGGGGTCCATCCCGGAGGTGATTTTCTCTCCCCTCGTCAGCGTCAGGCGGATGTGTGCGCCGTCCCGCATCCCGTTGGCTTCCAGTGTTTTGAAAATGGCCTGCGTGATTTCCTCGTTCGTCGGCACATTGGCAAAAGCGAGTGCATGGGCCGAGTTTTGCATCCGTTCCAGGTGCCGGTCGAGGCAAAAAACCCGCCCGTTGTACACCCGGATGCCCTCCCAAACCGCATCGCCCCCCTGCACGGCGCTGTCGAACACCGAGACCTTCGCCTCCGATCTCGTGCAGAGCCGGTCTTTCACCCATATCAGGATTCCATCGTTTCGTGTATCGTATTTCTGTTGCACAATGCTGATTTACAATGAATTAACAGGGCGAATCTCGTTTGTCATTGCCGATACCGATTAGCGTTGATGGGGAATAATTTTTCGTCCCATCGGGACGACATCTTTGTAAAAAAATGTCCAACAGCCGATAGCCTTTCCATCGGAACGGCATTTCATCACGGCAGATAACGTTCCGATGGAACGGTGGTCGAGGGTAATTGACCAATGCTACAAAGATGTCGTCCCGATGGGACGATTATTCTCAAACAACGCTTATCGGTTAAGGCAATCCCTGCGTCGTGTGTTGTCAAGAAGGATTCAGAGATTGCCTTCGGTAATGACAAACGCTACGATGCTCGCCCGTTCACGCTCTCACCCTCTCACTCTCTCGCTTTCATCCACGCCTCCAGCTCCCGGAACGTCGCCACCAATTCCTCCACATCCTCCGGTGCCCGGCCAGCGCTTGCGCATTTTTTTCGGAACACATCGATGGGCTCCAGGTCTTCCAACTCCACTTGTGATACCTGCGCATCCAAAGAAAAATGGGACTGCTTCGTTCGTACTTTGAGCAGTTCCAGGTGCATGTCCTTCACAAAATCCTGCAACTGACCGTTCAGATTAGCGATGACCGCCTCCGTTTCCACGATGACTTCCGCCCAGGTCGGCAACTGGTTTTTGTACTTCCCGTTCAGGCGCTCCAATGCCTCCTGCACCTCCGGCAACGTGCCTTCGACCGTCTTCAACCTTCGGAAAACGGGCACTGCCAACTGCCTGACATCCAGCAGTTTATCTTTCTCAAAAACCAATACTGTCACTGATTTCTCATCCTTCGTTTCACTGAAACTCAGCGGAATCAGGGAACCGCTGTACTGCACATGCTGCGCCCCACCGATTGCTTGGGGGCGGTGGATATGCCCCAATGCCACGTACCCGAACACTTCCGGGAACTGGTCGGCCCGGATGTTTTCGAGGTTGCCGAGATAGATGTTGTCCTGCTTCTCGTTGGCCTCCGCCCCCGTCACGCAGAGGTGCCCCGTCACAATCATCGGAACACCCAGCGCCACGTACTCCGCCGCTGCTCTCCCGATGGCCTCGTAGTGTGCCAGTATTCCTTCCTTGATTCGCTCGATTCGGTCTTGCCCGCCCTCGCCCGATGCCGAACGCCGCAAGTCCTGGTCCCGCAGGAACGGCACTGCGGCCACTACCGCTTCCGGTTCGTTTTCCTTGCTCCGCAAAACAAGTACCTCCCCGGCGGGGTCTTCCGTCGCAGCGCCCACGACGTGGACGTTGAGCAGTTGCAACAAATCCTTTGGGGCTTCGAGCATCTGCGCCGAGTCGTGGTTGCCACCGGTGATGACCACATGGCGGCAGCCGGTGTGCCAGAGTTTTTTCAGGAAACGGTAGTACAGCGCCCGTGCGTAGTTCGGCGGGTTCCCGATGTCGAACACGTCCCCCGCCACGATGAGCAGGTCGATTCCTTCCTGTTGAATGGCCTCCACTAACCAGTCGAGCGCCAGCCGGTGCTCCTCCTCCCGCTCCCGGGAGATGAACTTTTGGCCGAGGTGCCAGTCGGAGGTGTGAAGGATTTTCATGGGCGAAAGGTAGGGTTTTAATGGAAAATTGAGAATGGAGCGTGTGGAGGCGCAGGAAATTGGTCGCAGGCTTGCAAGAACTGGTTCATCACAAGAACTATCGGGATAAACCAACGAATTGAGCGTATCTCACTCAACCACCCTCATCTTGTTCATCAATTAACGGGGAAGTGGTGGAGGCCCGTCCGGCACCATGGCCTTGTAAACTTGATTGCCTTTGCGTTCATCGAACTCTTTGCGAATGTTTACCCGCAAAGTCTCATCTTCATACAAATCCACCATCGTCAGGGCGAGGGCTTTGGAGGCGTAGAGCATGCCTTTGTGCCCGATGGACATGCCGCCGCACGCCACCACCGCCCAGGAGTGCCAGGGAGTTTTGGTCGGAGCCGTCGTTGCGACCATGCCGATTTCCGGCGTCACCCAACTCACGTCGCCGACGTCGGTGGAGCCTCCTTCAGGGTCGGTTCGGGTTTCCTCCAGCGGCTTCACTTTGCCGTCGATGCCAGTCAGCGGTTTGTTGGCGGCTTCCTGGATACTTTTGGCAAAGGCAATTTCTTCGGGGGTATAGTTGATTTCGCCGAGCAGGTCAAGGTTTTTTTGCATGACCTCTGCCCCGGCGCGGTTGACGAGCAGCTCGTAATCGCCTGTCTGGATTTTTATCTCTTGTTTCACATCCGCCATGATGGCAGCACCCTCGGCGATTTGTTCCACCCGTGCGAATACTTCCTCCACGCCGCTGCGTTTGCTGTCCCGCACCCACATCCAGACTTTGGCGTATTCGGGTACCACGTTGGGTACATCGCCGCCATTCTGTATCACGTAGTGCATCCGTACTGACGGACGAACGTGCTCCCGGTACATGTTGACGCCATTCAAAAACAACTCCATGCCATCGACCGCGCTGCGTCCGTTCCAGGGGTCGTATGCGGCGTGGGCGGCTTTGCCGTGAAATTCGACGGTAAAATCCACCATGGCCTGTGAGCTTTGGGCATTGGCTTTGATTTCGTCGGAGGGATGCCAGTCGAGGCAGGCATCGAGGTCGTTGAACAGACCGTCCCTTGCCATATAAATTTTGCCGCCCACCGATTCCTCCGCCGGGGTGCCGTAGAAGCGGACCGTGCCGTTCAACTTGCCCAACTGCATCAGTTCCTTGATGGCCATCGCTGCGCCAAGGCTCGCCGGAGCGAACATATTGTGTCCGCAACCGTGCCCGGCAGCGCCTTCCTGGAGGGCTTCCTTCACCGGGCTTGCTTTTTGCGAAATGCCCGGCAAGGCGTCGTATTCGCCTAAAATACCGATGATGGGTTTGCCCGAACCGTAGGTCGCCGTAAAAGCGGTCGGCATGCCGGCGACACCCCGCACGACTGCGAAACCTTGCGACTCCGCATAGTCCGACAGCACTTTAGCAGACTGGTATTCCTTCAACGCCGTTTCGGCGAAACCCCAAACCTGGTCGCTAAGTCGAACCAGGTCGCCGTTGTGCGACTCGATGGTACGGATGGCGGCTTGTTTGTTTTTCGACAATTCAGTCGCTTTCGGTTGGGCATGGAGGGATATTGCCCAGAGCGGCGTGAGTAGCAGGAAAAGTTGGATTTTGTTTTTCATTTTGTTCGATAATTTATACGGCAAATGTCACATGTCTTGGCCCATGATGTCACAAGTTTGTTTTCCACAGCACCTATAGTTTTCAGATAAACAAAAAGTGATAGGAAGTAATGTTCTTGTAAGTGTTTTGCGAAGCGGCACTTGCAAGTCACGCTGCGCTGTCGTCCGACATCAAGTTTTAGATAGTT
>JACRAN010000054.1 GCA_016234735.1 Bacteroidota bacterium | reverse complement strand
GCTGGAGCATATCGAATATCAACTGACATCCGCCACCAAAGTCGTCAACGGCATCACCTGCGCCGTCATCAACGACAAGGTCTGGGTGGACGGCGTGCTCGTGGAAGACACCGACGACTGGTACGCACAGGACAACGACGGCACTGTCTGGTACTTCGGGGAATACGTGGACAACTACGAAAACGGCGTACTCACCGACCACGACGGCTCCTGGGAAGCCGGTGTGGATGGCGCAAAACCCGGCATCATCATGCTGGCCGACCCGCAGGTTGGCAATGCCTACCGACAGGAATACTACTTCAACGAAGCCGAGGACGAAGCCGAAGTGCTGGAAATCGGTTTAACTTTGACTGTCCCCTACGGCACGTTTGAAAACTGCATCAAAACCAAGGACATCACCGACCTGGAACCTGACGTTTTGGAACATAAATTTTATGCCCCGGGCATCGGTCTTGTCAAAGAGGTGAATGTAAAATCGGGCGAAGAAATCGTGCTCACGGACATTCAGGAATAAAATAAAACAGGTGCAGCGGCCCGGTGACAGCAAGCCGCCGGGCCGCACGCCGCAAATCTTTTTCACATGAAAAATTCATGGTCGTTCCTTCTTTCCACAGCAGCAATGCTGTGTTTTTCGGCTTGTGACGACGATGCCGGGCATACCATCCAGTTGCCCGAAAGCATTCAAGCCTACTTGGATGCCAATTATTCCGGCGCTGAAATCGAAGAATCGGAGCAAGACACCCTCTGCACCGGCACGGTGGTTTATGAAGTGAAACTCGAAGTCAAGGACAACGAGGAAGCAGACCTGACTTTCAGTACCGAAGGCGCACTGCTCTTCACGGAAAACGAAATCCCCGCCAATCAACTGCCCACCACCGTGACCGCCGCCATCAGCGCCAACTACGCCGGTTTTTCTACGGAAGAAGCCGAACGGCTCGACCTGGCGGTCGGTGGCAACCAGTACGAGGTGGAATTGAAAAACGGCGCTGTCGTTAAAAGTGTGCTGTTCAATGCGGACGGGACGGTGGTTTGCGAGGAACTGGAAGACGAGGACGATGAAGAATGATGCAACCGCCGGGATTTGCAATTGCCATCAGCGATTTCACTGCACCCGCCTCCCCTTCCACTCGTAGCGCTTCACGAAATTGGCCAGGGTGCCCACCCCGATGATGTACGCAATGTGCAGGCATTGCGACCGCAGGTAGCTTTTCATCAAATCGGGCCGACCGAAGTAGCGGGCCATTTCACGCAAAAAAATGAAGTCGGCTGTGGACTTCACGACCAGCAAAAATGCAGCGAATGCCAGCGCCAGCCAGCCCCACCACACCGCCAGCAGCAGATGCAGCACGATGGCCCAGCACAGCAGGAACACCACGCCGAGCGCCAGCGTCACCCGCTTGTCCTGGTAACTGGTCGATTTGGAAGCCCACCGGAGGCGCTGGGAAACGAATGCCCGTCCATCCGCCGGAGCCTCGGTGAAGACGGTGGCGTTGCGGTTTTTCAGGAAAAAAACGCCGCCGGGCCAGCGGGCTGCGATTTTGTGGAGCAGCAGCATGTCGTCGCCGCTGGCGAGGTGGGCGATGTTTTCAAAACCGCCCACTTCGTAAAAAACGGCCTTCGGGTAGGCGAGGTTGGCACCGTTGCACAGCAGGCCGCTGCGGTGCTGGAAACCTGCGCCGGTGATGCCCATCATGCCGAGGAAGTCGAGCGACGAGAAGCGTTGCAGCCCGTTTTTCTCTTGGTGAAAATTGACGGGGGCGGCGATGAACTTCGCCCGTTTTTCCTCAAAAAAGGAGGCCAGCAGCAGCAGCCAGTCGGGCTGCACGATGCAGTCGGCATCGGTGGTGACGATGAGTTCGCCGGTGGCGAGGGTGATGCCCGTTTCAATCGCTTTTTTCTTGAAAGATGGTGCGCCGCCGGGCGGCAAGTGGTCGGCGAGGCGCACCGCCCGCACGTTGGGATGGGCCTGGGCGAATTGTTGCGCCAGCGGAAAAGTCCCGTCCGTGGAGTGGTCGTCCAGCACGATGACCTCGAAAAGCGAGGCCGGGCAGGTTTGTTTTGAAATGGAATCCAAGCAGGCCGGAAGGTTCGCCGCCTCGTTGCGGGCGGGGACGATGACGCTGATTTTTACCGAAGGGGAGAAGCCGGACGGGATGCTCCACGCAGGCAGTTGCCGCCAGCCGGTGATGTACCGTGAAATGATGAAAATGTAAGCAACAGCAAGCCCACACACCAACCCGAACCATGCAACCATGCAGCAATGCAGCCATGCAGCCATGTCAATCCGTTCTGGTAACCGTTTCCACAAAATCCAGTTTTTTCAGCGCCCGCATCACCACGTTGAGTTGGTCTTTGTTGGACACCAGCAGGCTGATGGCCCCTTCGTAGTAGCCCTGGTCGCCGCCCTCGATGTGGAAGGAGCGGATGTTGACGCCGAGGTCGGAAATCTCCTTCGTGAGCCGTTCGATGACGCCCACCCCCTCGTCCACGCCTGTGATTTTCAGGTCGGTGACGAAGGTGTTGTCGGTGCTCACCACCCACTCGGCCTTCATCACCCGGTAGCCGTACTTGGCCAGCAGGTTGGTGGCGTTGGAGCAGTTGGTGCGGTGTATTTTCAGGCCCTCTTTGGCGGTGAGGAAGGAAAAAATATCGTCGCCCTGCATGGGGTTGCAGCAGGAGGCGAGCTTGTAGTGGTAGAGTTCGGCAGGTTCGCCGTTGACGAGGATTTTGGTTTTTGCCGATATTTTCTGGCGGGCACTTTCCGCTTTTTTTTCCGGCTCGGCAGCGGGTGCAGGCATCGGGGTGGACTGTATTTCCACCAATTTCTGCTCCTTGACCTCGAAGTTTTTGAACGTGTCGATGAGGTCGATTTTTTCCGTGGCAATGGCGTAGCAGAGGTCAACGTGCGAGTTGAGGTTGTAATATTTCACCAGCGTCTCCACGCCCTGCTCGTAGTTCACCTTCATGTTGTTGAACTTGCGCTGGAGCGCCTCCTTGCCCAGTTCGCCGGTTTTGCGGCGCTCCTCCTTCATGGCATTGCGGAGCTTGGAGCGGGCCTTGCCTGTCACCACGATTTTCAGCCAACTCTCGTTGGGCTTCTGGTTGCGGTCGGTGATGACTTCCACCTTGTCGCCCATGTTGAGCTTGTAGCCCATCGGCACGATGCGGTTGTTTACCTTCACCGCCTTGCAGTGGTAGCCGATGTCGGTGTGGATGTGGAAGGCAAAATCGAGCGCCGTAGCGCCTTTCGGCAGGTTGAGCATGTCGCCCCGGGGCGTCACCACGTATATTTCCTCGGAGTACAGGTTGTTTTTAAAATCGCTGACAAACTCCAGTGCATCGGAGTTGGGGTTTTCCATCAACTCCCGCACCTGGTCGAGCCACTTCTCGTACACGTCGGGCTGGTTGTTGATGCCCTTGTATTTCCAGTGGGCAGCGAAGCCCCGCTCGGCGATTTCGTCCATGCGCTCGCTGCGGATCTGCACCTCCACGAACCGCCCACCGGGGCCGATGACGGTGGTGTGCAGCGATTCGTAGGCGTTGGACTTTGGCACCGTCACCCAGTCCTTGAGGCGCTCCGGGATGGGTTTGTAAATGTCCGTGACGATGGAATAGGCCATCCAACAGAGCGTCTTTTCCCGTCGGCGCTCCACTTCCACCACGATGCGCACGGCGAAAATATCGTACACCTCCTCGAAAGGCGTGTTTTTGGTTTTGATTTTATTGTAAATGGACGACACCGACTTCGCCCGCCCGAAGCAACGGTAGGGCACCCCGATTTCATCCATTTGCGTCTTGATGGGCCCCAGGAACTCGTCGATGTAGCGCTCCCGCTCTTCCTGCGTGACGTTGAGTTTTTCGGCAATCTCGTTGTAGGTCTCCGGTTCCGTGATTTTCAGGCAGAGGTCCTGGAACTCCGAGCGGAAGTTGTAGAGGCCGAGCCGGTGGGCCAGGGGGGCGTAGATGTAGCTCGTTTCCGCCGCAATTTTCAACTGCTTGTGGCGGGGCATGGAGCCGAGCGTGCGCATGTTGTGCATGCGGTCGGCCATTTTTATCAACACCACCCGCACATCGATGACGAGGGTGCTGATGACCTTGCGGAAATTTTCGGCCTGCGGGCTTTCGGACGTGGCCGTGCCGTCGAGTTTGGTGAGGCCGTCCACGATGACGGCGATTTTCTCCCCGAACTCCCGGCGGATGTCATCGAGGGTGTAGTCGGTGTCTTCCACCACGTCGTGCAGCAGCGCACAGACGGCGGCAGTGGGGCCGAGGCCGATTTCCTCCACGCAGATTTGCGCCACCTCGATGGGGTGCAGGATGTACGGCTCCCCCGACTTGCGGCGCTGTTGGGCGTGGGCACCGGCAGCCAGTTCAAATGCCCGGCGGATCTGGTCCTTGTCGCCTGCATCCATCTTCTCCTCCTGCAACGTGCGCAGCAACTGGCGGTAGGCCCGCTGTATGAGCAGGTGGTCGTCATGACTGATTTTCGGTATGGCAGCGGTCGCTTGCACGATTTGCGATTTACGATTTACGACTGACGGTTTTGGATTTACGACTCCTGCCAATCGTCATTCGTAAATCCAAAATCGTAACTCGTGAAATCCCGTTGTTCTTCCTGCAAAGGTACGCAGCAATCCTAAACAGGGTTAAATTTTGTGTATTTGTTCAAAAATGGGAGAGGTTCGCTGCGGCATCGCATCTCATAGTGTTGATTTACATTCTCCCGGACGTGCATCAACATCGCCCGACATTGGACGCAATTTTTTGTACCCGAATAAAAAAACTTTTTTGCAATAGCCAATTAACGAAGCAAGGGAATGGCTGCACGAAAACAGGTTTTGGATGGACGAAGCCTGTAAACGGGAGTTCGATTCAGGAATGTTGGATATTATACTTAAAAGAAATATTTGACAGGGAGTTGTGGGTGGGGGATGTTTGTGGGCGTGATGGTGGTCTGGAATAGGTTTTTCTTTAAAATAGTAAGGTTGAAGAATTAGCTGACCGCATGCTTACAAGTTAGACGAAATACCGCTTATACATCACTAATTTCAAAAAGCGGGAAGCGCTTTTAATGAATGAAATCCTTTTAATGCACTAATTAAACCCAAATGGAAGATAAACTACTCGCTTTCGCAGTTGCAATGTTCGTGCTCAGCCAGATAAGTGAGCGCATTAGTAATTTTATTAAACTTTACCTGCCGAAGACAGGAATTGAAGTATTTAATAATCTTGATGTGCATTCTGAAGATGAGGAAATGGAAAAGAAGAGGGAAAGGATAATTTTCTTGATCAGTATAGTTGCAGGCATGCTTACTACGAGCCTTTTTTGGAATTTCTTGAGCTATATCCCTAAAGCAGTGACTGAAAAAAGCCATATAGAATTTCCACTTCAATGGATGCTAAAATACAAAGATTGGGGATTATTTCTTGCAATCTCCTTCTTTTTAAGTTTTGGAGCGAAATTCTGGCATGACATTCTGGATATTATCTATTTCTATAAAAACGCCAAGAGGAACCTGCAAGACCCTGAGTTTTATAAACTCGGAAGCGTAGAGGAAGTTGAGGAAAGACTTAAGCAAACACCTACGGAAATTGCCTTGCTCGCATTTAATTTTAACAAAGATAATATTCTAAAAAGGGAGGGAGTGGTTGCCTTTTCAAGAGGATTCGAGGCAGATGGCACTCCTTGCTTTCGGGTTCGTTTTAAAGACAGGAGTTCGGCTGCCAAGTTTGAAAATGAGGTTTTGTGGGTAGATGGCCGTGGCTTCGAGCATCGCATTAAAGTTGAGAAACTTGTCACAGGCCCGGTTAAAGCCCAATCTGCTCAAATCGGGGGGAAAATATTTAATGCCGCCACTCCTTGGAGAACAGGGACTGCCGGGTATGTTTTTAAAGACAAATTTATGAAGAAACAATACATTCTGTCCTGCTACCATGTTATGAAAGCCGAGCATTCCTGGCAATCTTTCCGAAGAAGAAGTATGGAGGATATTAAATATGCTATAGATGACAACCAGTCGCAGTCTATAGCAACGCTATTTTTTGGTTATAGAAACGAATTATTGGATGTTGCCATTGCCCAAATCAACTCTTTAGACCTTATAGACATGGATAGTTTGCCCAGGGTAGCCTGGACTGCCTATGTTAACAAAAACTATATCGGCATTCGGGTAAAAATAAAGGGTATGTCATCAGGTTTAGTTGATGCCATTATTCATGAGCCTTATGTGGATGTGAACGTCGAATACGAAGATAATAGCAATCAATTTTTTAATGACTTCTTTTCTCTTTCCTTGCCTGATGAGTTGAAATGTCCAACTGTTGGAGGCGATTCTGGTGCCTTGGTTTATCGAGAAAACGGAGAGGCATTGGGAATCATTGTAGGCGGTAGCGACTCGTTGGCTTACGCCATGAAGATACCTGTCATTGAAGACAGCCTTGGAATTGAAATCGTCCCTGTGTCTTAATTTACTTCACCATAAAACAGCAATATCAATGAAAAAATTACATTTCAACCTAACCTTTCTATTTGTCTTTTTGTTAGTATGCGGACATGCCCAAGATGCGCAAAATGGGTTTACCCTTAGCATTTTCTTGAAAAAAGAAAAGGATTCGTCCTGTTATGAAATTATTTCTGGCGATAAGAAAATAATAATAACTAATGATATAGATAAGGATGTTAATCTTATTGTTGGCTCAATGAATTTTGACGTTCAGGCCAAAACATCAAAAGAATTAAAGTATGAAGACTATAAAGATGACCAAAATAAAGATAGAATCAAAATCGTTGGAACAGAACAAACTCATGAAAAAATCACGGAAAGTAGCCTATTAAGGATAAGAATAAGTGATGGCGATGAAATTTCCATTGGAAAATGTGAGAAAGAAGTGCCAAAACCGAATGCTGGTGGTGGGGGAAACCCAAGCGAAATCCAGCCAGTTTATTTCGACTTCATATCTATTTACGAAAGCCTTGTTGGTGACCAAAAACAAGAAGATTGTTACTGTGATTTAGACATGTTCTGTGGGAAACCTATCGACATTTCTACGACCATCATTTACGATTATGCGCTGAAAAAGTTTGTCAAACCGTATAATTGGAAAAAATTCCGTATCAATGCAGAAGAAGATGCCTATATATGGGTAATCAACACTAACCCGTTAAGGCATAAGTTAGAAGTTACAGCAACGCTCAAAATGCTTTTCACGGAAAAACAGGCAACTTATGAACAGCTTATCACTCCGAGCACACCAAAAGCAGATAGCAACGAGGGGAAAGCAGATGATGCCGGAAAGGAAGCGGAGAGGGTTAAAGCTACCGCCAAGACTGATACTACTACTGCCGCAGCAAATTTTCTTGGAGAAGCAATTGGATTAGAAAATGCGCTTACTTTATTTATGAGCCATGTTAAAGAAAAGGATGCGGTTAATTTGTGCGATTTACAATTGTCAATTGATGGCATTGGGAACAAAATTCGGCATGAACTTGACCTGACTGGAAATTTGGCTGATGGATTACAGGAATGGAAGAATAATGCCATTGGCAAAATGGAGAAAACAGAGGCTAAGCCGACAGGCTCACAGTTTATCGCATTTAAAGAATCGGTTGATAAGGTTATCGCCATGTTGGGAGCTTTAGAGGCTATAGATTTCTCCAGGTCTGCTGTTACTGTTCCAATCAACAATGCGGATTTAATGGAATTCAATATTGTCATTAAGGAAGACGATAAGGAAATCCATAAACTTACAGTTCCAAAAAAAATCTTTTCAAGGGGAGGTTTTAAAATCGACTTCAGCACAGGATTGTTCAAGACTTGGTTGACAGACTATAATTATATTCTGAAAGATACTTTTGTAATTACGACTCTGCCTGTCGATACACTTGAAAAAGTAATTTACAAGAAAGACGAGGGCGACTTCAATATTGGACTTGGGATTCTTGCCCATGCGCGGTTTAGAATTGGCGAATGGATAGATCCTGCAATTACAACAGGCTTTATTTTGCAGACAGGTAAAAATCCCACTATCCAATATTTGGCTGGTGTTAGCGCATTGCTTGGAAGAGAGCAACGATGGGTTTTTAGTGTTGGTGCTTCAATGGGACAGGTAAAACGGCTTGGCACAGGATTAAAAGAAGGTATCCCCATTAAAAGTACTGCTACAAATGAGGTGCCTACACGAGATGTTTGGGAAACGAACTGGTTTGTTGGGATTAGCTACAACTTTTGAAGCCTCGAAGTGAAGTATTGTAGTGTTATAGCGGAAAATTAATTTCATAACCAATCTCACCTAAACTGCATCTAACATGGAAAAAACATTCAGACTTCAAGAAGAAACTGGCGATATTTATATCGATAAAATCAAAGCGTTGTTCCTGAATAAAGTCAAAGGACTCAACTGGTACTATTTTGACATCGATTTGAACGATACGCTTCATGAAGAATCGCCATATAGCACTGAATGGTCTTCTTTGCTCGATGACATTGTACTTGTGAATGGGGCTTACGAGTACCAGCAAACCAAAACAAAGGGGAGCGATTCTGAAATATTGAAGTGCCTGATTACATTCATCAGGAATTATCCTAATCTTTTGACCGATGTGGTAAGGCGCTTGTTCGACTTGAACGAGATAAAGAACAACTCGGACGCTGACGAAGGGCTGATGGGCAACTTCAATGAAAAGGACAGGGAAAGGCGCAATAAAATTTATACCGACAAAATCAGGAGAGGATTTGACAGGTCAGACGACAATAAGGTTGTAGCCCTTGCAGAAGGTGATTCCTGGTTTGAATTCCCAAGAGTGTACTTGGGCATCGATGCCGTTAAGGATATTTTGGATTGGTTGATAGAAGATGACAATTATGCAGTTTACAGTTTGGCCGCAGGAGGCGACTGGCTGTCGAACATGCTGTACCTCGGCGAATATATCGAGGAACTGCCAAAAGTATCTCCTGATGTTTTTTTGTTGAGCGGGGGCGGGAATGACCTCGTTGGCGACAGAAGGCTGGCCACGATGGTCATCAACCCTCACTTGCAGACACCAACTGACGAATCCAATGTGTTATTTCGAAGATTGTTGGAACGTCGGAGCAAAGCGGCTAAAATCGACATGGTAAAATATAAACGTGGGTTATCGTTGCTCTCAGACGAGTTCTTTCAGTTCATTAACATTAACATGGTGCAATATTTCGCATTCATGTACAGTATTACCCAATTGAGAGAGTACCAGAAGATGTTGATTATCACCCATGGCTACGACTTTGCCATTCCAACAAACAGAAAAAGAGGCAACTGGGTATCTGTGCAAAGGGTGTTGAACAACTTTCTTGATACCGGGAAATGGCTTTATGAAGCATTGAACATGAAGGGGATAACCAAGGATGAAGACCAAACTGCGGTAATGTATGCAGTTATCTATGAGTTTAATGAAATGCTGATAGGTCTTGCCAATTATAAAAACTTTAAGACACTTTATCACATTGATTGCAGAGGAGTGGCGGATGAAGACGACTGGTTCGATGAGTTGCATTTGAAATCCGGGAAGTTCAAGTTGATTTCACAGACGTATAAAAAGTGCATCAGAGATAATTTCAGGATGAAAAACCCAAACCCAAGCAAAGTTTACAGGGTTGTATAAAAATGCTAACTTGCTAACCCTGAATAGTATCCGACCTATTCATATATTCATTGCACATCCGATTGGTGCTCATGCGCTAAGGCAACTCCGATATACCCATCGCCCCATCCTCCGGGTACCATATTGGTACCCGGAGGATGGGGGTTATCACCACCACCTCACCACCCTGCCCATCCCCCACCAACCGCAGGGAGTAAACGCCGTGTCCGGTAAGTTCATCGCCCAACGAAATGGTGCCGGAAGCAGCGTGTACGGGTATTTCAGCCACACCTACCCGAGTACATTGCAGGCAACGAGGCTTGCTTTTCTAAGGTATTTTTCAGTTCAAAACGGACCCGTAGCTGCGCTTCAAAAGGATTGGGAGAAGCGGAGAGGGAATACAAGAGTTCCCCGGCAGCACCCACCGAGCGGAGCGGTATCAATACAAGCGCCCATCCGAAACTGCTTTTCGAGTTTGACGTAACCTGAATTTTTTGCAGGGGCAGCAGTTTTTTTCTGGGTTCTACGCATTTCTATTCTCACCTTGCCAGCCTGTTTCCCAATTTTTGCCGAAATTTGAACATCCTTCTGCTTAACCCACAAGAAGTCATTTCAACAGAAAATACAAAACAATGAGGGTTCAAGCATTTTTTACTTCCATTTTCCTGCTCTGCTGCTGCTTCGGCAATGCCCAAAGCTGGCAATCCAAAATCGACCGCGGTGTTTTGCAAAAAGTAACCGCCGGTGAAAACGTGGACTGCATCGTGGTGCTCGCCGAGCAAGCGGACGTGAGCGAGGCGGCATTTTTACCCAAAAAGAAAGACAAGGGCGGGTTTGTTTTTCAAAAGCTCGTCGAAACAGCGGCCCGAACGCAGGTCAATGTGCTCAAAACCCTGGAGGATTTTCAGGCACCGCACCTGCCGTTTTACGTCGTAAACGCCGTGCGGGTAGAGCGGGGGAACCTGCCGTTGCTCGAAGCACTGGCCCGGCTGCCGGAGGTGGGCCGCATCGACCCGAACCCGCTGGTGCATTTTCAGGAACCCGACAAAGATGAGAACCCCGGCGGCTCCCGTGCCATCGAGTGGAACGTCACCCACATCAACGCCGAAGATGTGTGGGCGATGGGCTTCAACGGTACCGGCACCGTCGTGGCGGGTGAGGACACCGGCTACGACTGGGACCACCCAGCCCTCCAGAACAAGTACCGGGGATGGAACGGCTCCTCCGCCGACCACAACTACAACTGGCACGATGCCATCCATGCCATTGACCCACACAATTCCGGCCCCAACCCCTGCGGCCTCAACAGCGCAGTGCCCTGCGACGACAACAACCACGGGACGCACACGATGGGCACGATGGCCGGTGACGATGGCGCTGGCAACCAAATCGGCGTGGCGCCGGGTGCGAAGTGGATTGGCTGCCGCAACATGGAACGGGGCTGGGGCATGCCGAGCACGTACCTCGAATGTTTCGAGTGGTTTTTGGCACCCACCAACCTGGCCGGGAACAGCCCTCAGCCAGCGTTGGCACCCGATGTCATCAACAATTCCTGGGGTTGCCCGGCCTCCGAAGGTTGTAATTCGGGCAATTTCTACATCCTCGAAACGGCCATCGACAACCTGCACAGCGCCGGGGTAATGGTCGTCGCTTCTGCGGGAAACAGCGGCAGCAACTGCTCCAGCGTGGCCGACCCGCCTGCCATTTACGAGAATTCATTTTCCGTTGGGGCAACGAACATTGCGGACGACATTGCCAGTTTCAGCAGCCGGGGGCCGGTGACGGCAGATGGCAGCAACCGCCTGAAACCCAACATCAGCGCACCCGGTGTGAACATTCGCTCCAGCGTCAACGGCGGTGGGTATCAGAGCGGCTGGAGCGGCACCAGCATGGCCGGGCCGCACGTGGCTGCCGTGGTCGCTTTGATGCTGGACGCCAACCCGAATTTGACGATGCTTCAAATTGAGAACATCCTCGAATCGACGGCAGTGGACAGAACTTCTGCCCAGACCTGCGGCGGTGTGCCCGGCTCGAACATCCCGAACAACACCTACGGATACGGCATCGTCGATGCGCTGGCGGCGGTGAACGATGCACTGGGCCTGCTGCCGGTGGAACTGATTGATTTTCAGGGGCATGTGCAAGGGGCGGCTGTCCGGCTGGACTGGGAGGTGGCACCGGAGGGCAGCCTCAACCACTTCGAAGTGGAACATGCCGACTCCCGCTTGGACTGGACCACCTTCGGCAAGCAGCTTTTTTTGCCCGGTATGGAGTTCTACCACCAACTCGACGACCACCCCGTTCCCGGCCTCAACTACTACCGCCTGAAAATGGTGGACATCGACGGCAGCATCGAGTACTCGAAAGTGATAGTGGTGCAATTGGCTGAAAATGAGGGACTCGTCACCTATCCGAACCCGGTTCGGCAAGAACTTTTGCTGTCGGCAACGTGGGAAACCGGAGCGGTGGAGGTGCGCATTTTTGATGCGGCGGGGCGGCTGGTTCAACAAACACAGGAGCAAACGACGGAG
>JACRAN010000052.1 GCA_016234735.1 Bacteroidota bacterium | reverse complement strand
GTGGCCAACACGGGCCGCACCATTTTTTACGCCTGCAAGCCCATCCTCCAAACCCTGCCCAAAAAAGTGGAGGTCGCCGTGATGGTGGACCGCACCCACAAATCCTTCCCGGTAAAGGTGGACTACTTCGGCCTGTCCCTCGCCACCACCCTGCTGGAAAACATCGAAGTGCAAATCCGGGACACGGAGCAGTTCGGGGTGTTTCTGAACTAACGATGAACGATGAACTATGAACGGTGAACAACGATAATTTGCAAATGCCCCGTTCATAGTTCATCGTTTTTAGTTCATCGTTCAAGCAAAAAAGGGTTTGCCAAACCTCAGTTTGACAAACCCTCAAATTTTAACCACCCCAGGCACCTCGTTCGGCACCGGGGCAGCCCACACACTATGAGAACACCCAATATTTCTTGAAAAAACGGAGGCCGTTTTTTTGATTTTCTCTTCTAAAAATCACCCAATCAAATCGTTGCGGGCACACCAGGGGAAAGGCGAGGATACTGCCTTTGAGTAAGCTGATGAACGTTGCCCATCGGACCGTTCGTAACGGGTACGCCTAAAATCCGACGGACATCCACCAGGTCAGCGAAGCCTTTACCAGTTGTTTCCAGGCCATGTATCCTCGCCGGGGAGCGTCCCCTGAGGCTCACGTTTTCTTTTCTTGAGGCCGGGTGTTTATGTTGAGACCATCATTGAGGACCCGGCCTGAGTGGGTTCGGCTGCGCAGGCAGCCGAATTCCTGAACTCATGAAAAAAACGATTACTATTTGTGCGTCATGCCCACCCTGGGAGCGAACACAACTTCTTGGTTTTCAAAGAGGGTTTACCAGCGTTGCAGGCAAACCCGATAACAGAAAATAACTACTTATAACCGCTCCAAGCCTTCGGTAAAATGGAGTTGGAATTTACAGTATCGAGTTTTGAGATTCGAGCCGACTGACAGCAGAACTGCACTCAAACCCGGCACCCAAAACTCAACGACAACTGTAATCCCATGACATGTTTGTTCATAGTTTTGGTCGAAGGGAGTGGAATTGTATCACTACTTTCTGTTGCTTTTTGATTCGTCCGTTGACCAATCTTTTTTGATGATACAAAATTAGGCGGGCAATGCGGGGGCGACAATCCAGTTTTTGGTGCAGTTGGGGTTTCTACCGTTCCCGAATGAAACCATCTACGGGTGGGCAGTATATTTTTGATTAGAAAATTTTACCATAAGAATCTATTTTTCAGTGGTTTAAGAAAAATTTAAAAGCTAAATTATCGGACGGCATGGTGAAAAACGCAGCAACCCTGCTCTGTTCAATTGGAGTTTCTAAGGGTTGGAAAAAAATTCAATTTTTTTTCATTTACTCAAAAAAACTGCGGTTCCGAGGGCAAAAAACCCTCTACTCAGAACCAAATCCAATCAACAAACAACACCATGCGCAGCAAAGAAGACTTGTTCCACCTCGTGCAGGCAATGTCCAAATCCGAGAAACGCTACTTTGTGCTGGATGCCAAAAAAAGCGGGCGCTCGGCCAGCCGTTACCTCTCGCTGTTCGATGCGGTGAACGACATGGAGGAGTACGACGAGGAGCCGCTGAAGAAAAAATTCGCCGCCAACCTCTCCTCCGACAAATCCTACCTCTACGAAGCCATCCTGCGCAGTATGCGGGACTACCGCAGCCAGGCATCGAAGGCCGCCCAGGTGAAGGAACGGCTGATGGATGCCAGGTACCTGTACGAGCGTGGACTGTACGACCAGTCCACCGAGCGGATCATGGAGGCGAAGACGATGGCCGCAGAACTGGAGGACAAGTTCACGCTGCTGGAAATCAACCGGGAGGAACAGGTGTCGCTGTTCGACCGGCGGGCCAGGGTGCAGTTGGAGCACATCGAAAAATGGAACGAGGAGCAAGAGCAAACGCTTGCGGCCATTGACGAAGAATTGAAATATCTTGATTTGTATTGCCGATTGCTGCTAGAGGTATTTCGGGAGTTCAACCTGAAGGACGAGCGCAGCATCGAGGCGCTCAAAAAACGCCTGCCCATTGAACTTTTAGAAGGAAAAAACTTACCTCGTTCGCCCCAAGCTATTCGCAGATTTTATCAATGCAATGCAGTGTATTACAACCTTCTGGGCGATTTGGAAAAGGTCTATTATTTTTCGCTGAAAGCCGTGGAATGGTGGGAAGATTTTCCAATATTGAAGGAAGAGGAATTTCATCACTACGTGAACAACGTCTCCAACCTTGTGAACACATGCTACAAAATTGACGGTTATTTCTCGGTCGCACAAGACTGGTTTGAGCGGTTGAAAAATGAAAAATCAAGTGGCAGCTTACACAATCAGAAGGTAATATTTCGATACCTCTCCATCACCAAATTGCTGTACCATTTGAACAAGAACGAGTTTGTCGCAGCCAGCCAATTGTTGCCTGAAATCATCGAGGGCATGAACAAATTCGGGTTGAAAAAATCCATTGCACTGACGGGCAATATTGCCACGGTCTATTTTTTGGTAGGCGATTACAGGAACTGCATCAAATGGGTGGACCATATCGTCAAAACCATGAAAACCGGCGGCAGGCAGGACATCCAGCGCATTGTGCGGTTGTACAAAATCATTGCACTCTACGAACTGGATGAAGTCGAGCTAACAGAACTGGAAATGCGTTCCGCCAACCGTTTTTATAAATCAGCCGAGTCGGGCAAGGAATCGATAGAAGAAGCAGTGCTGAACGTCTATTTGAAGCAGATTTTCAACGCCCCGTTGTCGGAGTACAAAAATTCGCTGCGCTATTTCAGGACCTATCTGACGGAAATCAAGCAGCAGCCCAACGCCGAAAACCTGCTCGGTGTGGATGAATTATTGATTTGGGTGGACTCGAAATTGAAGTAAATCAAACAGTGGTGGCCACTGCGGACAAGTAGTAAAACTTGATGAACCTTTTCGACCCCACGGTTTCCAGCCGGGTCAGTATCACATTGGGCGAAGCGAAGCCCGTCTCCGGGGCATTTTTCATTTTCACGGCCGTGGTTTTCACTTTGTTTTGTGGCACATCGTTCGGCCCGGTTAGACCCATCACAATGTCTGTAATCCCAATGATGAATACAGCGTTGTTCACATCGTTGTAGGTGATGCAAAGCTGATTTTTGGCGGCATCCAGCACTTCAAATTCGTAAAATGCCTTCTTGCCGACGAGGGCTGCGGTGATGAAATTGTCCAGTTCGGCAGGCACTTCGCTGGCGCAAACATCGGTGCCGAGTACGGACAGCAGCACCCCGCGCTTGCCAATGGACAGCCGCTGGTCGTCCTGCATGGTGTCCACTAAAATCACGGATTTAAGGTCGGAAGTGACGAGTAGTGAATTCCTCATAGCAACAGAAGTTTAGTTTTTGTTGTGTAGCGTTTATGTTCATGTTAGAAGCCGGAACAAAGAAACAGCATTTTTGCAAAAAAACCAGCAGTGCCCGGCGGGTTTGAAACAAAGTTTAAGCGAAAAAAAAGGGCAGGAACAAAAATTCGGCAAAATGGCCGTCCTTTCGGCGGCAACAAAGCCCGGAAACCAACGTTTTTTCAAAAAAAAAAACAGTACCGATGAAGAGTTTGTACGCTTTCCCAATCCTTCTCCTGCTCACCGTCGCTGCCTGCACCTACACGCAAAAAGTGAAGGACGGCAACTTCGCCATCGAGCGCAAACAGTACGCCGTGGCGGTCGATTTGCTCCAAAAAGAATACAAAAAGGCCAAAAGCCGGGTGGAAAAAGGCAAAATCGCCTTCAAAATCGGCGAAAGCTACCGGATGCTGAACAAGCCCACCAGCGCCTCCGATTGGTACAATACCGCCTACGACGACGGCTACGGCGTGGATGCCCTGCGGGAATACGCCTTTACGCTCAAGCAAATGGAGCGCTACGACGATGCCATGAAATCCTTCAAAGAACTGGGCATCGAAATCGGCAGCCCGTACGAGTACAAGCGGGAAATCGCAGCCTGCCAGGTGGCGCTCGGCTGGAAAAACGAAAAATCGAGGGCGTACACGGCCCTGCCGTTCGAGTTCAACAGCGCCGGGGCCGACTACTCCCCCACCCTTTTCAAAAACGGCCTACTCGTGTTCACCTCCGACCGACAGGCAGCCACCGGCGATGATACCTACCACTGGACGGGCAACGAATTTTCCGACCTGTTCACGGTGGAGGTGCAGTCCGGCAACGTGCAATCGTTTGACCATCAAATCAATACGCCCAGCAACGAGGGCACTCCGGCCTTCAACCGGGACTTCACGGAGCTGTACTTCACCCGCTGTTTTGGCGACAAAAAAGAGGACAACTACTGCAAAATCATGTCGAGCAAATGGGACGGGGCGGGCTGGTCGGCCCCGGTGATGCTGGCGTTCCAGCAGGAGGACGTGAACTACGGCCACCCGGCGCTGGCCGCCGACGGCAAAACGCTCCTGTTTTCCTGCAACTCGAAGGACGGCTGGGGCGGCTACGACCTCTGGTGGTGCGAACGCCTCGCCGACGGGTGGGGCGAGCCGAAGCTCCTGCCCCGCACCGTGAACACAGTGGGCAACGAAAAATTCCCGTGGCTCGACGGCGACACGCTCTACTTCGCCTCCGACTACCACCCCGGCATGGGCGGACTGGACATTTTCAAGACCTGGAAAACGCCCAACAACTCCTGGGCACCCGTGCAGAACCTGAAACCGCCCCTCAATTCCGGCTCGGACGACTTCGGCTATGTGATTGATTATCAAGGCAAAAGAGCGAAGGACGTACTCCAGGTCGGCTATTTTACCTCCAACCGACCGGACGGAACCGGCAACGACGACATCTACCGTTTCGAGAAGCGCATCCCGCCGCCGGAGCCAGTGAAACCGGAACTGCCGTTGGTCGATTACAAGCTGAAACTGGAAGGCTACGTCCTCGAAAAAATCTATGCCGAGGCGGACAACCCCGACAGCAAATTGCTGGGCCGCAAGCCACTGAACGGTGCGGCGGTGGAGGTGAAGTTTGGCAAGGAAGTGAAGAAATTCACGGTCGGGGAGGATGGATTTTTCAGCATGGACCTGATGGAAAACACGGATTACCAATTCATTGCCTCCAAAAACGGCTACCTGACGGGCGAGAATTTTTTCTCCACCAAAGGCATCGGGAAAGACCCGAAGAATCCCGTGCAGACCTTCGAGGTGGAAATCGTGCTGGACAGGATTTTCCTCAATAAGGAAATCGTGCTGGAAGACATTTACTACGACTTCGACAAATGGGACATCCGGACGGATGCGCAGCCGACGCTCAACGACCTCGTCCGCAACTTAGAACTGAACCCGAAAATCCGCATCCAACTCTCCTCGCACACCGACTGCCGGGGCAACGACCGCTACAACGAAGACCTCAGCCAGCGACGGGCGCAGTCGGCAGTGGACTACATCGTGTCAAAAGGAATTTCGCCGGAGCGCCTGCAAGCCAAGGGCTACGGCGAGACGCTCCCGAAGGCCACCTGCGCCTGCGCCCGCTGCACGGAGGACGAGCACCAGTTGAACCGGCGCACGTCGTTTACGGTGCTGGAGAATTTGTGAGGACTCTGGTCTGTATCGGAACCAGCGAGTTCCCAGTATTGATTTGCGTGTGTAGCTTTCCACGCAAAGACGCAGAGCATTGTAGGCCAACAATTTGCGCCTTTGCGTGAAGCACCTCGCCCCACCGCCGTGAACGTAGCGGGGAAAATCGGCGGCATACTGCTCCCAGCCGTGCCTTTGGTTGAAAGGAGTTGCCGTATAACGAGCAATCGCCTATTTTTGAAGAAAACATCGACTATCGTGACCATGAAACGGCTGTTCTTCGCTTTTTTGTTGCTGGTGCCAACACTCCGCTCGGAGGCGCAAACTGCCGCCGTCGATTACCGCCGCGACACCTTCATCGTTTATGTTTTCCTGCTGGAGGACTGCGTGATTTGCCAAAACTACTCCGCCACACTTCACCAGTTGCATGAAAAATACGCCTCGGAGCGCATCCGGTTCATCGGGTTGTTCCCCAACCGTTTTTCCAGCAAGGACAAAATCGCCGCCTACCAAAAGAAGTACGACATCCCCTTCGAGTTGAAGATGGATTATTTTCAGACCCGCACCCGGAAGATGGGCGTAAAAGTGACCCCGGAAGTCGCCGTTTACAACAAAAGCCGGGACGAGGTGCTGTACCGGGGCCGCATCGACGACCAATACGTGGCGCTCGGCAGGCGGCGCTCCGTCAAAACCACCCGTGAACTCGAAGATGCCCTGACTGCCATCCACGAAAACCGGAAACCCACCGTGCCGGTGACGCAGGCGGTGGGTTGTTTCATCAATTTTGTAAAAAACTGAAACGGGGAAAGTAGGGATGAATTGAGGCTGAGTGTGTTGGTTATTTTGAGGCGAGATTATGTGCTTGCCCATTGAAAAACGCCTGCTCAAACCTCACCTCGCCGCATCCAACCGCAGTGTCACTTCCATTTTTTTGTCTTCCCGCACGATGCTGACTTTCACCGAGTCGCCAGCCTTGTATTTTTCCAAAATCAGCATGAGGTCGTTGCTGGAACTGACCTTCTCGCCATTGATGGCGACGATGGAATCGCCCAGCCGGATGCGGCCGTTGCGGTCGCGGTAGGTCGGTTGCAGGCCCTCCCGTGCGGCAGCGCCGCCCTCGATGACATGCGTGATGAGCGCACCTTCCAGGCCCAGGCGTTGCGTGACCTGGGCGGTCGCCACCTCGACACCGAGCGTCGGGCGGTTGATTTTTCCGAACTGGATGAGGTCGGGCACCACCCATTTCACCACATCCACCGGGATGGAAAACCCGATGCCTGCCGAGGCTCCGGAGGGGCTGTAAATCGCCGTGTTCACGCCGATGAGTTCGCCGGAAGAGTTGAGCAGCGGCCCGCCGGAGTTGCCGGGGTTGATGGCGGCGTCGGTCTGGATCACATCCCGGATGGGGGTGCCGCTGACGGATTTTATTTCCCTGCCGAGTGCGCTGATGATGCCCGTCGTCAGCGTCTGGTCGAGGCCGAAGGGGTTGCCTATGGCCAGCACCGTCTGGCCAACGAGCAGGTTCTCGGAGACCCCGACCGGGATGGGCCGCAGGGTGGATTTCGGGGCCGTGATTTTCAGCACGGCGAGGTCTTTTTCGGGGGCGGCGCCCACCAGTTCGGCATCCCAGGTGGTGCGGTCGGCCAGCGTCACCTGCGCCTTGTCCGCCCCCTGGATGACGTGGTAGTTGGTGATGACGTGGCCGTTCTTGTCCCACACGAAGCCGGAGCCGCTGCCTTGCGGAATCTCCATCACGTTGCGGGTCCAGTAGTCCTGCCGCAGTTGGGAGGTGGTGATGAAGGCCACCGACGGGGCGGAGTTTTCAAACAGGCGGATGGTGGCTTTTTCGCCCTCGTTCAGGCCGGGCGGGATGGGGGAGCGGGCTGTGCTTTCGTCGGCAGCGGCTGTGTTGCGGGGGTTTTCGTCGGCGCTCATTTGCGGAGCGGTCTGGCGGTTGAAGGCATTGTTCCAGGCAGTGCCAATGAAAAAGCCGCCCACCAGCAGGGCTGCCCACAGCAAAAATCGAAAGATGGATGAACTGTTCATTGTTCGGTTATTTTTTACGGTAAAATTAGTGGTTTTGAAAATTTTAAGGGAAAACGCCTGAATGTCCTGTGTGTTTTACGGGCTTCGATGAAATGCCTTGCACGGACAAATTTGGACAAGCTCCTGAACTATTTTACTTTGCAGGGTATTTCAAAAAGAAAAAATCATGGGAAAGCAGATTGATCCAGTATTTGAAGAACTTTTCCTGAATTTGAACGAGGAGAATCAGGATAAGTAGTCAAGCAAAATTATTCGGCACTTTTTGTTCTTTGAAATCTATGGTGTAGGCTGTTCCGAAACCAGCGAAAATTTCTTGGAGGGCTTCTGCCAAGGTACTCTCGTTTGCGTAGTCCCTTGGATGTACCCACTC
>JACRAN010000046.1 GCA_016234735.1 Bacteroidota bacterium | reverse complement strand
CACCTCTCTCTAAACCTTCTCAACCCACTAAACCTCCTCAACCTTTTTCCCGACCTTCGCCCCACAAAACCGACAAAACGTCCATGAAACAACTCATACTAATCCTGCTTGCGCTCGCACCCTTGTTGGCGTCAGCACAAAGTCCTCAGTTCCTCGAAAAAGCCGCCCAACTGCCCGACTACCAGTTCTTTACCCCCGTGGACGAAGGCAAGGACTGGCTCGTCCATCGTATCGAGACACCGACCACCGTGCTGCGGGACGGCGAAAAAAGCATCGTCCTCACGAACGGCCTGCTGCTTCGCCGCTGGCGCATCGCACTCCCGATGGCTATCGGGATGGCCACCACGCACCTCACGCTTTTGACCAACGGCGACAACTACGTGCGGGGCGTGAAGCCCGAGGCCCAACTTGTGCTCGACGGCGATACCGTGACCGTCGGCGGGCTGCTCGGCCAGCCGGAGTACGGCTACCTGCTGCCCGAATGGCTCGACACGATGCGGGCGGATCCGGCGGCGTTTCATTGCACGGGCTTTGAAATCGGCGAGGTGGGGCCGCTCCTCGAATGGAAACAGAACCGCTGGTCGGGCGAGCGGAACTACCCGCCGAAGGGCAAGCGGCTCACGTTTTTTTACCAACATGAAAATGAAAAATGGCGGGGCGTGACGGTGTCCGTGCATTATGAAATGTACGACGGCATCCCGTTGCTCTGCAAATGGCTGTCGGTGAAAACCGAAGCCCGTAAAGAATTGATAATCAACCATTTCACCTCCGAAATACTCGCCGTGCGGGAGGAGGAAAGCTCCGTTGACCACGCCGATGGCCTCATGTTGCCGAACATGCTCGTACAGACCGACTACGCTTTCCACGACATGAGCAGCCGATTCTCCAACCAGGCCGTGCGCTGGCTGCCCGACCCCGACCACAGCTCGCAGGTGAACTACCTGCGTCAAACGCCCGACCTCCTCGATGTCAGCCCGCCGCTCGGCCCCGGCATCACGCTCTCGACCGGCGACGAATTCGAGACGTTCCGCACCTGGGAACTGTACTTCGACAGCCACGACCGGGAGCGCAACGGCCTCGCCGAGCGCCGCCTCTACCGAACAATTGCGCCCTGGGCGACGGAGAACCCCATCTTCCTGCACCTCACCAGCACCGACCCGCTGGTCGTCCGCACGGCCATCGACCAGTGCGCCGAAGTGGGGTTCGAGATGGTCATCCTCAGCTTCGGCAGCGGCTTCGACATGGAGGACGTGAGCGATGCCAACATCCTGAAATTCAAGGAGTTGGCCGACTACGCCCACTCAAAAGGCATCCAATTGGGTGGCTACTCGCTGTTTTCCAGCCGCCGCATCGACGACGAAAACGACTGCATCAACCCCGCCACGGGGCAGCCTGGCGGGGCGATTTTCGGCAACGCACCCTGCCTGTGCAGCATCTGGGGCATCCGCTACCTGAACAACCTGAAAAAATTCCTTTACTCCACCGGCTTCGACCTGCTCGAACACGACGGCCCCTACCCCGGCGATGTTTGCGCCAGCACCACCCACCCCGGCCATGTGGGCCTGCCCGATTCGCAGTGGCAGCAGTGGGATTCGACGGTGGAATTTTACAAGTGGCTGCGGGAAAACGGCATCTACCTCAACGCCCCGGACTGGTACTTCCTCAACGGCAGCAGCAAGACGGGCATCGGCTACCGGGAGGTGAACTGGTCGCTGCCACGGGAGCGGCAAATCATCCTCGGCAGGCAGAACATCTACGACGGCACCTGGACGAAAACGCCATCGATGGGCTGGACTTTCACGCCGCTGACGGAGTATCACGGCGGCGGAGCGGCGGCCACGCTGGAGCCGCTGTCGGGGCATCTGCACGAGTACCGTTCGCACCTCTGGCAGAACTTCGGCTCCGGGGTGCAGAGCTGCTACCGGGGGCCTCGCCTCTTCGATTCCGAGGAGACGAAAATGGCCGTGAAGGCAGTCGTCGATTGGTACAAGGCGCACCGCCAAATCCTCAACAGCGACATCGTCCACCTGCGCCGCCCCGACGGGCAGGACTGGGACGGCATCCTGCACGTGAACCCGAACCTGGAGGAAAAAGGCCTGGCCATGCTTTACAACCCGTTGAAAAAGAGTATTTTACGAAAAATAAAACTCCCGCTCTACTACACGGGCCTGACGGACACGGCCACCATTCGGGTGAATGCAGGCGACGCCAAAACGTACCCACTCAACCGTTTTTTCGAGGTGGAAATCGAAGTGGAAATCCCGGCGCAGGGGTGGGTTTGGGCGGTGGTGGAGTGACTCACTTTTTGGCTACCGGCCCAGGTTTTTGAAATTATTCAATCAAAGGAAAATCAGTGAAGTCGGCCACATACGCTGTCAGGTCAAGTTTGGAACATTCTACTTTCTCTTCTGCGTATGCAAAATAGAGGTTCAATATTCCATTGTGCTCCGAGCCGATTTTTTTGTTTTCAAAATGGTCAAGCAAATAATCCTGCCGGACAATGACAGGTTTCGTCCATTGCCCGTTATGCCGGGCCACGAAAACATAATGAACAGGAATGTTTGTGATATTCCGTAACTGGGCCACCGATACATTGAACTGGCCGCTGAAACCGTTTTGCCGTTCCGTTGAAGTGGATGTTTTTACCTGAACCCTTCTTAAAGTCCCGTTGTCGTCCTGCACAACAAAAATATCGTCGCCGATGTCCACCTCTGGAATCGCCACATTCCATCCACGGGTCAGAAACTCTGACATAACTGCCAAATGCCCTGCTTTACCGAGATAGAGATGGTAATTTTTCTTCACGCAGCCACTTTATGTTTATGAAGGACATTGCCAGTTTGGGTATCGATAAAAATAATTTCGTTTACTTTCTTATTGAGGTCGGTTTGATTTTCCACCCCTAACAAAGCAGGATAGATGTAACTTTCAAGGTTGCCAAAGTAAGCCTCGAAGTTGCTTTTTGTGTCGTATGCCACAAAAATGTTGTTTGCAGGATGCGCGTTTGGAAACCAACTCCGAATCAGTTGCCGGATAGATGGCGCTATACTGAAAGTATAACCGTCCATCTGTTTGTTTACATTTATTCTAATGGCTTCCATTGATATTATATTTTGTGAAGACAAAAATAAGGAAAAGGTTGGGGCAAGACAACAAAACGTTCTCCCCTCACTTTTTGGCTACCTGTGCAGGCCGTACCTCAATCTTGCTCGGCAGGGTGCGGGGGTGCATTTTCAGCAAATCCACCGTCATCTGGCCGAGGTCTTCGGGCTGTATTTTCCAGGCATCGTCGGGGTTCGGGGAGTGGTTGTTGAAGTGCGAAGTGACCGAGCCGGGCATGATGGTCGTCACTTTGATGCCGAGGTCCCGCACATCGAGCATGACGGCCTGGGTGAAGCCGACGAGGCCGAATTTGCTGGCGTTGTAGGCCGAGGCGCTGGCGAAAAAGTTGGTGCCAGCCAAGCTGGCGATGGTGATGATGTAGCCTTTGGAAGCCGAGAGCGCATCGAGCGAGGCTTTGATGCTGTAAAAAACGCCGGTCAGGTTCGTGTCGATGGTCTCGTGCCACTGTTCCGGGGTCAGGTCGGTGATGCTGGCGAAGTGGCCGACCCCGGCGTTGGCCACCAGCACATCGAGGCTGCCAAAAGTGCCGAGCGTGGTGGCCACCGCATTTTTTTGCGAGTCGAAATCCCGCACGTCGGCGGTGATGCCGATGATTTTCCCAAATCTGGAAAGCTCGGCGACGGCGGCATTCACTGCTTCCGTGTGGCGGCCCGTGATGGCCACGTTGAGGCCTTCTTTCAGCAGGCTTTCGGCAATGCCGTAGCCGATGCCCTTGCTGCCGCCGGTGACGAGGGCGGTTTTTCCGGTGATGTTTTGCATGGTTTGGATTTGTTTTATTTGAAAAAGGAAAGTTGCCTGAACAGCAACCGGGAATGTACTTTTGCCAAACGCTCCGTCTGACGTTTGGTTGAACATCCGAAATTAAAATTGATGAAAACACTCACTTTTCAAAACAACGACACCATGCCCGCCCTCGGCCTCGGCACCTGGATGGCGCCCCGTGGCGAAGTCGGGCAGGCGGTGCGGGAGGCTATCCGCATCGGCTACCGCCACATCGACTGCGCCGCCATCTACGGCAACGAAAAGGAAATCGGGCAGGCGCTCCACGAAGCCACCACGAGCGGCGAGGTGCGCCGGGAGGAACTTTGGATTACCTCCAAACTCTGGAACACCAAGCACCAGCGGGCATCGGTGCGGCCTGCCCTCGAAAAAACACTGGCAGACCTGCGACTCGACTACCTCGACCTCTACCTCATCCACTGGCCGGTGGCGCTGAAGGAAGGCTCGCCGTTCCCGCACCAGGCCGACCACTTCATCCCACTCGAAGCACTGCCCCTCGCCGAAACCTGGGAGGGCATGGAAGCCTGCTTGGATGCCGGGCTGACCCGGCACATCGGCGTGTCCAATTTCAGCATCAAAAAACTGAAAAAACTACTCGAAACCGCCACCCACCGCCCGGAAATGAACCAGGTGGAAATGCACCCGCTGCTGACGCAAAACGGCCTCCTCGATTTTTGTAAAAGTGAAAACATCATCGTCACCGCCTACTGCCCGCTGGGCAGGCCGGGCATTGCCGAAGGCATCAACCCTCCGCAATTGCTGGGCGACCCCGTCATCACGGGCATTGCGCAGCAACGAAACTGCACCCCGGCGCAGGTCATGCTGGCCTGGGCGTTGGAGCGTGGCACGTCACCGATTCCCAAGTCCGTGAACCCCAGGCGGTTGCAGGAGAATTTCGATGCAAAAAATGTGGCGCTAACGGCCAGTGATATGGCGCAAATCAACGTCCTCGACCGCTACTTCCGCTTCGTCGATGGCACTTTCTGGATGCCACCGGGCGGGCCTTACACGTTGGGAAATTTATGGGACGAGTGAAAGAAGTTTTGAGTGATGAGTTTTGAGTCAGTGAGTTCAGGTACTCGATAACTCAAAACTCAAAACTCAAATGGCACCTGGGAAGTTGGAATTGGGGACTCATTTTCCCCGCCAGTAGCTGGTCACGTCATCTAAGTTTTTTTGAAAAAACAGCGCCCGGTTGGTGAGGTCGAGGGCGCAGAGGCAGCCCTTGCCAGGCTGTCGCTCTCCGTGAAAACAGCCCGTGTCGATGTCGATAACCCGCTGATTTTCAAGCGTTTTCAAAAACAATTCCATCTGTCTGACCGGGACGGGGGTGTGGCCATGCACGATGATGCGTTCACCGAGCCAGCGGTAGTCGATGTCGGGGTACCAGTCCCGGATGAAGAGCATGTCCTCTCCAAATTTCAGCGGGTCGGGTTGCTTGAAATTCAAACCGGCATGGACGAGGATGAAGTTGCCGACTTCGAGGAACGGCTCCAGGTTTTCAAAAAACTGCCAGTACCGCGCTGCAATATCCTTCCACTCGTAGGCATGGAAGCTGTCGAGGGTCTGCTCGCCGCCCCAGTCTGTGAGCCAGCTGATGAAAAAACGCCCGTCGTAGCAGGCCTTCAGGATGGCCTCGTCGTGGTTGCCTATGAGGCAGCGCAGCTTGTAACCCGTTGATTGTAAGTTGATTATCGTATCCAGCACTCCCTTCGAGTCCGGGCCCCGGTCGATGTAGTCGCCGAGGAGGTAGAGTTCGTCGGCGGTGGTGAGGCCGATTTTGTCGAGCAGTGCGTTGAAGCTGAGGTTGCAGCCGTGGATGTCGGAGATGGCGAATTGGCGCATGGCTGCAAAGGTAGGTGCTTATGCTTTTAGATGGAAAAGCGCTAATTTTGCAACAAAGGAATCAAATCAAATGACTCACAAAGAATCCATTCTCGACCAAGGCCAACCTGAAAAAAACGGGAAAAGTCCAGCACTGTCATTTGCCGCAGTGGCTTTTGGCATTGTTTCTTTGGGTCTAATCCGTACTCCTCTGAAAGTTTTCCCCTGTTCGGGTAATATTCCCGATACGGAGCCAAATAAAGCTGATAGGCGGGATTTCCGTTCACGAATATGTTTCCGGTCTCAACCCCGCATTCCAAAAGAT
>JACRAN010000045.1 GCA_016234735.1 Bacteroidota bacterium | reverse complement strand
GAGACCAGCATCCGCACCGCTTTCGTCCACCTCATCAACGAATACGCTCAAAAGCGCAACCTCTACCTCATCACAGAACTGGCGGTGAAAGGGACGCTTGGCAAAGCGGTTTATCCCGATGGCATCTTGAAAAATGCCCTGCGACTCGACTTCGGCTACTGGGAAAGCAAGGACGAGAGCGACGACATCAACGAAGAAATTTCAAAGAAAACAAAGAAAGGCTACCCGCTCACCAACATCCTGTTCGAGGACAGCCAGACCGCCGTGCTTTACCAAAACGGCCAGGAAACCATGCGGGTGAACATGAAAAACGCCGATGCGCTCGACCGCATTCTTAATGCCTTCACCGGCTTTGTACACCCGGAAATCCTGCGGTTTGAAGAAGCAGTGGAAAAATTCAAGGCGGACATCCCCGACATCCTCAGAACGCTGCGGGAAAAGGTGGACGAAGCCAGCCGCATCAATCCGGCGTTCGTGGCGGCAAGGGACACGTTCCTCGAACTCTGCCGGGCGGAAATCAACCCCGACATCACGCCCGAAGACGTGCGGGAGATGATGAACCAGCACATCCTCACCGCCGACATTTTCAACGTCATTTTCGACGACCCGCATTTCCACCACGAGAACAATATCGGGCGGGAACTCGAACGGCTCATCGGCACCTTTTTCACCGGCTCCGAGCGGCGCAACATACTCGCCGGCATCAGCCATTATTACAAAACCCTCAACGCCGCCGCCGCCAACATCGCCGACCACCACGAGAAGCAGAAGTTCCTCAAGGCCATCTACGAGAACTTTTACAAAGTCTATAATCCCAAGGCTGCCGACCGCCTCGGCGTGGTCTATACCCCCGGCGAAATCGTGCATTTCATGATTCAAAGCACCGACTACCTGCTGCACAAGCATTTCAACCGCACCCTCGCCGATGCCAATGTGGACATCCTCGACCCTGCCACGGGTACGGGCACTTTCATCTGCGACCTCATCGAGTACCTGCCCAAGGCCGCCCTGCCGCAGAAGTACAAAACCGAAATACACGCCAACGAAATCGCCATCCTGCCCTACTACATCGCCAACCTGAACATCGAATACACCTACAAGCAGAAAATGAACGAGTATGTCGAGTTCAAAAACATCTGCTTTGTGGATACGCTCGACAACACGGCAGGGCTGGTGTACGCTGGCAAACAGGGGGCGCTGTTTGGGTTCAGTTCCGAAAACTCGGAGCGCATACAGCGGCAGAACGAGCGGAAAATTAGTGTCATCATTGGGAACCCGCCGTACAATGCCAACCAGCAAAACGAAAACGAGAACAATAAAAACCGGGAGTACGCTTACATTGACAAGCGCATCAAAGACACTTTCATAAAATACAGCACAGCGCAAAAAACCAAAGTCTATGATATGTACGCCCGCTTTTACCGCTGGGCAATGGACAGGCTTGACAACAACGGCATCATCGCCTTCATCACCAACCGCAGCTTCATTGACAGCCGCACTTTCGATGGTTTCCGAAAGTGCGTGGAGGAAGAATTCGACTATGTTTATATCGTGGACACGCACAGCGACGTGCGGGCAAACCCAAAAATCGCAGGCACGTCACACAACGTTTTTGGCATCCAGACGGGCGTGGCAGTGATGTTTTTGGTAAAAATCGGGGAGAAATGAAACTGCCTCATGCGCCACTTTTTTCATTCCCGAAGGGAATCCGTTCCATCACGGGGGCAATCATGGCGGAACGGATTCCCTTCGGGAATGAAAAAAAGGATGATGTTTTTGGTAAAAATCGGGGAGAAATGAAACTGCCTCACACGCCACTTTTTTCATTCCCGAAGGGAATCTGTTCCATCACGAGGGCAATCATGGCGGAACGGATTCCCTCGGGAATGAAAAAAAAGGCAAAGAGGAAGTAGGTAAAATTCAATAAATTTGCCCTTATGAAAGATACGATTCAATTGCTCGACGTGGCGGTACTCAACGAATCGCAGCCCGAAGAGCGCCTTCAAAAAGGCAGCATCGGCACAGTGGTCGAAGTGTTCGACGCCGAAAACTTTCTGGTAGAGTTTGCGGACCAGCGAGGTATTGCTTACGCCATCCTTTCACTGAAAGCAGAACAGTTAATCAAAGTTTACTCCGAACCCATTTCTGCCTGAATTTGAGAAAAACATAGTTTTGTAGAAAGTAAAAATCCAAAACCATGACTGTACAATTCCAGGAAAAATTCAATCACTTGCCCGAAGCATTGCAGCAGGAGGTGATGCAATTCATTGACTATCTGCTGTTTAAAAGCAAAGAAGATAAGCCTGCCCGGAAAAAGACCACCTCCAAAGGCGAACAGAAACAGAAGTTTTCGTGGGCGGGCGGTTTGAAAAGCCCCAATGGAAAACAGCCATTGGAATTTATCCCTCACGGCAGCAAACTGCTCCCTGTTACCCCCGCCACTGAAAAAGCCGACATCAAGGCTCTGGCAGGAATTTGGAAAAACAAAGACATCACCCTTGAAAAACTCCGGCAGGATGCCTGGGGAGACCGCCAATGAAAGTCCTAGTTGACACCAACATTCTCATCCACCTTTTTAAAGGCGACCCAAAAACGGAAGCAGAAATCCTGCAACTCGGCATCCCAGATATTTATGTCCCATCCGTAGCTGCCATGGAGCTTTATCGGGGAATGAGCAATAAAAAAGAAATGGCTGGCATGGTCAAAAAGCTGGCCCAATTCAAAATACTCCACTTTGACGAGGCAGTTTCAACATTGGCGCTTGCTTTTATCCAGGATTTCAAGTTGAGCCATGAACTGACCATCCCAGATGCTGTCATCGGCGCTATGGCGGTCGAATACGGCTTGCCGCTGCACACCTACAACCTCAAGGATTTTCGATACCTGCCAGGCATTGTGCTTTACCAAAATACTTCACCATGAGCAAAGCCCAAATCTTCTACTACGCCCTCTCCGACGACATGCGCCGCAAGGACAAACTCAACTGGTTTCGGCAAAACAAGTTGGAGAACATTCCCTTCACCCACCTACAGCCGGATGAAAAGCACAACTGGGTGAATTTGACGGACAATGATTTTGAGACGTTGTTGCCAGTGGCGGATAAGGAGGTGAAATTGGGTAGGAAAGAAGGGGCAATATTTGATTTATATTCTCAAGGTATCAAGACCAACCGAAATGAATGGGTTTATGATTTCAACCTGAAAACTTTGGGTGAAAAAGTCCAGATGTTTAGTAAGGTTTTTGAAAAAGAAAAACAACGGTGGGCTGAGAGTGACAAAAAAATGAAAACCAATGATTTTGTTGACCGAACGATAAAATGGACTGCCGAACTCGAAGACCATATGGTCAAGGCGTCAAAGTTGACAATCAATGAACAGTGCTTCCGCTTTGTCCTTTATCGTCCTTTTGTGAAAATTCATTCTTACATCGCAGAAATTATCACTCACAGACTTTACTACAACAGAAAAATTTTTGGCATCGAAAAACAGCTTGAAAACAAGGCTATTTTTTTCTCTGGAATTGGCTTTTCAAAATCCTTTCAGTGCTTTGCAACACGCACCATTGCTGATTATGACCTTCTTGAAAAGCCCCAATGTCTCCCCCTCTACCGCTACGACGCCACCGGCACCCGCCACGACAACATCACAGACTGGGGCTTGCAGCAGTTCCGCAGCCACTACACCACCGAAGCAATCGAGCCAGCCAGCCCCGTATGTTACGATTCTGTCAACGATGTGATGGTCGAGTACCGCACCCGTCAAATCGAAAAAGAAGACATTTTCCACTACACCTACGCCGTGCTGCACGACCCCGCCTACCGCACGAAGTATGAACTGAACCTGAAGCGGGAGTTTCCGAGGCTGCCGTTTTACAAGGACTTTTGGCAGTGGGCCGCCTGGGGCAAGCAGTTGATGGAACTGCATATCGGCTACGAAAAGGCAGCGCCGTATCCACTCGAACGGAAGGATGTGCCGCTGGCCGTCGCCCGTGCGAGGACTGAGTCCAGCAAACAGGCCATGATGCAACTGAGCCAGGTGGCCAAGCTGCTGTTTGGCGAGCCATCAAAAACCGACAAGTTGGGCCAGCCCAAGTGCAAGCTGAAAGCCCACAAGGAAATGGGCACCATCGAAATAGACGAGGAGACGAGCCTAAGCGGCATCCCTCCGGCTGCCTGGGACTACAAGCTCGGCAACCGCTCCGCCCTCGAATGGGTGCTCGACCAGTACAAGGAAAAAAAGCCCTCCGACCCCACGATTGCGAAGCAATTCAACACGTACCGCTTTGCGGATTACAAGGAGGAGGTGATTGTGCTGTTGCAGCGGGTATGCACGGTGAGCCTGGGGACGGCGGGCATCGTGGATGCCATGAAAAAGGGGTAGGGGCGACCGAAAACTACCGGGATTGCGGATGCCGGGGCGGCAATCATTTTTTTAAAAATGCCATCCGCCAAAGTTGACAGGGCGACAATTTTTTCTATTTTTGCACCCGCTTTCGATTTCGGATGTATGATTTCGGATTTCGGTAGCGGAACATCCGAAATCCGAAATCGAAAATCCGAAATGCCAATTGCCGGGTGGTTAGCTCAGTTGGTTTAGAGCGCTGCTTTGACAGAGCAGAGGTCACTGGTTCGAATCCAGTACTACCCACTTTCGATTTCGGATTTGGGATTTCGGATTTCGGCGGGTATAAACCGAAATCGCAAATCCGAAATGAGTTCCGGGTGATTAGCTCAGTTGGTTCAGAGCGCACGCTTCACACGCGTGAGGTCACTGGTTCGAATCCAGTATTACCCACCTTGAAAGAGAAAGGGTTTGAGAATTTGAGGGTTTGAGATGGTTAGTGCTTACCTCAAACCCTCACGCTCTCAAACCCTCAAATTCTCAAAGCGGGGTGTAGCGCAGCCCGGTAGCGTACATGCCTGGGGGGCATGTGGTCGCAGGTTCAAATCCTGTCACCCCGACAAAAGCAAAGAGGCTGTATCAGAAGTACTTGATGCAGCCTCTTTTTTATTTTCGGGAGTCGTCGTAACTTCCGCGAATGAAAGACAAACCAAAAAAGCGCCACAACCAGGTCACCTTCAAGGCCTACGAGCAGCACCAGCAGTGGCT
>JACRAN010000051.1 GCA_016234735.1 Bacteroidota bacterium | reverse complement strand
GAGGTGGTCACGGACACCTGGCAGCACGTCCAAATCCGGCTACTGATACCGCCGGAGCACTGCATGTTGGCCGACCGCTACATCGGGGCCATCAAAAATTCGCTGACCTACCTCACCGAGCATGTCGGGCGCTACCCGTTTGCCAGCATCACGGTGGTTGACCCGCCGTTCCACGCCCTTCGTTCCGGGCTGATGGAGTACCCGACGTTCATCACCGCCGGGGCATTTTACCAATGGCCGAAGGGCGTTCGGACGGTGGAATCGCTTGCTGTCCACGAGTTTACGCACCAATATTTCATGATGATGCTGGCCTCCAACGAGAAGGAGGAGGCCTGGCTCGACGAGGGCCTCGTGACGTATTTCGAGGACCGGATAATCGACCATTTTTACGGCGGCAAATCTGCGCTGTTCGATTTTCACGGCTTCCGCATGGGCAACCGCGAACTTACCCGCAACGAATACACCGACATGCCAAACCCCAAGGAGGACTTCACGGCCAAGCCCGGCTGGACGACCGATGGGCGGCACAAGGGCCTCACCTACAGCAAACCCGCCACCATGCTGCAAACCTTGCAAGCCATGACCGGCAACGAGACGATGGACGACATCATCAAAACCTACTTCGAACGCTGGAAATTCAAGCATCCCAAGGGCCATGATTTTTTTGCGGTCGCCAACGAGGTGGTGAAAAAACGGCACGGCACCGCCTTCGGCGAGAACCTGGACTGGCTGTTCAACGGCTGCCTCTTCGGTACGGACGTGTGCGACTACGCTGTTTCGGAAATCAACAACCTTGCGAATTACAGCCCACACGGCCTCTACGATGACGGAAACGGGGGATTTTCGTTCAGGAACGGCCAACCGACGGGCGACTTCACGGCCTCGGTGACACTTCACCGGCTGGGCGAGCTGATTTTTCCGGTGGAGGTGGAAATCCGCTTCGAGGATGGTTCGGTGAAAATGGAGCAGTGGGGCGGGCAGGAGCGCACGAAGATTTTCGAGTACCCGTCGAAGTCGAAAATCGAGTCCGTCCACATCGACCCGCAGCAGAAGATTTACCTGGACATCGACCTGAACAACAACAGTTTGACCTTGAAACCGGAGACGACGGTGCTGTGGAAGTACACGTTGAAGGCGGTTTTCTGGATGCAAAACGTGATGCAGACGGTGGGATTTTTGGTTTGAAATTGGAAATTGTGAAATTGGGGCTTGGGATAAAATTTCCTGATTTCTCAATTTCCTAGTTTCAAAACATACATGATAAGAACAATAAAAATAGCTTTTCTCACCGGCTTGCGCCACTGGAAAATCGTGCTGCTGACCTACCTGCTCCAACTGCTGCTGGCCATCCCGTTGGCCATGCAGGTGTGGCATGTGCTGGAGGCGAGCATCGGCAACTCGCTGGAAATCAACAAGTTGCTATCCGGCTACGACCACACGGTCATCTCTGATTTCCTGAACGTGCATGGGGCGAGCATCACGCCCTTCATCGGGCAACTGCGGTGGGTGCTGGTGGTGTGGGCACTGGCCAGTGTGTTCATCAACGGCGGCGTGCTGTCCACGCTGGTGAAAAAAACACCCGCCTGGCTGGCCTTCTGGACGGGCGGGGCGACGTACTTTTTCCGTTTTTTCAAAATCGCTGCGGTTTTCCTGGCCTTGCTGCTGGTGTGGAGCGGGGTGCTGTGGCTGCCGTTCCTCGCCAACCTCGAACACTCGCTGGAAACCCTGCCTTCGGAAAAAACGGTGCTGGGCATCCTGTTGGTCGTCGTCGTGGTCTGGCTGGCCGGGCTGATTTTTTTGAGCAACGCCTCCATCGTCGCCAAAACGAGCATCATCGAAGACGGGCTTCCCATCTGGCGGGCGGTGAAAAAAGGGCTGGGTTTTACCTTCCGCCACTATTTTAAAACGGCGGCCATCTTCCTGGCTTTCAGCGGGTTGCAGTTGTTGGCACTGGCGATTTACTGGTGGCTGGAGGGCCGGTCGGGCATGGTGTCACCGGGTTTGGTTTTGGTATTTTTCGGGTTGCAGCAGGTGCTGGTTTTTGTGCGGGTGATGGGGCGGATGATGGGAGTGGCGGGGGTGAGCGGGTTTTATATTCAGATTTGAAGGCTCTCCTGGCAATCGGGATGGTGGAGGAAGGTGGTGTTTTCTTCGAGGGTCGCTGAGATGGGTAACAGCTCCATTTTTTTTCTTTTTTTTAACGCAGAGGCGCTAAGGCGCTGAGAGTTTAACGGAGGAGGCGGTGCCAGGTTGTGCTGCGGTGGACTTGGTACGACTGGTAGGTCAGATTTCCCACAAACCTACCCCGCCCCACCCACAAAACCAAACGCACGCTCAAACAAACCATTCCCGAAAACTTTCAAATTTGAAGCAAAACAGCGCTGCTCCCTAACGCCTGCAAATCGTGGATTTCCGACTTTTTGGGCAGATTCGAAAAAAAATTATCGTTTTTTTACGATAAATTTTCACTTACCTCTTGCGCAAGAAAAAATCATCGTATTTTTGCGATGAAATTAATTTAACAACGCATGGCCATCCATAAAAAAGAAGCTTTCGGGCAGGAAGAACAGGAGTTGGCGGAGTTAGCGAAGGCCCTCTCCCACCCCGCCCGCATTGCCATCCTGAAAGAACTGGCGAAACGGCAGAGTTGCGTCTGCGGCGAAATCGTGGAGGTGATGCCGCTGGCGCAAAGCACCGTGTCGCAGCACCTGAAGGAACTGCTCGCCGCCGGGCTGATTCAAGGCTCGGTGGAGGGTGCCAAGTCGTGCTACTGCATACATCCGAAGACGTTCCGGCGGTTTGAAAAGTTGCTGGGGACGTTTTTCACCGTCACCGGGAAAAGCCAGTGTTGTTGAGGCCCCTGACTTGCCCCTGACCTACATCCCCCTTGCCCCCTTCAAAGGG